>JAFRWN010000140.1 GCA_017437965.1 Lachnospiraceae bacterium
ATCCTCACATGAGCTGTAGACAAGCTCGCCGTTATGGTGACCCGTGTAAAGATCGAAAACATGATAGGTCGGAGTGAGCACCATTTTCTCTCCTTCGGTAAGCACAAGTGCCTGGAGCACATTTACAGCCTGGGCAAGATTTGCCATGATCACACGCTCGGAATAGGTGTTGAAAATGTTAAGGCTTCCGGCAGCAACAATAGCATCACGCATTGTATTCTGCTGGAAGAGGAAGCCGGGATTGGTACCTTTTTCCACATCGAACCAGCAGCCCCATTCGTCAACGATCAGACCGATCTCGCAGTCCTTATCATATCTGTCCATGATTCCGCAGTGACGGCGGATGACCTCCTCGATGTAGAGCGCGTTCTGAATGGTTGAATAATAATCATCCTCGTTGAAATCTACCGCGTCGCCCTTTTTATCCCAGTTACCATGAGGAATGGTATAGTAGTGAAGCGAAATGCCCTTGGTCATGTTCTTGTTGACGCTTGAAAGAAGCTTGTCTGTCCAGTTGTAGTCATCACCGCTCGGACCGCAGGCAATCTTGAAAAGCTTATTGCCGGAGAAATCCTTGCAGAAGCTCTGGTATCTTCTATACTCATCGGCATAGTACTCAGGGCGCATGTTTCCGCCACAGCCCCAGTTTTCATTGCCGATTCCGAGATATTTAAGCTTCCATGGCTTCTCGCGTCCGTTCTTGCGTCTTAAGTCGGCCATCGGTGATTCGCCGTCAAAGGTGATATATTCCACCCACTCCGAAAGCTCCTGCACGGTTCCGCTTCCCAGGTTCCCTGCAAGGTAAGGCTCGCAGCCGATTTCCTCGCAGAGATTGAAGAATTCGTTGGTACCGAAGGAATTATCCTCGGTAACTCCGCCCCAGTTAGTATTCACCATTTTCTTACGAGTAGATTTTTCGCCGATGCCGTCTTTCCAGTGATATTCGTCCGCAAAACAGCCTCCGGGCCAGCGGAGCACAGGCATTTTAATCTTTTTGAAGGCCTCGATAATATCTTTCCTGGCTCCGTTTATGTTCGGAATCGACGAATTTTCGCCGACAAAAATGCCGTTATATATGCAGCGTCCGAGGTGCTCGGAAAAATGTCCGTAAAGCTCGGGGTTGATATGTGAAATCTTGTCAGTAGCATTGATACGTAATATCAGATTTTTCATTGTAAACCCTCCGTGATTTTTTTGTAAACCTGTCTGTAATTATAGAACAAGAAAAGGGTGGTGTCAATTGAGAAACTTGAAAGCTCAGTTTTTTTGCTTTTTTTGTATCACGTTTTTCTGGGGCCTGAGTGTTATGTCACTGATGTTAAGCCCGGGGATACGGTACATTTCATCAATTGAATCCACAGTCATTTTTGCGATTTCTTCTGCCTCAAGATGGGCATCATTATCCTCACCGGGCAGAAAATCGGCATTGCGGTACAGGGCGGTGTCGGTAAGGTCGGGATGTATGTTCATGACCTTGACCCCGCTTTTTCTTGCCTCTTCAAAAAGGCTCATGCCGAAGCTAGAAAGTCCGGCCTTGGTTGCCCCATATGCGCAGCCGTGGGTATTGTTGGTGCTCTTTGCGGTTACGGAGGAAATGTTCACTATCATCCCGGAGCCTTTCTGCTTCATCGCAGGTAAAACGAGCTTAGACAGTATCATGGGCACCGTCAGGTTCGTAGTAACCATTTCTGTAATGTTTTCGGCGGAAATGGTCTCATGATTTCCATAGTACGCAACCCCGGCATTGTTTATCAGGATGTCAAGGGGACCGTCATTTAGAATATTTTTGACAAGCTGCGGGAGCTCCACCGTGTCGGTGAGGTCGAAGGAAAGCAGACGGAATTTATCGCTGGCAAGTCCGTTGGTATCAGTTGAAAAATCCCTTCCGATCCCGTAAACATAATAATCTCTTTTAATAAGTTCTTTAAGCATTGCAAGCCCGATCCCCGAGCTTGCTCCTGTAAGAAGTACGCGTTTCATATTTTGTACCAATCCTTTTTTCATCCTGTCATTATAATATAAGTCTTGCTTTTTGCGCTGAAATTAAATCAATAATCCGAAATAAAGATTTTCTCTACAGGATAATATCTCCCAATCCTTTCTTTTACAAACTCCGTCATTTCCATTCTGAGCTTTTTATCATATCCGCACATTCCGTCTGTATTTTCATAAGGATATGCCGAAATCGGCGTCAGGGCCGTCTTTTTCAGCCTTTTTATGTAGGAGGATGATATTCTGAAGGTACCGACGGAAATATCTTCAAGTTTAGCCATCACAGGCTCCGAAAACAGTTCATCTATCATGCTTCCATAAATATCATTCCAGCCTATAACCGCAATCATCGGGTCTATGCAGAGCCTGGTTCTGATTCCGGCCTTAAGCGACGAATATATCGCACTTTTTCTTGCCTGAAAGCTTCCGGCCCAGTGTTCATATGCTCTTGCAATCGGGTCGGGAGAGACAGTATAAGCTAAGATAATATTTGAGGGAACAGCCGGAGATTTGGTGACGTCTCCGGATGCACACTTAGTCCTTATCTCAATCAAAAGCTCCGGCCGGTCGGCCGCAAATTCACAATACTTTTTAACAATTCCTGTGAAACCTTCGAGTGCCAGCAGATCGGTATCATAGGCTATCGAAAGATAAAGAGGGTGATTTTTTAGCTCTGCATCAATATCGGAAAAATAGTCATCTGTATTTACGAAAATCACAATATTTCCGCTCGGGTACATCCCGCGCAGAAAGCAGTATTCACAGTCATAAAGGCAGTTTTTGACCTGTGAAGTGTAGTAAAAATGCTCATGGCCGAAGTTCTGGCAGGGCCTTGCCCCGTCATATATCCTCTTGCCGTTATTAACGGCAAGTATCAAGGCAGGAGAGCGCTTCTGGGCAAGAAAATCCTGTCCGGCAACGTTGAAAATATCCTTGTAATGAGCTATTTCGGTGACCTTACGCTCAGGAAAGCGTGAAAGTATCCTGTTTGTTAAAGGATATGTCAAGGCACCTTTTTCAACATATATTTCCGAAAAAACAGTACTGCCTTTTTTTATACCAGAAAGCTGAGTCACATTATTTTCGCCCGAAACATCCGGGAAAACCTTACGGACTTTGACCGAAAGGGCATGAAGAAACAAAGCGCCTTCTTTTTTTGAAAGAGGTTTATCCGGATCCGGTTTAGAGCCGGTATACTCTCTGTAGCAGTTCAAAATAAAACTCGCTACGTCCGTGCCGGCAAGATTAAGGTAGGAGATAAGGGACTTAAGTTCCTGCCTCATGCTTTCGGTGGCGGACAGCTGGTCAGAGAAAGTACCGGTCAGCTTTTCGATTGTTGATTCGTTATTTACCATGTAACGAGTATAACATATTCCCAGAAAAATTTAAATAAATGATGTGCATAAAATTGACTTTTTATTTTCCGGGAAGTATAATTTTTAATAATCTGATTCCGGCCGGACTGTTTATCGTGGCCGCGGTGATAAGACTATTCTCAAGAAGGGGTTAAATGAAAACCATCAGACTCGGAAAAACTGACATCATCACTCCCCAGAATGCTTTCGGAGCTCTGCCGATACAGCGTGTCGATAAGGACATGGCAGTAAAGATTTTGCGAAGGGCATATGAGGGCGGAATGACCTATTTTGATACCGCAAGGGCATATTCTGACAGCGAGGAAAAGCTGGGGCTGGCATTTGAGGGAATGAGGGATAAAATATATATCGCCTCTAAGACTATGGCGGAGACTCCCGAAAAATTCCGTGAGGATTTAGAAACGTCCCTCAGACTGCTTAAAACGGATTATCTTGACCTTTACCAGTTCCACTGCGTAAAACGTTGCTATGCGCCGGGAGACGGAACAGGAATGTATGAGGAAATGCAAAAGGCGAAGGAGCAGGGAAAGATACGATATATCGGTATCACCGCCCACAAAATCGGCATTGCCGAGGAAATAGTAAAGAGCGGTCTTTATGATGCCTTGCAGTTCCCGTTTTCCTATCTTGCAAGTGACAGGGATATTGCTCTCGTTAAAGTTTGTGCAGAGGCAGGCATGGGCTTTATAGCGATGAAGGGGCTTTCAGGAGGACTTTTAACGAATTCCGGGGCCTGCATGGCTTTTATGTCACAGTATGACGCACTTCCCATATGGGGAATACAGCGCATGGAAGAACTTGAGGAGTGGCTGTCCTTTTTTGAAAAAGATTGTGTCATGACTTCGGAAATCAGGGGATACATCGAAAAAGACAGAAAGGAACTGCTTGGCGAATTTTGCAGAGGCTGCGGCTATTGCATGCCTTGCAGTGTGGACATAATCATCAACCAGTGTGCAAGAATGTCGCAGATGATACGCAGAGCACCATCGTCAAACTGGACCACGGATTTTTGGAAAAATGAAATGATGAAGATAGAACAGTGCGTTGAGTGCGGCCTGTGCCGGAGCCGCTGTCCTTATGAACTTGACATACCGGCACTGCTGAAAAAGAACCTGGCGGATTATAAAGAAAATTTTATGTGAAGTGCTAAAAATGATGAAAAGGAATCATAGAAATGACTGTTGAAGAAGCAAAAGATATTTATATGTCATGCTTCGGGAACGAAGGCCGTTATATGTGGCATGAGATAGGTTCCGCGGCCTACAAGGAATATTGTGATCTGAACATAACCCGTGAAATCAAATCACAGTGGGACACTGAGATAATTGAAAGTTACATGGAAGCTTTGCAGAAAGATTCTTCACGTGCTTCAAGCTATTTCATCCACGTTTTGCAGGCTCTTATTCGCGGAAACTGCGAAGTAAAAGAATATGCCGAAAAGCTTCTGGATTTAATGGAAAACATGACAGAGCTTGACGAACTTAACAAAATAAGCATCATACGTTATATGGGAGAAGACTCACAGTTTGACATCAGCGGGTGTCAGTTTTACTGCGTCAGTACTCCGTTTAAGGACAGGATGGATAAAATCATGCGTAGGCTGATGGATTTCGAATGTCCCGATGAAAAGGCTGACCCGAGATTCGAAAAAAGCCCCGGCAAACTGAAATTGTATTATGAGGCTGTCGAAAAGTATGAGAAGGCCTATGAAAAATGGAGTGAAATGTATGAATGATAAAAGGCTGTCGCAGATGCGGCGGCCTTTTAAAATGAAGGAAACATAAGGTTAAATGTCTTGACAAAATAAAAACGGGGGGGGTATTATGTATACAACTGAGCTTAAAGGAGGACATCTGATATAATGAGAAAAAACATCACGGAAACATACAATAATTCTAATGTTTCACCTTCAAATGTAAATCCTCAGATTGCTTTGTCGGAGCAGAAGTATGAGGAAGCAAAAGAAGCTACGGAAAAGGCATTGCTTGATCTGGGGAAAAAATATTTTGAAGCAAATTTTGATAATGAAAGCGCGGAATTTTTTGGTGAAATATCGGCTGTCAAAGAGTGCGGGCAGATGGAAAAAGTCTGGTATCAGTACAGGCTTAGCCTTGACGAGAAGATGCAGTGTGAAAGCTGCGGTGCAATAATAACAAGCGACAGCCTGTTTTGCAACAAATGCGGAAGCAAGGTGGTTCCGACAGATTTCACGCTTATAGAAAATTATTTAGTTCCCGAAGCTCCCAAAACAAAGACCTGTCCTTCATGCGGCAAGACTCTTGTTGGAGAAGCAAAGTTTTGTGAAAAGTGTGGATTTAAACTATAATCATTGTGGAGCTATTTAGATGAAATGTAAAAAATGCGGTAAAGAAATTTCAGAGGATGCTTCTTTTTGTATCCATTGCGGTGAAAAAAATGAAGTGACCTCTGCATTGGTTGAAAAACCGGCGAACGGTTCTTTGAAAAAAATAATAATAGCGGCAATAATAATCATTATGGCCGGGCTTGTTGGGATTTTTGCTTATCTTGGCAATAACAGTCTCAAGAAAAACAGTGATAAGAACGGAAAAGCTTCGAACGTTTTGGAAAACGAGAGTGAAGATTTTGATGATCAGGCTGCTCCGGAGACACCGGTACCGACTGAAACAGCAGTGCCGACAGCAACAAATACGCCGACCCCGACAAGTACTTCCACACCTGCATCTGAGTCCAAGACTGAAGTAACAACTGAGCCCGTTGTAACAACTCAGGCACCTGTTACTACAACAAAGCCTGCAGAAACAACAGCTGAGCCTACAACTCAGAAACCCATTGTCAACAACAAGATCGTAGACAGAATCAGTGGTTTATCACACCAGAATTGGAAAAAAGCTCCAATTGAGTCCAGCAAAACATTCAACACAACCAACACGAGCAACATATTCTATATGAATGGAAATGACACTTGGGTATTCTGGCGCTTTACAGATACAGGTATCGTAGGTTGTGGATTAGATTACGTAAATGCGTATGATGCATATGACAAAATCACAAATACTGAGAATGTGACATATGCAGAAACTTACTTTGGTTTCAACGCATCCATCAAAAATAAAACACTTTCCGTGAATAATTACTACAATTTGGATGGTGTTAAATGCTCTGACATTAAAATCACATACATGAACGGAACAACTCCTCGTTACACTGTAACGGCTGACGAAGGCATCACTGCAGATCTCTCAGACGAATCATACGTAAATGGATACTATGCGATCACTGCAGAATATACAAGTGTCAACAACCACAAATACATTGCAAACATGTATCTGCTTATCAATTATGCATCCAACAATGATTCTGATTTTGAGGCATATATCTGCTATGGTCGTCACTTCTACTCTTTCGAGACAGAAGGTCCTACAACCAGACAGGCTAAAATCACAGAAATGATCGAAGCCAAGAGTATCACCCCTGAGAACTCTCTCAACTACAATATTGCATATCCTTATGAAGCTAAAAGTCAGGCTGAATACAGCGGTTATTCCACATACGTATCTGATACAGAGTACTGGATCAACAAGTCTGATGAAATCCTTGCAGGTCACGAGAATGATTCTACAGCATACAAAGCACTCCTGCTCCATGACTGGATGACAGAAAACCTTGTATATGATTGGTATAAAGCTCATAAACTCAACAACCCTCGTTACTATGGCTATTACCATACTGGTGATTTTTACGTATCTCAGTGTAACGTGGGCGTATGCAGAGACTTTGTAAATATCTATGCAATCATGTGCAGAAAGCACGACATCCCTTGCATCATCCTCGGTAACAACGCTGAAGGGCATGTATGGAACGCTGTATATCTGTATGATCAGTGGCTTGAAGTTGATATTACAGGTGATATTGACCGAGAAGCACGCAACGCAGACGTCACCGACGTTACTGCTGCTACACAGGAAAATACCCACTCATTCAAGCACTTTTGCAACTATGCGTACAGCGATCTGATGCCTGTAGCATCTGAAATCAATAGCTGGCTCCATTACCAGTAAAAAAATAAACCCATGAAAGGAAACTGAAATGTATTGTACAAAATGCGGTAAGAAAAATTCCGATGAGGCGAAGTTCTGCATCGGTTGTGGCGCGAAATTTGAAGCAGTGCCGGAATTAAGTAATGTACAGCTTAAAAATGCAGAGATTAAAGAAAAACAACCGGGAGAAAAACAAAAACAGCCGGAAGAGAACCAAAACCAGCCGGACGAGAACCAGGAATTTAAAGGTAAAGGAAAAGCTTTATTGATTGCTTTACTGATTTTCGGTGCAGGGGTTCTTTGCATGAAAGCCGGGCATGAAATAAAGTTTGGAGTAATTGAGATTTTAGGCTGTGCTTTGTTTTTGGCGGGAATTATGGGCTTTTTTACTGTCCTTCTTACTCAAAATAATTCCAAGATTGCCAAGCTGGACAGAAAGCTTGAAGAAAAATCTGCCGTAAAACTGCAAAAAACCTATGATGAAGTTGTAGAAAGCAAGCCGGAATGGAAGACAATGACGGCATGTTTTCTGGGAATGCTTGCTGGTTGTGCTTTTATTCTTTTTCCCACCTGTTCAGTGCTTGGAAAAAAACTTAATCCCTGTCAATTTGTTTTTGCCGGTATAGGATTGATGGATAAGAAGATTCTGGGAATTTCGCTTGAAACAAATCTGACTAAATGGATTTCAATTGCTGCCGGAATTGCTTTGATTGTCGTGGTTTTTGAAATTCTTTCGGCTCTGTACGATATGTACTATCTCATGAAATATAAAGATGCCTCCAAAGAAGCAAGAACAAAGCATATGCTTGAATTCTGGAGATCAATATCCGGAGGATCTTTTGCCGGAATATTTATTTTATTTTATCCTAATTTTTTTATGTCTAATGTAGGAGAAGATCTTCATATCCCTGATTTTATCAGAGATTTTGTTTTCGGGGATGCTGCAATCAACAATGCCGGGATTACTATACTGTTGATTGTTTTAGTAATATCATTTATTGCTTCAAGAAAGATCAGAAAAGTGGAAGCATTTCTTCAATAAACTGATCGTTTTTTAACGGAATACCGTTAACTGGTAACATAGGACAAAAGAAGACAGGTAAGCAGATATCTGAATCTGCCCCTGTCTTTTTTAATGATTTTTCAGTTGTTTTAAAGTATTTTACAGCTTCTCGAACTGCTCCTTGTAGAAGCTGGTGTAGTCGGTCCTGTGCTCTTTCAAGAAGCGGATCGCATCCTTAGGATGCTGGTTTAATATACCCGAAAGAAGGTAAGGGATGTCATAGCCCCATACACATTCTTCGCGCATCTTGACCATGTGCTTCTCGATGAACTGGATGACAGGGTAGATGTTGAACTTCGGATTACGCAGGAAGCCGAGCATCTGTTCCATCATGCAGTTACCGGCACCACGTCCCATGCCGTTAACGGTAACGTCCGCAATGCTTGCGCCGCGGGAGAGTGCTTCGATTGAGTTTGCGAAGGCAAGCTGCTGGTTGTTATGGGCATGGATACCGATGTACTTGTTCGAACCCTCAGCCTTTTCGAGATACATATCTGCAAGGTTTCTTGTTGTCTCGGGAACAAAGGAACCGTAGCTGTCGACAATGTAGATGCCATCAACGGGACTCTGCATCAGAATATCGAGTGCCTGTGAAATCTGGGACTCGGAAACGGTTGAAACCGCCATGATGTTGCAGGTGGTCTCATAGCCCTTGTCATGTGCATCCTGGATCATTTCAAGGGCAGTGGGAATCTGGTGGATGTAGCATGCCACACGTATCATGTCAATAGGGCTCTCGGCCTTCGGAAGAATGTCCTTCTTGTAGTCGCAGCGGCCTACATCAGCCATTACGGCAATCTTAAGGTCGGTGTGGTTTTCGCCCACGATGGCACGGATATCCTCGTCGTCGCAGAACTTCCACTTGCCGTACTCGTTTACGTCGAACATTTCCTTTGAAGCCTTGTAGCCGAATTCCATATAGTCGATTCCGGCTTTTATATTTGTGATATAAAGGTCGCGTACAAAATCATCACTGAAGTTGAAGGAGTTTACAAGTCCTCCGTCACGCATTGTTGCATCCAACACCATGATGTCCGGTCTGAATGTCATTAAGTCGCCTTTGTTTCCCATTTTAAGTGTACCTCACTTTTGTCTCTCTTTTTTGTGATATCTTCACGTGACACCGATTATACCACAATACTTTAGTGATGTAAAGTGCTAAATTGCAAAAAACTAAAAAAATTTTTATTATTACATAAAAAAGCCCGGACATACATTTCATCCGGGCTTTGATTCTTGAGTTGTTCTTATATCTAGATCAGCTTCTTCCCACACTTGGTACAGAACTTCGCACCCGGCGTAAGAGCATTTCCGCATCCGCTGCAGAACTTAGGAGTATTTACCTTAGGAGTCTCCGCAGCACTCTTTGCAACCTCAGCCTCCGCCTTAGCCCTTGCTTCCGCCTCCGCTTTTGCTCTTTCAGCTTCCTCGTTGGCCCTTGCCTCAGCCTCAGCTTTCATCCTTGCCTGTTCTTCAGCAGCACGCTTAGCTGCTTCTGCCTTCAGTCTTGCTCTTTCTTCCGCTGCAGCCTGTTTAGCTGCATTAGCTTCAGCCTTTTTCTTTTCTTTTGCTGCCTTAAGCTCGGGATCGCTGCTTCTCTTAATGATGACAGAGATCAGAAACATCAGAACCGAAAGACCGATAAGACCTGAGAAAACATAGATCAGAGTCTTTGTGGCAGCAGTGGTATCAAGATATTCGCTTGCAGCCTTGCTGTCATCAACAGCCAGGTCGATATAGTCGGCAGACTTTTCAAAGCTTCTTCTCTGTGAATAGTAGATGCAGTCAAATATGAGAGCAGCAGTAGCAAATATGAAAAGTATGATCGCCATTGCCTTAAGGATACCTGCAGCGCTCTTTTTCCTCATCTTTCCGAAGATAAGAACCAGAAGTTCAAGTATTACAAACAGCGCGATTGCAATTCCGACAATCCAGGGAATCTTTGAGAAAATCTTGTTGGCAGTCTTGTTCTTTACTATTGTTTTTTCTTCGGTTTCCTTTTTGAGCTTGCCCTTGTTTATCTTCAGACTCGAAAGAGTGGTGTTGCCGGCAGGATCTTCAGAAGAAAAACTGATGACATTTTCACCATCACTCAATTTGAATTCATAGGTGAAGGTTCCGTCTGCGGCGAGTTCAATCTTTGTTCCATCATCGATGGTAAGGACACAGTCGGTATCGGTTTTTCCCGTGATCAGGACATTATCCTTTTCTGTGGTCATTCCGTTCAGCTGCTCATAGATTATGAGCGTGGGCGGATTGTTGTCAATGCTGACAATCTTGTCAAGTATAAACTTTATCTTGTCTGAATTGGTGTAGCTGATCTGCAGAGTATTCTGCTGATCGGGAAGCTCGATTTCTGCCTTTCCGTTTCCGTTAAGCTTCAGTTCCCCGCTGTTCTCGTTGACAGTATAATAAACGGTCTGATCATTTGCGTTTTCATAGCTGAAGCTGAAAGTATTTCCGGAAACAGAGCTTTCTTCGGGAAGGGTGATAAAGAAAGTATTTCCCGAAGAATCAAGGTTTATTTCCTTTGTGGCAGGGGCGGATATCAGGCCCGAACCGTTCTGCACCGAGACACTGCACTTTATAAGCTTCACACCGGCATCGAAACTGACGGTCACATCCTTCTGAACCGAAAGATCGATCAGCTCGTTGAAAATTTCAGTTCCGTCTGCGCTGACAACGATGTTTGCCGATTTGTCGTTCCAGTTTATATGATCCTCAATTGATATTTCAAGCAGACGAAGCTGCTCCTCTACGGTTACGTCAAAATCATCAATAGGGTCGGGCGTATTTCCTGAGGAATATGAAAATTTATCGCTTACAGCCTGGTCAAAATATCTTGTGCCGTCCTTGTCATAGTAGGCAAATACCTGTACATAATATCCATCATAGGAATTTACGTTCTCAAGACTGATGGTTTTGCTTATCTTTTCACCAGTGGATTCATAACCGGATTCAAGCACACGGTATGTAACCATATCAGGATCTGTTCCAAGCCTTACTTCATAGTTGAAATCCCTTTGCTCATCATGGGTCACAAGAAAATCAAGCTTAAGCTCATCACCCTCGACCTTTACATCAAGCCCGGTGATCTCTATCGGATTCTCATAACGTTTAACGTCAACTTTTATCGACTCGTTTGAGCCTTTGTCATATACCAGCTTCCACTGGCCTTCTGCGGCATCCTTTATCGTAATGATCATTCCGCCGTCAAACGAAACTTGCTCCACATTTGCAGAGTTCAGGGAAACCGCATTGTCCTCGGGATCCTTGAATGAAATTTTAACATCATCGTTTTCATAGCTCACATAAACGATAATGGTGTGCTTGTCATCGTTATAGTAGAGGTCAGCCTCGGTTTCCTCAGCTGCAGCCACACAGGGCAGCAGCATGAGAAAGAGCAGTAATATCAGTAAATAAAATCTAAATTTCTTCATATCTTTATCCTTTTAGTAGAATTCAACTCCGACTCCGGGATTTGTAAGTGAAATATATCCGCGGAAGCCTTTTGGATCTTTTCCGACATTTTCTTCCCTGATGATCAGGTTAAGGGTTACATCTTCGCCATCGCCATATACAAACGCCAGTTCATACAGACCGTTGATTCTGCCGGATTCATGGATATTTCTGAAGCTCAGGTAGTAATCAATGTCGCCGCGCATGATAAAGTATGACGCGAGGTTGTTGATGCCGACGCGTGTCGTACCCTGAACCTTGAGCTTGAAATTAGGATAATCGATCTCAGGTCCCTGGGAGAGTGAATAATCCACTCCGATCACATCCTCGGAGGAGAAGCCGAGCAGATAATCGTCATAGGTGAAGTTTCCGATCTTGCATTCGCATCTGCCGTAATCAACCAGACCGAAAAGTTTAAGGTTGCTTTCTGCAGTGATCACGGGATCGTTATAACGGAAGGAGATTATCGTATCCGCAAGAGTTATAAGGGCAACATCGCTTCCGAAGAACTCCTTTAAGATAGTAGCCTTGTCGGAGAGGTTGAACACTTCGACATCAGCTCCGCCCTTGAATGTTGCATTGCAGAAGAAGCTCGGGATGTCGTAGATCGGATAGTCCTCATTGGCAAGATCCGAGACACCGAAGCTGAAATTATTGAGTGAAACCTTATTGGGAACAATATATATGCTCTGAGGATTCGAATAATGGAACATTACGGAGTCCCATGAACCATCCTTGAAACCGATATCCATTGACATTCCGGCGTTGATATCCTTCTTTGCCAAAGGTAATGAAACGCCGAGTGAAAGCTGATAATCATGTGAATAGGTATCATATTCAAGAGAGAAATCGGAAAGGTTTACACCATGCTTTCCGAAGTTGAATTTATTATCGAGTCCTCCGAGTGAAAGCTTGCCCTTGGTGAAGAAGCCTTCGGAATTCAGGATACCTTCCTGGTTGAATTCAACGCTGAACATCGAGGAAGAGGTAGTCTGATGGATGATTTTATCAAGCATGGGGAAGTTGAAATAACCTCTTTCCATTTTTATGATCATCTGCTCCGGATAAACCTGTGCCGCACCTTTTTCAAGGTGGATTGCTCCGAGATTTACAGGATCAAGGCTGATCTCGTCAACCATGTAGTTATCTGTATCATCAATATGGGCAGCGTCATTATAAAGCGTCAGATCCCTGAGGATTCCGAGGTTGATGGTATCTTTATAGTATTCGCCAAGCTGTCCGGGCATCTGGTTTTCAAATTTAGCATAACAGCCGGATTGAGAGCTGAGTTCCACGGAATTGTCGGTCTCAACATTTCCGTCTAAAGTAACATCACCAATGAAGTAAAGGTAATTGCCAAGCTGGACATTTCCGGAAAGTACGGTTTTGTCGGTGCCTTTCTTGATTTTGTCTGCCGTAAAGGTATATGCACCGTAAACCAGGGTCTGGGTAGTGCCATCAATGATTTTTACGTCATCAACAGTCCTTGCGGAGAAAAATGCTTTTGTGACCGTTGTCGTAACCGTATATTTTCCGTACGGGATCAGGCTTGGAATGGTGAGCGTAAAGTAATTCTGGTCTTTGAATTTTGCCTGGAAGGTCTTGGCATAATTCTCACCGCGAATTTCCACAAGACATTTTGTATCAGGCGTGAAATTCGCACCCATGATGGTAGCGGTAATGTCTGAGTCGCCCTTTATGATCTTTGTTTCCTTGAAACCGTACAATAAGAGTCTGTCGGAAACGGATGCGGAATCAGGGGTTGTAGGCTCGGTATCAAGCTTTGTGGAATCGATGGTATACATCTTTTCGGTTGTTGAAGAATCTTCGTCATTTGTAAGCTTAAGAACACGCTCGGAAGTAAAGCTGTCCTGAGCCGTAAAGCTTATCGTATAGGTATGCTCCATCTGGGAATGGATGAAATCGTAGAAGCCTTCAAGTGCCGAAACATCAGTACAGTATACAAATTTGCCGTTGCCGTAATTTGCTATATTGGTCAGATATTCAGGGTTGGTGCTGGAACCGAGACCGATGGTATAAAGCACGATATTGTTGGCCTCGCATTTTTCCCTGAGTTCTTTAAGGTTTTCGTCATAGAAGGAGCTGTCTTTGCCGTCGGTCATCAGGATTACTACATTGAAGACATCCTGCTTTCCGGAAAGTTTTTCAATCGCAGCAAAGGCAGCAGAAGCTATGTGGGTACCTCCGCCCGGCTGAAGCCTTACGATAAATTCCTCAAGCTTTGCAGGGTCATCCACTATACCGGAGTCGAAATCCACACCGCTTGAAAAGCCGATGAGACCGATCTTTTCTCTGTTTGTGATAGTTGAAGCAAAGCTTCTTACGGCAGCCTGGAGGGTATCGGTTGAGCCATCCATGCTTCCGGATTTGTCGCAGACCATATATATTCTTGCTGCATTGTATGAAGTCTTTTTGATCTTGAAATCATCAATGATGATACCACAATCTGAAAGCTTAAGTGAGAGATTGTCAAGATCAAGTTCTTTTCCTGTCTGGATATTGAAACTGATTTCAGGGAAACGTGAGGTATCAATGCTGCTTACATTGATCATGGCGAGCTGCTTGCTTACACAGCTTGAACCCTCGTTGGTGATGAGGTCCTTGGCACCAACACGTTTTTTCTCTTTCGCAGGTTTTTCCTGATATTCGTCGGAATCGGAAGACCTGTCATTGGGGTTTTTATTGATGACACCGATATCGTAGGCATCGGAAAGGTAGGAGTTTACGTTCTTTACATTGCTGTTTCCATCTCCACCATAAACGACACCGATTATGTTTTCACAGACTGAAGCATATTCATCATCGCTGCTGAATGTAGAGGTTTCGATACTCTGTAAAAGCTCGGAATCAGCCTTTTCTGTCTTGCCTTCGGCATAATGGAAGGTGGAAGCTCCGAGAAGAAGCTTGCTCTGTTCCTCAAGTGGCACAATAAAAGGATCAATCCTTGTATCGAGCTCGGTAAGAGCCGGATTCTCTACCATGTTTTCCACAGTGTCAATTTTCTCGTTAAGAAGCTTGAGCTCTGCGCCCTCGACACTCTTCTGGACTTTTCTGTAAGCTTCCTTACACTGCTTTAAAACTTCCCTTTGCTTCTTTGTTGAAATTTCTACAAAATCCTTGGGAAGATCACTTTGACTGATATGTCCGTCTACGAGAAGCTGTGCTACGGTTACAAGTGCAACCTGTGACTCTGTTGACGTTGCATAATCGATGAGGGTATCCATATCATCGGTCATGACAAGAGCCTTTACAAAAGCTTCGTCGAGGTCGGGTATATCAAAGATTTCAGGGGTTTCCCCATAGATCTCTGTAAGCTTTTCGGCTGCTTTGTTTACATTGATTTTGGAATGACTGAGGTCTTTGGTATAATCCGAATAGTTCTGATTGATAACACTGATAAGCTCTGCGGCCTCGGAAAGGTTTGCAAAGCCCGGGTCGGATTTTTCCTTCTCTTCGATATCTTTCCTTGCTTCCTCAAGCAGCATGGCAGCATAATCGAGCTCGCCCTTTGCTATTTTTTCGCATGCGGAAATAAGCTCTGCAGAATAGCCATTATCCTCAGGATTTTTTCCGTCTTCCTTAAGGACTGCAATTTTTGCAAGAACTGCATTGGCATCAGCCATAGTAAGCGCAAGACCGTTTTTGAAAGCGGTATAAAACTGCTTGTCGCTTTCGGAAAGAATTGATTCATTGCCGCTTTTTTCAAGCTTTGAGTAGAGAACGGATGCGCCTGCATAATCACCTTTGATAACCTGTATCCTTGCATTGAGCAGGGTACCCATGGGCACATCACCGTTTCTTGAATAGAGTTTTTTAAGATAAGATATTGCTTTGTCCGGGTTTCCTTTATCTACTGCGCATTCAGCAAGATAAATGTACCTGTCGGCGGAATTGTCTGTTTCATCTTCGGCAGCATCAGCATTTTTGTAAAATACAAAAAGAGCAAGCATAACAAAGAATGCAATAGCCAGAATCGCCGTCACAAGTTTTTTTTCGATTCTCATATTATCCTCCGTTCTGAAAAAGTGAAAAACAATAGATAATATGATTATAACATACCTTATTTTATTAATAAAGAAGAAATTCATCGGAAAAAGGGGAAAACAATAAAAAAAGAACCGGAAACGGTTCTTTCAGAGAAATAAAAAGAGCACGAGACGGGATTCGAACCCGCGACCCTCGCCTTGGCAAGGCGATACTCCACCACTGAGCCACTCGTGCAAAATCTTGTTCATTTGTGAACGCAAGACATAATATATCATATTCCATCTTGTTTGTCAACAAAAAAAATCAATTTATTTTAGCTTTTTTTGGGGCCATTTGTAATATCTTTGCTTTTTGCGTGTATGGAGGGGTATCTTAGGCTTTTGAGATTGACAAGTATAACAGGTATTGCTTATAATTTTTGATATAAAAACCTGAGGAGGATATGGGTGTATGAAAATATTGTTTATTGGCGGAACCGGAACGATCAGCATGGCAATAACAAGACTGCTTGCCGAAAGAGGAGATGAGCTTTATCTTCTTAACCGCGGCAGCAGAAGCGATGAGCTTCCGGCAGGGGTTAAAACCATTACCTGTGACATCGGTAATGAGGAAGAAACTGCGAAAAAGCTTGAAGGCATGAGCTTTGACTGCGTCGGTGAATTTATCGGCTTTGTTCCGGCGCAGCTGGAAAGGGATTACAGACTCTTTAAAGGAAAGACAAAGCAGTTCATATATATAAGCTCGGCATCGGCTTACCTTAAGCCACCGGCGGGCTATGTCATCACAGAGGAGACCCCTCTTGAAAATCCTTACTGGGAGTATTCCAGAAACAAAAAAGCCTGTGAAGAATATCTCCTGAAGCTTTACAAAGAAGAAGGATTTCCTGTTACTATTGTGCGTCCTTCCCATACCTATGATGAGAGAAGCGTACCCCTCGGAGTACATGGAAACGGCGGAAGCTATCAGGTGGTGAAGAGAATAGCGGAAGGCAAGCCGGTCATAATCCACGGAGACGGAAGTTCACTCTGGACCATTACCCATAACAGCGATTTTGCAAAGGGTTATGTAGGTCTGATCGGAAACCCGAAGGCAATAGGAGAGGCCTTCCATATCACTTCCGAAGAAAGTGTCAGCTGGAATGAAATATATAAGGCGATCGCAGATGCACTCGGTGTTGAACTTAAACCTTATTATGTTTCCTCGCAGATGCTTGCAGATATGAGTGATTATGATTTTGTCGGCAGCCTGATCGGAGATAAGTCAAATTCCGTTGTATTTGACAATTCAAAGCTTAAATCCCTGGTACCTGATTTTAAGGCAAAGATCAGTGCGAGAGAAGGTATCATGATGACGGTAAAGAACGTTATGGCACATCCTGAATTCCAGAAGGAAGATAAGGAATTTGACGTATGGTGCGACAGGGTGATAGAAGCGCTGGAAAATACAAAAAAATCATTCAATAAATAAGGGGGATATATGAATAATTTCAATTTTTACAGCCCGACAGAGTTTGTTTTCGGAAAAGGAAGAGAAAACGATTGCGGTGAATATGTGAAGAAATACGGTGGCAGTAAGGTCCTTATCGTATATGGAGGACAGTCTGCTGTAAAGTCCGGACTTCTTGACAGAGTAAAGGCTTCGCTTGAAAAAAACGGAATAGAGTATTATGCGATTGGCGGAGTAAAGCCCAATCCGAGAGATACTCTGGTATATCAGGGTATTGATATCGCAAGAAAAGAAGGTCTTGATTTTATACTTGCAGTAGGTGGCGGCTCGGTCATCGATACCTCGAAGGCTATCGCTATCGGAGTACGCTACGAGGGTGATTTCTGGGATTTCTACAGCGGAAAGCATGCAACAAAGGCTTTGCCCGTAGGCACTGTACTCACTATTGCGGCTGCCGGAAGCGAGGGCTCGGGAGATTCCGTAATAACAAAAGAAGATGGTATGCTTAAGAGAGGCACCGGCTCGGATGCGCTGCGTCCCAAGTTTTCGGTAATGAATCCGGAGCTTACCCAGACACTCCCAGCCTACCAGACTGCCTGTGGGGCAACCGATATAATGGCACATGTATTCGAGAGATATTTTACCAATACAAAAGAAGTTGAGATTACCGACAGGCTATGCGAAGCAGTGCTTATGACGATGGTCAAGGAAACTCCGAGAGTAATTGCCGATCCGGATAATTACGAAGCGAGAGCAAATATCATGTGGGCCGGAACAGTTGCACATACTAATCTTGTCGGTGTCGGCAGGGAGCAGGACTGGAACAGCCATGGAATAGAGCATGAGCTTTCGGCACTCTATGACTGTGCCCATGGTGCAGGCCTTGCGGTTATAATGCCTGCATGGATGGATTTCGTTTATAAACATAATGTGATGCGCTTTGCCCAGATGGCTACAAGAGTGTTTGGCTGTGCGATGGACTTTGAAAATCCTGAAAATACTGCAGTTGCAGGAATAAAAGCATTCAGGATGTTCTTACATGGTATCGGCATGCCGATCAATTTCGAAGAACTTGGTGCAAAGGAAGAGGATATTCCGGCACTTGTTGATAAATTCGGCCTCGGAGACGGACGTACAGGAGGTTTTGTAAAGCTTTCATCAGAGGATATTGCAGAAATATATAAGATCGCAGCGCATGCCACTCTTTGATTTAAATAACCCCTTGCTTTTTTCTATGTTTTGTGATATAGTAGGACGAGTGAAAAGCGAGGTGTGGCTCAGTTTGGTAGAGCGCTACGTTCGGGACGTAGAGGCCGTGGGTTCGAATCCCGTCACCTCGAGGCTTATTTTACAAGGGTTTCCGAGTTTGGAAGCCCTTGTTTTTTTGCCCGGATTTCTAAGTTTTTTCATTAAACCCTATTTTATTCGAAAAAAATGGATATAAAACAATCTATAAATCACATATATGAAGATAGCAAAAATGTCACCGAGAATGTCACTGAGATGTCTTTTTGTGAAAATTATGGCCTAAGCAGCCCCGATATGTTATAATACCCTTGCTGCGACTCTTTCTGGCGGGAAGGAGGTGAGTACACTGCAAAACTGATCTCATTTTTGCTTTCTGTTATGGTAAGTATAGTTGGTTACTATATTTGCAAGTGGTTTGACAGAAAGGATTAGCAGCAAAAGCCCCGGTTAATCTACCGTAAAAAGATAAATCCCGGTAGCTGCAACTACCGGGATCTTTAATTAGAGCACACTGCCCTGATCTCATTTGGTTGCAATTATGTTACCACCAAATGAGAAATCTGTCAATATTATTTTTCAAGTTCATTGACACATTCTGAAAAGAATGTTATTATAGTTTTCGGAAAAGCACTCATGACAGGGTGGATTGCCTTCTTTAACCAAATGATCTTAGGATTGTTAAGGAAAGGAGGTGATGCTCGTGCAGTTTCGTTTTATTGCGGAGCTTGTCGGCTTTATCGCTTCAGTCGTTACGATTGTTTCTGCGATCATAGGCTGCATCAAGTTCTTTGTACATAAAAAGAAATCCCGCTCTGTCTGCCAACAGAACGGGACTGTTTCCCATAATGGGAAATAAATCTTAATCTCAAGGCATCCACTTTGGAGTGGGTGCTTTTCTATTACCTATAGTAGCACTTTTTGTCGCTCCCGTCAACAGTTATTTTTTCAATACTATTATTTCAAAAAGATACATGATTATTGGGGACATTTGACCTTTTATGCTGAAAAAGAAGCATCATGGGATGAGGCCGACTTAGAATATCATCGCAAAACGCTTGAGGCGATTTTGGTTCATGAACATGATGTAATTTTTGTAGATATCAAAATGGATTGAATTATCATAATGTGCTTTAAGCCGCTCATATGAGCGGCTTAATAGCTTTTTTCTTTTTTGTTTTTAGACAATCATCAAAGTTTTATTTCTTCAGTGTGATCTTCGTAGTGAATGCGGAAGGAGACATCTCCTATTCCACGCGTGATGACAATTTTGCCGTTATAATACATAGTATCAGTCACAAAAGAAGGAATACTGTCTGCCAGGAGTGTTTTATACTCCTGAGTTTGCTCATCAATCAGGTAAAAATTCTTATTGTTTAATATAATATATCCATTATTAGAGTAACCGTCATAATAGGACCCTCCGCTAGGGAATATCATAGTTGGAGCATCGGATTTAAGGAAATATACATTCATTCCCGACGAATGCTGATCACTGTTCACATTCCAACTGTTTTCAGCCAGGACACCCTTCTTACCCTGTAAAATATGCCATGATCCCCAATCTTCATCAGGACAGTACAAGTCTTTTTCCTTATCTATAACAACCTCCGTTTCAGTATTATTTTTGGTTGTACATAAAAGAACAGGGAAGCCTTTGGGATCGGGGAATCCACTTTCTTCATAAAGATTGTTTCCTGCATATACCCAAAGATTGGTTTCATCCGGATACAACTCTGCCATTTCAAAATTCTTTATGATGTATCCGGCTTTTTCCATGCCGTTGTCAAAGCATTTTACATGCAACTGATCATCCTCTTTAGCGATAAAATAACAGGTTGTTCCATCATATGCTGCATAATTGCATTTTTCTGGAATTGGCATGATCCGAACTACTTTTTCGTTTTCAAGAAGATTTACATTCTTTTCGTCCACAAAAATTGTACCCCAAGGTGTGGAGAATATTTTACCTTTGCCGCCCATCTCTGCATTTTCTTTTGAATCAATATCGTAAAAGTACAGCTTGTCACTTTTCTCGTAATAGATTATATTTCCAGAAACAGAGTATGATGATATATCATCTGTATTATTGACTCCGGCTTTATCTGAAGTTTTATTCTCATTTATTGTATCCGAGTCTTTGTTTGAAGAATTTGATTTCTTTTCTTCTGAGCCACAGCCAATAAAAGCTAAACACAGTACCGCAATTATTGCCGCCAGCACAGCCATAATTGTTTTGCTTAATAAAGCAGTTCTTTTTTTTGTCTTGTTTTCCATCTTTTCTTTTTCCTTTCGTTTTTCATTTGATTTACTTTACGCGTCATACTATAAACCCGAAAGCGCACCAAAAGTGCACCATTCAAAAAACTTTTTTTGCAATTTTTAATGAAAGCAAGACTTAATTACCCTCGCAAATGCCTTTTTTGGTTGTAAAATGAAGATAAAACTGGTGATTTTGAACAAATACAGATAAAAAAGAATCATTATAACTTCCACAATCAACAAAATTCATAAAAATTATTATTATTTTGTAAAATCAGTATTTTATTTATCAGCCTCATCTGCCCTTTTATCGTTACGGATGATGATTTTCATTAATTTGGTGTAAGATTTCACAGAATGCATCACTCTACCATTAGTTCTTGCAAAATGAAGAATCTCTTACAATGCATCATTAATATTAAAATTCCGTATCATTTTTCGGTACATAGTCAATTTTTGAGCATAAAATATGGCATTTGGTCAAAATTTTGCTTGACATATATTTTTTTAGGTGTATAATCATCTCTTGACAGCTTTAAAAGCCACTGTAAATATTTTGTAAAAAAGAGGTAGTATAATGCAAAACACAAGAAAAGTTAGAATCATAAAAACACTCGTCTCATGTTTATTGATTCTAACAATGGTAGTTAGTATGCAAGGATTTGAGATTGCATACGCTGAAGAAAAAAGCGCAAAAGAAGAATATTCCTTTATGCAAGACGATAATAAGAATAAGCAAATATCAAAAGTTGAACTAGGCAATAAAAATTATCTTAATAACTTAGATAATAAAGATGAAACTTACGAGGAGTATTTGCCTTATGATAAAGAAATTATTCAAGCATATGATAATTTTACCGATTCATTGACAAAAAAGAACAAAACAGTGTACATCTGTCTAGAGGATTTTGCTGAATATTATAAAACCGGAAATGTCAACAAATGTTTCGAGATAAACAGCGAGATAGAAAAAAGCGTTGTTGATACTGAAAAAAGAGAAAAATTTGAAGTTCAAAATGAAAAGGAAATCGAGAGCATAAAATCTTCTAGTGGTTCCGACAAATATTACTATGATATAGGGAATGACCCCAGTCAGAAACCTGTATACAGTAAGTATAGTATATTGCAGGTTGCCAAAAAAGGTGATATAATTCTTGACAAAGAAGGCTCTTGGGGATTAACAGGACATGCAGCCATTGTCGAAGGGATATTTAAAAGTCCTAAGCATGGTTGTTACTATGTAAAACTAATTGAAGCAGTAAAGCCAGGTGGTGTTTGTCACGGATTGTTAGATGATGTAAGAGCTGACGAACGAGATTCGGTACTTTATAAAGTATTTGTTGCCTCCGAAGAGCAAAAAAGAAAGGCTGTTTTATTCTGTTATCACGAAATAGGTGCCAAGTGGGGAGGAGACTTATCACATAATTATCAAGCTGGCCAGCACTGGTGGTTATGTTCTCAACTTGTTTGGGCAGGATATAAAAATCAAGGAATAGATATTGAGTGCAATTCTAGTATAACACCAGGCGCTGCTCCATATGACATTACTGAAAGAAGCGAAAAAACAACAAAGGTAGAATTACAAAGGGACTATCATCCGATTAAAGATGGTACTTATTATATAACTAATTGTAAAAGCAATTTGAGACTTGATGTTAATGGAAACATTGCTGATAGCACTCAGATACAGCAGTATAATGTTGGAAATTATGCAGATCAAAAATGGATATTTACATATAACTCTGAAGGAAGGTATTACACAATAAAATCTGCCGCTTCTAACAACAATTATTATCTTGACGTTGCATCTCCCAGTAGCGGACTGCATGCAAAAGTAAAACTTTGGCATACCAATAGTAATCTTGAAGAAAAATGGTATATTTATAAATCAGGTAAAGATGGAAATAAGTATTGTTTTATCAATTGCTATAATTATATGTGTATGGATATATCAGGCGGTTCTACCAATAATGGAGCAGATGTACAAATATATAGGTACACTGGATCTGAAGATCAAAAATGGATGATCAGTTTATGTGGAACAAAAGTAATTCCCGATGGAAAATATTATATTACAAACAGTAAAAGTGGATTAAGATTGGGCGTTGAAGGAGGTGTGCCAGGAAAAAGTGTCCAGATTAAACAATATAACAGTACAAGCCAAAACAATCAGAAATGGTATATTGAATGGAATGAGGCATGGACATGTTATTATATTGTGAATAGCGATCTTAGCAATGGTGGCTATTATTTAGATGTTGCATCCCCATCAAGTGGAGCACATGCCAAGGTAAAATTATGGAATTCAAAAACCAGACCTGAAGAAAGAGGGGTTATTGTTTCAACAGGAAATGGGACATATAAATTTATTAATGGATATGATGGCCTATGCATGGATATTCAAGGTGGATCTACATCAAACGGAGCAGATGTTCAAGTATATCCTTACGAAGGTTCCGCTGATCAAAAATGGAAATTGCAAAAAGTATAATGGAGCAAAAATATGTCTTTAAAAGAAAAATTAACATATTATATCAGATCGGATGCATTAAAACCCTTAAAATATATTTGTACCGCAATATACATATTATGGATACTGTGTTTTGCGGTTGATTTAAAATATGGCTTTTTCAGTATACACATACCTTGGTTTTATATTACAATGACCTATGGTATTGGTATTGCCATTATTGCATATGCTGTTTTCATATGGTTATTCTTTAAAGATAAGAATTGTGAAGAAAGAAAAAGGCTCAGAAGAAATGTTATCACCGCTATTGTGATAAGTTTTGTTTTGAATCTGGGAATAGTAATTATTAGAATTCCTTATGACAAAAGTGTTTTTATCTTGTTTGTTAATTATTTGTTTCCAGCTGTCATAACAATTTATTTATTGCCTATGTACATAATGCTATGGAATGAAATATGCAGTATAGCAAAGAAAAAAACTTATGGTCTAAAGACCATATCATCAATATTTTATTCAATTGGATTTATTTTGATAATAGCGGAATATGTATTTTTTCTTTATGCAATCTTTACACCGACAAGTAGCGCTTTTGTTGTGACAAAAACAGGAATACTAATTTACAATCTTATTCCTATAGTTTTTTTTATTCCAGCTACTCCTATAAAACTATTTATGAAATAGTAGTATAATTGTCATATGAGGAGGAATTTTCAATGTTTTTCTTGACATCACATATTGTGTCCTATATAATATAAACAAGTAATCGGTTTAACCGATTTGGGCTGGTTGCAAAACCCAGGTTCATCTTTGGCGGGGAAGTTCCCCGCCTTTTATTTTGAATCTTCGAGGTTATTTGTTCGTGAAAGAATTAAGTGTATTCATAGATGAAAGCGGGGATTTTGGAGAATATTGTCCTCATTCCCCTTATTACATTATCACCATGGTCTTTCATGATCAAAGTAATGATATTCGGGAAGCGCTAACTAAGCTTAATTCCGAATCATCATTTCTTGGATTAAATGATCTATGTATACATACCGGTCCCATAATCCGCAGAGAAGAGATATATGTAAATATGTCCATACAGGAAAGACGAAGAATCTTCAACAAAATGATTGCTTTCATCAGACAGATTGACATTCAATATATGACGATGTAAAGATATATTACGACAATGGTCAAGTGGAAGTTAGCAAAATATTATCCTCTGTTTTTAATTCCCTGCTTTCCAATCCTATTTTCAAGAAAGTAATGCCTAAAGATTATCGTCTGTTTCAAGTTGCCGACCTTCTATGTACTATGAAACTGACTCAATTAAAAATTCAAAATAACTTATATTCCAGTTCTGAAAAAGCCTTCTTTGGAAATTCAAGGGACTTAAAGAAAAACTATCTGAAACCCTTAGCGGTTAAAGAACTCTTATAACATTTCTTCCATAACTCATGTTTTTACGATAGTTATGGAAATAATGTACATCTATTTCACTACAAGGAAACATCCACTTGCGCCGATTTTTGTCCAGTTAGGAATTGATAATTGACTTTTGGCAATAAATGATGTAGGCTATCTTACAGGTGGCCCATGGTTTCATAAGGAGAATTACAATGCCTTGGCTCACCGCAAAAGGAGGCTTCATGAAATCCAAAACGGTTAAAACCATAGGCATTTCTTTGTACATATTCTGGATGATCTATGCCACAATCGATCTGAGGTATGATATTTTGTCAAATGTTATGCCGGTTTTCTTCAGCTGCTTTCTTATAGGATCGTTAGTGTTGCTTCCAATCATGTTTATTGTTGAAAAATTTCTTGAAGCAGATGAAAAAAGAACCAGCGGACGCGGAGCTTACTGCCTTGACGAGCTGAACAATGCAGTAAAAGCGATTGCAGTCTGCAGTGTCATAATGTATATAACCCTTTTTATTGCAAAACTAATTTGTGGCAGAACAAATCGTTTATATGATTACTTTCTTAAGGTTATTGCTGCAATCCTTATCACCCCGCTTTTTTTGATGATGCGTAACATTTTTACAGATTTGCGAAGCGAAAAACCTTACGGACGTACAAAAATTTCATTTGTGTTTTTCCTTTTTGGTCTGATTCTTATTTTATTAAAATATCTCTTTTATTTTTATGGGCTGATGATACCTATACTGTTTGTTGAAAGCGTTAATTCAACGGCGATATATGCCACCTTAGAGTTTGCACCCATCGTACCTTTTATACTTGGCATACCCGTTTACCTATGGGAGGAAGCTCGATGAATCTTAAAGTTTGCTTTTGCGATGATAATCCGGAGATTTTGGGAAACTTGAAAGCAAGATTCGAAAAGCTTGCCTTGGAGGCCGGCATAGACGAATATGTTGTGGATGTTTTCGTGAGCGCTCAGGATATGATAGTAGAGAACACATATCTTCAATATGATGCAGTATTTATGGATATTGAAATGCCGGGGATTGATGGTTATCAGGCGGTAAAGCTTTTCAGACAACGTTTTCCAAAACAAGAAGTAATCTTTGTAAGTTCTCATGACAATATGGTTTTTTATACCGGAGATGTAAAGCCACTGGCTTTTGTAAGAAAATCAAAGCTGGATGTTGATCTTCCCCGGGCTTTTAAGAGCCTGCTGGTTTCACTTGAAAGAAAAAACGAAAGCATTGGAATGATCAGTAAAGAAGGAGCTCTTTTCCATGTGCCTCTCAGGGATCTTATTTATTTTGATGCCCTTGGGCATAATATATGTGTACACTTTATGGAAGGCAATGAAACCATAAAGAAAATCAAAGGAACTTTAGGAAAACTTGAGGATACCATTTCCGATAAGGGATTTATCAGAGTACATAAATCCTATCTTGTAAACTACAGGTATATTTCTGAAATAGGAAGGACAGAAATCACACTTGAAAAGACTCTCGAAAAGATTCCGATGAGTAAGCACAGAACAGAGAATGTAAAAATAAGCTTTGCCGATTTTTGCAGGAGATTTGGAACATGGTAGCAGAAATACTAAGACTTTTACCTCATTTTACCGAAGCCCTTATAAGAATGCTTCTATTCTTTGTTTTATTAAAAACCAAAGAAAAAAAGTATTTAATGAAGATTATCCTTTTTACTTTTCTTGTGTGTGTCGACACAGTATTCACGGAAATTATAACCACCATCAAAACACTCGATAATTACAGTGCTTTTATATTGCTGACGGGTAGATTCTTTTTGGCAGATTACTTTTTCGCCGGCACACATTTTGAAAGGCTTACTAAAGTAATTCTCATAGATATGGTAAAATATCTGTGCTTTGCCTGTATGCCGACATCATTATCGGAAAGAATTGCTTTTCTACTTATTGGATTGATTGTATGTCTTCTTTTCAGGAAAACAGAGAGGTTCTGCAGCAAAGAAGACTGGTTTTGGGGTGCAATGCTTTTTTTAGGAAGTTTTATATGCACCAACATCACTTCAAAATTCCTGCTTTTACTTTCCATGCTGATATTTGACATTGCAGTGTTTTCTTATATATTGAAGATTATAAGAGAACGGGAAGACAACAACATGTTTAATGCTTTCATCGAAAAGATGAATGATGAATTATCAAATGCACTTGAACATGAGAATTCAAATGAAAAGCTAAGAGCACTTCGGCATGAGATAAGGAATGAATATGTTCCGATAAAAGAAATGCTTGCAAACGGTGATTATGAAAGTGCCCGCAAACTGCTGGATGAGTTTTCGGGAGACTGGGAACGTTCACTTGCAACTTATAAAACTGTAAACAGCGGCAACAAAATGATTGATTCCGTTTTCAATTACTTTATCCGAAAGTATTCGGAGAATGGTTATAACGCAGATTTTATGATCGAACGTTGTGATATCGATCAGTCAATGGAAAAGGATATTTGCCAGATTCAGATAAATCTTTTAAAAAATGCTTTTGAAGCAGCCGGAAAAACCTCCGAAAAAACAGTTCGCGTCATGATGTTTACAGAAAAGAATTATCTGAAGATCAGGGTACTGAACAGTGTTTCGGGCAATGTGGCGGACGCGTTAAAAAATGTGCAAAATGAGCATACGACAAAATCCGATATGGAAAACCATGGTTTTGGTATTCCGGCAGTAAAAACAAAGCTCAGACTGCTCCATGGCTATTTCATGTGCTTTGAAGAAGATGGATTGTTCGGCTGTGAGATGGGAGTACCGGTGAAGATGAACAGTTGGGTATAAAATAGGCCTTCTGCATAAACCACACGAAGGCCTATTTTTGTTTTGCTTATTCCGAAATAGCTCGTATCCTGACTTTGCAATCTTTGATATTTTCTATCGGGAAATCCAGCATTTGTTTTACAGTCAGATTTCCTTTTGCCGTAACGACCTGCAGCGTCTCCAGAAAATGGTTTTCAATTCCGTACTTTACCAGTTCTGTAAAAATCTCCCGGGCTTTCTTTTCTAATGCCTGCCTATATGCATCAGAATAAAGCCAGTGACAATACTCGCTGAAAGCCTTGCGCTCTGATTCTAATGCCTTATTATATTCCTCGATTTCTTCAGCAGAATGTCTGCCCTTCCATACCTCAGGGAAAAGTTTATCAGGAGTATTATTTTTTTCCCAGACAGCCATTTCATATTCAGAAAGTTCATTTAGTTTTTGCTGATCCAATTCCTTGTATTCAGTATAATACCAATCTTCATATTCATCCCAGTAAGTTTTCAGTGCAGGATCATTGAAATACTCATTATATGTTTTACCTTCATATACAAACAGGTCATAATCATTCAGTTCCAGAGATATGGAAACATAATACTTCTCATTATCATCTTTCGGATTTTGTAGCAATTTATAAATACTATCGTCTCCACAGACATTTTCCTTAATGTCAAAGAAACCATCTACGCCACTTTCTCCAAGGATAACAATATTTCCTTTTACCCAAGCAGTATCATCCGATTGTTTGTTATCCGGCATTTTTTCTGTTTCATTATTTTTTACCGGATTATCCTCTTTAATTTTATTTTCCGCTACAGATATTATTTCTGTACTTTCTGTAGCCGGTTTGGTTTGAGTAACCGTAGGCTGATTATTATGCCAGATAAAGATTCCAGCCATACATGCCACTGTCAAAGCAGTTCCTGCTCCGGCAATCTTAATCATTGTTTTCCTTTTTTTCTTTTGTGCTACTAAATAATTGTCCCTGCGTTCATACAGGTCTTTCAACATTTCTTCAGAACTCTTCATAAACAAAGCCCTCCTTTTCAAGCTCAGATTTCAAAGACTGCTTTGCACGATAAAGTAGATTTCTTATCTGACGTTCATTTTTCATCATGACAACCGATATTTCTTTATTTGTGAATCCTTCAAAGTAAGACAACCATAATATCTGTCGATAATCAACCGGAATCATTGCCAGTGCTCTGTGTACAGCTATTTTCTGTTCTTCACGGATATATGCACGTTCAAGATCAGTTTCATCGCTTATATATTCATCGATGTTCTCCAATGGAACATCCTGCAACCTCGATTTTTTTCTTACGTAATCAACCGCTATATTTCTTCCTATGGAATATAGCCATGATCTGAAGGAACTTTTTCCAGAAAATTTCGGCTTTTTTGTAAGCAATCGGAAGAAAGTATCTTCCGCAACTTCTTCGGCTGTATAAATGTTGTTTACATATCCGTTTAGGTAAAGTATCAAACCGTCCTTATAAGTTCTAACTATATCGTCAAAACCTTCATCATCACCGTCAAGGAAACGGCGGTAGCTACTTTCACCGTTATCCATTGATTTACTCCTTTCTGAAAAGGTCTTCATCCCTTTTCACTTATAAGTCGTAAAAATGTCGAAAATGTCTCACTTTTTTTTCGATTTTGTAAAAAGAAATCCCGCTCTGTCACAGGCAGAGCGGGAATGTTTCCCAAAATATTTTCTCATCTCGTGGGTCTGATATAACAAAAGCAATTATACGGAACATCCCATATATTATCGTAATCAATCATACTCAGCACACATGATGATCCTTCAATATCATAAGAACATAATCCCGCAATTGATACCGGAACCTTTTCATACTTGATCTTTATTGCTTCAGGGCTTCCGGTTTCGGGGTAAATGCTTATTGCAGAGATATTCCCGTTTTCGTCATATCTGAATTCATATTTTGAATTGTCTGATTTGAACTCGGAATCAGTATCGGAATTATTTACGGACGCAAGTTTTCCGTCATCATTATAAGTCAAAGTGCTTATTATATTATCTTTCTCATATACCTCTGTAATCCTCTGGTTTTCATCATATGAATACTTTAATCCTGCATTATTGATTTCTGAAACCAGACCGTTGCCATCGGTTTTTACCTCTTCAGGATAGAAACGCAGGGGCAGGCTCACCAATTGATCGGCAAAAAGCGGTGTATGACAGTTCATATAAAAGGTTGTACTTATGGTATTGTTTCCCGGGTCTTTTAATTTTACATAGATGTTTTTTTCCGAATAATTAATTACATACGAAGTATAATCTGAAAATTCCGGATTATTATCAACATGCAGTAATGTAGTTGCCCGGCCTCTTTCATCCCTTTCTGATATATCCAGAGTTCCAAAACCTTTGGTTTCATATTTGTCTGTCTTTCCGTCATCATTAAATATTATACAGCTTTCTTCTTCGGTTTCGGGTTCCATGTCTGTTTCGGATATGGTAGTCTTTCGGCTTACATATATTATGTTGCCGTCCTCTTCATAGGACAATTCGGTTACCCACTCGTAATCGACACCTTTTCCTGTCGATCTTACCAGCCAACCTTTGTCATTGAACTCGTTTTTTATTTCAGAATCGGGAAACGTAAGTTCTGCAGGCACATAAATGAAATCCTGTGAAAAGTAAGGATTACTTAAGGTTTGTGGTTCTTCTGCAGAAGAAGAATCTGCAGAAGAAGAGTGAGAAGAGGAGATAACCGAAGTATCATCCTTCTTTCCACAGGCAGTAAATATAAGTATTGCAATAACAACAATCAACAGATATTTTTTCATTTAGTTCCTCCGTTTGCCTTATCAGATAAATCTTACTTGGTCTTAGGCTTTATGCTGATATCGGTCTTAAGCTTAATAGGATTATTGCTAAGGTCAAGTTTCTTGGTCTTTTCGTCAAGCACATTGCTGCCGAGTGCCTTGCCGATAAAGGCAATCTGTTCGCAGGCATTTTTGGCTTTAGTCTTGTCAACATTTATTTTCCTTGCTTCCTTATAATCATTATATGCCTTTATATACTCCGAGTCAAGCGCCTGATCTCTCAGCTTAAGGATATTTTCATGGCTGAGTTCTTCCTTCGAGTTCAGGATCCTTGCGCCGAAATCTTCGCCGAAGGCACTTTTACGCATGGTATTGAAAGCCTTCAGGTTGTCGGGATTTTTAAAGCCCTCGATTATGTTTTTCCTGAGGGTTTCAAGATTTTTCTTTTCAACCTCTTCGGGAACATGGGGTTTCTTCAGATAATCATCCTTTAAAACTTCAAGATAAAGTGAACGGTAGGCCGAATCGAGTATGGTCTTGGAATATTTTTTGTCTTCTATATCCACATTCTCTTTGTCCTTTTCCACACACTTGTTTCTCAGCTTGCTTTCATGTTTAATAAGTTCTTCCAGAACATCCAGAACCTTTTCGGGCTTCTTTGACTTCTTTACAGGATTAACTGCGGGGCCTACCTGTACATTTACTTTTTTGGCAGGAGCATCAACAGTGAAATCGGGCTGGGTTGTGGTATATTCATTTGCCAGCTGCAATGCCTGTGCGCTAGCCTCGGGCCTGCAGTAATCAAGCATTCTGCGCCTGCTGAGCTCTGCATGGGCGAAAACCATTGCACCGTGTCTCTTATCGGCTGCCTTGCTTATTTCCTTATCGTAGTACTTTTTAAAAAGCCTGTCATACTCTGCGTCATTGGCTTCCTTGGCTTCCTTTGTGGCTGTTTTTCTTTCCTCTGCGGTAAGGATATGCATTTTTGTTTTTACGGTTTCCTCTGCAAGCTTACTAGCAGCATCAAATTCCTTCTGCTTTCTGTTGATATATTTCTGCATATCATCCATAAGCTGCTGCTCCCTGTCAAGGAATTCCTCTTTGGGATATATTCCGGTTTCGGCGTACTGTTGGTCGGCTCTCTTGATATCCTTTATCAAAGCTTCAAATCTGGTAAGGCAGTCATCGTAATCCTTCTTGCCGGTAATCATGTTACGGCGTTTGAGATTATCATATGCATTGTCAAGGTTGGTAGTCCTTTCGTTAAAGGCTTTTTGGGTCTCGGGCCGCTTTTCAATCTCACGACCGACGCTTGCTTCAATCTGACTGCTTCTTTTATACATCTTGCCGTTTTCGCTGAGATCCTTAAGTTTTTCAGCAAGTGCTTTTCCGTCAAGTTCTCCGATATTCATCTGGTCTACATACTGCTTGACCGCCTCGTCGAATTTGACACGCTTCTGCATGATAAAGTCATGCTTCATATGTCTGGGCTCATAATTATTGAAGGCATCTATACGGCCTTTTTCAATGTCGCGGTTCCAGTTTTCGATATAGTGATTGTTCTTTACGAACTGTACCGCTATATCTTTCATCTGTTCGGGAGTAAGGTTTGGATCTTCGTCAAGTCTCTTAAGAAGCTTTTCGTTTTTGATCTCATTGTTAAAACGGTTTATCTCTGCCCTGAAGATAGCGGAATCTTTATGATCCGTACCGGTCATTTCTCCGGGCTTCACATCATATTTGTCAATCATATTATTGACAAAATTATCCAGCTTTTTCTTCCCTTCAGGCGTGGAAAGATATATTGACGCATCACTTTCCACAAGCAGCATGTCGGTATATACCAGAGCGTTGAAAACTTCACCCTTGATGGCCTTCTTGGTAAGGAGAAGCTTTTTAAGAGGGGTCAGATCATTGCCTTTTTCCAGCTCTTCCCTGGCATTCCGTCCCTGAAGCACCGTTCTTGAAAAATCCTGCATCCTGTCAAGACGTTCAAAATCCAGCCTCTCATTTTCGGGAAGCTTTGCATTATACAGCTTTACCTCATTAAGAAGATCGGGATCCCTCTTCATCATGTCCTTGTAACTGTCAAGCAGTACAGTATAGGAAGATGAATAGTCTCCAAGAGAAGCGGTAGACTTAAGGTTCTTCTGTATTGAGAAGCAACCGTTATAGATGCACATGGCAAGAGGACGTTTGTCCCCCTCGACATACTTTTCCATTGCCTTTTTGGCGTATTGTCTGCCGGCTTCCACTATGTCTGCATATTTTCCGAAATCGTCTCTGGGCCCTTCTGTTGTGTCATTTGCGTCGAGCGTCCAGAAATTCATCGAGTTCATGAGACCTTCTTTCAGGCTTACGCCATTCTGTTCATTGCTGAAACGGCTTTCGCTGAAAGCTTTTGCGACACCCGGATCACTTGCTTCGAGCGATCCGCCGACACCGAGGGCTGTAATCTCCATCTCATTGAAAGGAAGCCCCTTAGCATCATAGGGGATGAGCTTTTCGCTCTGTTCCTTTTTGAACTTACCTTTTTCCCATTTTTTGTCAAGTGCGGGAGTTGAACCATAGATTTTATTCATATGGAAGCTGGCTGCCTCTGCACCGAGTTCGCTTACCCTGCCTTTTTCAAACCTTTCCTTTATGCCTGCAATCATTTTAGGGAAAGAGTCAAAGTACGCCTCGCCTAAAGGTCCGGCGTCACCATATACATTCTGATATTTTGCGTTATAATTTTCCAGCTTATACAAAATATCCCTGGAATCATTTATATTGTTGATCTTTTTGTTAAAGCTTTCTTCTTTTAACTGTCTTGCTTCCTCAACTCCCTGTTCAATAAGAGGAAGTCTTTGCTGACAAGTCTGTATTCTGTTCAGACTGTCGCTGATTTGCTTTGTAAGAGTTTTTTCTTCTTTTTTCAGCTCATAATAACGGTTGAGTCCGTCGATGCCGGTTTCTTCGCGGAGCTTGGCATCTACTGTTGCATAGTCCATCAGAATGCCGATATTGTCATTCTTGAACTGTAGCTGCTCGTCATAGGACTTGCCATCCTTTTCCATTTCTTTAAGCTTGGAGGCAAAGGTTTCATATGCCTCCAATTCCTTTTTGTAGGGCTTTCTGAGCTCATCCATCTCTTCTATGGTCAAATGGACATCAACAGAATAAGGTTCAAGCTCCTTCCGTACCTCTGCAAGCCTTTGGTTCCTTTCTGTATATGTATCTGTTTCTTTCTTGATGGTATAATCAAGCATGCCCTTTGTTTTTTCAAGATACGTAACATTGGAATTTATGAGGCCTAAGATATTGATGGCTTCAAGAGGCCACCCGTTCTCAATAGCCTTTGCCTGACCTTCCATAAAGGCTATCTCTTTTTCAATACTCCTGTTTTCATTCGGAGATACTCCTACCAGGTGATCGAGAGAATTGTTAAGAAATGTATCACCGTAAACGTGTGGATTGTCAATTTCAACCTGTCTGAGAGTCTTGAAATCCTTTACGAATTTTTCAAGATGAGCCTTGTAGCGTTCCTTGAAATCTGCTTCTGCCTCCGCGCCGGCGTGTTCATCCTCAAGTTTCTGCTTTTCATACTCAAGAGACACAAGGGTATTATAGTCACCGATCATTTCCATGTAAGGAAGAAATACCTGTCCGAGTCCTTCCTTCATCTTATCAAAATCAAATTCGGTTCTTTCCTTTTTGACTTTATTAACCGGAATGTTTTTCTCGATTGCTTCTTCGTTTATTTCTGCATCGGTCTTTAATATTTTCTTTGTCTTGATTTTCGGACCGTAGGTTATAAGGAATCTCATTCCGTAAACGACGGAAGAATCATTTATAGCCCTGGTAATGTCACCGCTTTCAAGATCCGAATTTGACTTGAGTGCTTTGAAATATTCTTTGAATTCAAGTCCGGTTCCTTCCAGGTTGTCAATAAATTCTCCCATTTTTTTATCAACTTTACGGGAATACTTGAGCATTTCATATTCGGCATCAAGATCTTCGCAAACGTTGTCCATAATAGACATATTTTTGGCAGTATAAAGGCCTTTCACAGGCGGTTTATCAGGCTGTGGCCTGGCTTTTCCTACATATGTGCTATTATAAAAATCAAACATTTCATCCTGAAGGTCGGGATCAATGACTTCCATTGCTTGCGTGAGATCAAACATTACCCTCTCAGCCACATAAGGGCCGTTATAGGGTGCATATTTTCCGTCAAGATAAGTTGTCAGTATGTTTGTTTTTTCTTTGTCTTTTTTTGCTCCGCTCGGCATTTTTCTACCTCCTGTGCGAATTTTAATTATCCTGACGTAATGATAGCACTCTCTGTGCACCAAAAATGCACCAAAAAACTGCTTATATTTAAAAAGTTGTTAAAAAAATATTTTTATGGTGCACATTTGGTGCGCTGGGTATTGTAAAATGTGCTCATAAGCTTGAAATCCCTGATCAAAAAGTGATGCTATAGAAAACGGAGGTGGCTGTCATGCCTAAGGATAACGGAGTAAAATTAGACGAGTTTGAAGCAAAGGTCTATGAACATTTAATGCAATTTAAGGATGATGCAGGTGAGTTTGCCAAGGCTTTAGTGAGCGTGCAGAAGGATATTGTCGAGGGAAATCTTCTGGTCAGAAAGGACCTGGTGGGTCTGATCATTAAATCTCTTCCGAAGCAGCAGAAAAAGGAGCTTCTGGAGGAGGTCTATAAACTGCGTCTTGAGAGGATGACAGAGCTTGGTTATAAGGCTATGTACGACCAGAAAGTCAAAGATATGAATTGTGAACCTATCGGTGATTATGGTCCCATTCATTTTGATGTTGCGGCAACGATAGTAAAGAAAGAACTGGCACCGAAGGAAATACCGTTTATTGATGCGGTTGGAGAATATCTGAACTGGGACAAAAAGGAGTTCAATAACAGGGCAGAAAACTGGCTTGAAAACGATGCTAAGCTGGGAAATTACAGCTGGGAAGACAGAAATGAAATGCTGCAGAAAGCAGTGGGTCTTAATGTGGCTCTGAAAAGTGAAGGTGACGTTCTTGAAAATCTGGAAACCAATTATGCAATCAAATCTCAAGTCAGTTTTTATACTCACGGCTCCAGGGAAGAATACTGTGAAGAATACTTAAAGAATACTGCGGAAAAAAACCAGGCTTTTGTTGATGAAATCAAGGGTTATGGCAAAGAAGCCGCTGAGCTTCTTTCCGAACTTGAGCCTTATAAAGATAAGCTTCCAAAGACCTTTATTGACAGACTTTCAACGGCTGCGGATTTTGCCGAAAAAGACAATCTGCGGGTTATGAATTTGTTGACTGCTGTTAATTCGCGGGATAAAGACGGAAAAGAGATATCCACTTATATTGCGGAATTAAGCGGTGATAATACAAAACTTGACAGCATTCTGGAGAAGATAGGTGAGTATTCCGAAAAGGTAAGTAATGCACTCTATAAGAATGTCCAAAAGGGAAATATATTCCACAATTACCATGAACTTAAAGGCAATGTAAACGGCAATAAGCATTATAAAGAGTATCTGGATAGAGAGAAAGTGGATCGTAGTAAGTTTCCCCGCAAGAAAGCAGATTTCGAAAAGGATAATGAAATAAACCAGAGGGAATACGAGAATTTAGTAAAAATAAGAACCGAAAAGGAAAAGGAGCGTGCGGAGCATATTGCCGAAAGCGAAAAGCTGCTTGAAAAGGAAAAAAGATCACGCCTGATTTCCGACATTGTACTTGGTGATGAACCCGAGGAAGAAATCATAAATGAAGCTCCTGAAGAGGTGGTATTAAACACCACAGAGCAAAGCCTTGTTGCAACAGGTAAGGAAGTTGATAACAGTGCAAAAATAATAGTAGAAAAGGTTGAGGCAGAGGAACAGCTTGTACCTGAGGATATCCGTATGTACATGAACTCCCTTGAGGTTGCCGAAGAAAATACGGGATTTCAGGATTTTTCTACATTGATGTTTTATGCATTTAAAGCGGCATCACAGTTTTCCGATATTCCCGAAATCAAGAAATTTCGTAAGGAAACTCAAGCGCTTGCGACTAAAATGAACCAGGACGCGCAGGAAGCCAGCAATAGTTCCAATTATACGGAAAAAGAACAAAAGGAACGTCTTGATGAACTGAAAAAAAACTACAAAAATGACTGTGATAATTGGATGACCGGTCTTCGCGGCCTTATGGAAAAATATAATGATATCGGTTTTGCCAAGAAAATTTTTACGGACACTTTTGAAGAAGTAGACGAAAGAGTTCCTCTTGACAAGAAAAACGGCATGCGTGGGGCAAAAGTGGATATAAAAGTAGCCGGTGGTCCGTTTAGAAATGAAAGATATGGTTTTGCATCCGATGTCTATAAGTGCGTCCTTGAGGCTGAACAAAAATCGGACAACCTGTTTATGCAGCCCATTTTTGGTGTAAGGGATAAAGAACGGACAATAATGACTGTTCTTTCGAAGATGGAGGATGTACTTCGTGAAGAGGTGCCTGCACTGGCTGAGGTTACTGATTTCCCGGAACCGGACTTTAAGTATATTGAATCAGACGGCATCCGGAATTATCTGGCAACCGTAGATCTGTATTTGACTAAACATATAACAAAAAAGGAAGATGCAGACGGACTTGAGGTTGCTGCAGCATATTTTGACCGTTGGGCGAAGAGAATTGAAGATTATAGTCTTATAGATAACAGTATTAAAAACATGATATCATTTATCCGAAGAAATGATATTTCACTTGACCAGAAGAAATATGTTGCAAATGCTGTGGCTTTTGATCTTATGTCCGAGGGCGTTGAGATTAATGATGATGTCCGTGAGATACGGAGTGCCACGGAGTTGGAAATCTGGTGCAAGAACCTTGCTCCTTCAATTGAAAAGGGTATTCGTACGCTGAAAACCGAACCCGATTATGTACTTGATTTTTTGGGTAGTTTCAACGGTAAATTGAAGAATTACAAGCCGGGATGGGAAAAGAATAAACAGAAAATAGCAGTAAGAGGATATCAGTATGGAGATTATTATGATGACAAAGAAAAAAGAAAGGAGCTTGAAAACGAGCATAAACCTACGTTTATGCATAAAAAAATAAAACCTCACAGTTATATTCCCGGAAAATTAGAAGACGAGATCGGTCTCGCCTGTGAAAAGGCAGGATTTCCGGACTTGCTGCGGAAATGGGATATCGGGAAAAAAATCTTTATCTATGCACTGGCTACGGAAGGAAAGTCAATTAATGAACTCAGGCCTATGAATGATAAAGAGAAGGAGGAAATCTCACGTCGTTTTGCTGAAGACATGAAAAAACATCCTTTCAGCGGAGTAGGAATTGTTGAGCTGCCTAAAAAAGAACTGGAGAAAAACCTCTTTTGGCATGGGCAGATGTATGCGAATTTCTATAAGAAGATCAGAGAATCGAAGATCAGATTATTTGATGCAGGAGTTGCCCATGAAACAGAAGATGTAATCGATCTTCAGGATACCGAGCTTCAGGCTGTAGTCTCATTGATGAACGAAATGTCAGACGAACGTAATGTTGCTATGCATAGTGAGGAAGCAAGCAAACCATCTTATTACAATGTCCATGGCGTAGACAGAACAGAGTTCTTTAAGAAGGGCTTTGATTCTGTATTGGGCGAAGGTGCCTATGAAAAAACCAAACTGTTTTCAGATTCACTTGCGTCAATCACTAAACCTTACATGTCGGGTATTTCGGATCCGAAAAATTCCACGCTTAAAAAGGTTGTTTATTTAATGCTCATAAGATATGAGATAGAGCCTAAGCTCGCCGGAATGGATCTGAATACCGATGATGAAGCAAAGATAAAGATGATCAATGAAATCGGAACGAATCTTAAGAAGGCTGAAGAGTTCATTGAAGGGGAAGATTTTGAAAAAATAGAAAAGGACTTCGGCGCTGCCTATAAAGTAGAGGAGCAGGATCTTGCTGCGTTTTTAAAGAAGCCGAGAAGATTGGACGAAAGCTTTATTGCAGGTGCTGATTCCGGGCTTGAACCGGACTGTCAGCTTCAGGAAATCTTAGGCTTTATGTCACGTAATATTCCGGGCGTTCCTTCTGTTGTCAGCCTCTATGCCAAAACAGCTCAGGGAAAGAGGAATCCCAGAATTGTTAATGCTGTAAAGGAAGGACATCCCGAGAATGTCGGAAAGGAAACGAAAGAAGAAAGAGCAAAGAGAAACGAAACGGATAAAATTGCCAGAGAAGAGGCTGAAAAAGTAACAAAAGCCCTGAATGACAAAAAGGCTGAACAGGCTAAAAAAGCAGCGGAAGCAAATGATCCTGTCGCCGTTAAAAAGCATCAGATAGAGGACTGCCGCGAGCTTATAAAGAATGGTCTTGCCCAAAAACAGAAAGATACAATCCTTCTGCAAAACAGTCTGAAACTGGCAGATCTCGAAAAAGAACTTGCTTATCTTGAAAATAAAAAAATATTTCTGAAAGATAAAAAACGTAATAAATGGATATATGAGAAGGCAAAGGCAGACTGGAAAAACATCAGGGCATATAAAGAAAGCTATGAAACCTACAAATCTGCGCTTAAAGATGATGAATACACGAAAAAACTAGCTGAGCTTTCTGAAAAAGAGCGTGATGCCAAATCAAGGATGCTGGGTACATATAATTTTGCAAGGCTCAGAGACGAAATCTATAGTAAATGCCGCAGAGAAGCGCTCATTGCCAAGAATATCAATCCGGATGGCAAAAAGGCCAAAGATAAGAATGCTGTCACCATTGATGAGATTTTTGCTAAAAAACAGGAACTCTATAAGGGTGAGGACTATGATTTTGTCGAAAAACCTGATCTGCAGATTTCGATGAACGTAAAGAAATTAGCTGAATCCAAAGAGCTTATGCAGAAACTTGCAGATAACCATAACCTGAATGGAGAGCAGGCTTTTGCATCTATTGCTGAAAATGCAGCTAAGAACCGTCTTAGGATTAAAAAACTCATAGTAGATTCGAAATTAAAAGACAAAGGATCTTTTGTGCCTGGTGATAAGTTAATACATCCCGATCCGGAGTATACTGACAGAAAGAATGAGCTGTTCGATGATATTTTCGGAGAATTTAAGATTCATCAGGAATTGATTATTGATTGCTCGAGAGATGAGCTTGAATTTGCAAAAAGCATAGAAATCACACATCTGGGATCGGGAAAAAGCGGAACGATTTTTGATTTCTGGGAGGAAATGGGTCTGAAGAACCCCGGTGAAATGAGAGTGGAGTGCAAAGCATGTATGCTTCATATGCTTACAGAACCCAAATACTGGAAGTTTTCAACCAAGCTGGTCAAAATAGGGGTTATAGAAAAAGAGGACAAAGATGAATATGACATAGATATTCATTGGGGTAATGAGGAAAAAGAGATTGCGACATTTATTACGCCTGAATATTTACGGAACACGCAAAAAGATCATTATCAGTATATTATAGAAAAGAATGAGCTTTTGGATGAAGCAGCACAAATGAACGGAATTATTCCCGAAAAGGATGTGGATGCATATTTAAAAGCTGTGTACAAAGACAAGGCGCCACAACATGATGTAACAGATCTTAACAATCTGTATTGGGCCTGGACGATTTATCATGAGAATGATAAAAACTATGATAATAAGGATAAAGCAACTCTGGTAAATGAATTCAGGGATGATATCATTACGAGACCTTTTGACAAGAATCAGGACTGGTATGCCGACCTGATAGGAAAAGCATGCCGGAAAGTAAGCAAAGAGTGGATTACAATACGCAATGGTTATGATAGAAAGTCTCTTAGTGAGGTAGAAGGTATACTCACCAATAAAAATGGATATCAAAGACATATGCTTAAATGGTTTGGAAAAATGCTTCCGTATGATCCAAACAGCAAAGAGTATGAGTCTTTTCAGAAAAAAGTTCAGAAGTCATTTGGGGATGAAAAATTACCCAGGTATCTGGAACAGTTCGAGTTCCTTCAGGATTGTTACAAGGCAGTTTGTAATCCGGACCTTTCGCTGCAAAAGAGGGTGGCATATCTCGCGGTTGCAGAGGATTTTGTGATGTTCGGAAACAAACTAGAATATTCTGTTTGTGAATGGAACACGGATAAGAAGCGCGATTTAAATGCAATCCGCAGTGAGCTGGAAAAGGGTGATTTTTCCGAGATTTCAGATAAGGATTGTCAGGATATTCTTGAAACAAGCTTTGTTCTGCAAGACAAAATATTCAAAAAAATAATAGAAAAAGTACCGTCTGTCAGAAAAATTTTGAATGAAGCTGAAATCGAGGAGCATAAAGACGGTCCGGAGGAAGAGCCTAAAAACATAATAAATGATGAGCCTCAGTATGTAATAAATGAGGAGCCGAAGAAGCCCGTTGAGATAAACGAGAATATGAAAGTGGATGATTATATTTCCGCTGCACATGAGCAGGGCTTTGATAAGGATGCAGATAAGTTTTTAAGGGCAGGTTTCCAGGCATATTATGTTATCACCGGGAAAATGGCAAAACAGGCTAGCGAAGAAGATCGTAACGAGTTAAAGAATGCGTTAAACGGTCTGATCTCTGAGCCCAAGGATACAAAAGAAAAAAAGACAGAAGCAGCAGAAAAACTGCGTAAAGCCCTGGATAAGAATAATCTTAAAGGAATCGGGGCTTGCTTCCTTGCGCTTAAACGTGTCGTTGAATGGGAAAATAAAACCCTGGGCATGAATCTGCTGGAGCCTGTTAAACCTGTTGCTGAAGCAAATCCCGGCAAAAAACCCGAACTGGAAAAGCCCGAAATGCCTGACATGAGTAAAACAGTCCGCAGAAGAGGTCCTAACCCGGAAATTGCGGCTGAACTTGAAAGACAGAAAGAAAAGAAGAGAAAGGAGCTGGAAAAGCGACATAAGGATCTTGAAGATTTTAAAGATAAATACAAAATTTATTTAATGCAAAATAAATTTTTAAAGGAAGAGACTCGTAAATTTATCTTAAAATCATACGGTTGCTTTTTGGGCAAGACAGAAGCAAATTCCGATATTTTGGAACTTCAACAAGATTTCCAAAAAGAACCGGACCTCTATGATGATGACGTCGAAGAAGAAGTTGAAAGTTATAATGATAAAATTAAAAAATACGAAGAATATGCGAGGTCTATTGGTAAAATTCCGCCCAAAGACCGTTCAGTCTGGCAGGAGAATGCATATCAGGCAGTGCTGGAACTGGATGCATACAGAGAGAATATACGTAAAAAAGATACATTTTCCGAGCGAATGGAGGCTATAGGCTGGAGAAGTGATAAAAACAATAGAGAGGTTTATCAAAGGATAAGAAATCTTGAAGATGAAGTTACGGATAAAAAACCTTTCAATGAGCTGATAGAAGCGTTTGAAAAGGGCGAAGAAATTGACAAGCCCGGCGTCAGCATAAAGAACTCGCCTATTGAGTCAAGCATTAATATGCTGAAAAAAGGACGAGAAATAGCAGAGGCAATTCCGGAAGATATGTTTAAAGTAAATCATCGCATCAGATCTTGCATCAGAGAGATTAACGATACGATTAAATACTTAGAGGCTGAGCTCAGAAAACAGGCTGACCCGAAGAAACAGGAAGACCTGAAGAAGCAGGAAGACCTGAAGAAGCAGGAAGACCTGAAGAAACAGGAAGAACTGAAGAAGCAGGAGGAACTGAAGAAACAGGAAGAACTGAAGAAACAGGAGGAACTGAAGAAACAGGAAGACCTGAAGAAGCAGGAGGAACTGAAGAAACAGGAAGACCTGAAAAAACAGGAGGAACTGAAGAAACAGGAAGAGCTGAAGAAGCAGGAGGACCAGAAGAAACAGGAAAATCCGAAAGAAGAGGAAAAGATTGAGAATATCGGAATGGGTGAAAAGGATGTGTCCTATATTGACGACATATCCGAGAAGGATGAAAAGTCCGAAATCCTCGGAATGCCTGAGAAGGATCCGCCGGCCCTGAAAACCGAGAAAGCCGGTAAGGCGGAAAAGAATCCTGAGGCCGATAATCTGATCATCAGGAATAATACTGCCGATAAATATATTGAGAACCTGAGGGACAAAGGATTCAAAACTGTCAACAGCTCATATTTTACCGACAAAATCAAGGATGACTATGGGGATAAAATCCTTAAGATAATTGCTGCGCGCCAGCTTGCTGGATGCGGACGTAATGATCTCAGGACACTTAAAGCTTTTGCGATAACGTCTGAGATGGTTGACGAACGTGTTGCTCTGATGAAGAAAGATAAGGTTTTTGAAGGCTTTATTGATAATTTCAAAAAGAGCAAATACAATATGATAACGGCAATCACCTGTGCAAAGATCGGTCATGGCGGAAAACTGGATGATAAGCTGAAGGAATACATGCTGAACCTTCCGCCCGGAAAGCTTATAAACAGCAAGCTTCACGAACGCTATCTGCCGAAGGTCTCCGAGCGTATTGAAAGCATTCAGAAGCAGGTTGAAAAGCTACATAAAATGGATCCCGGAAAGATGAGAGACGATCAGCTTGTAAAAGCGGTTGCAGAGATTATTATACTCAGAAATATGGCAAAAGATGAGGCAGGTAACAAGGAAAGTCTTTCAAAGCAGATCACCTGCGAACAGGAAGATACACTTAAAACTAAGATCAAAGCCATGGCTAAAAACGATGATTTCCGAAGGATGGCTCTTAACGGAGAGGTTCAAAGGCTACTCACCAAGGGTCATGGTGGCAAAATGACCGAAAAGGTAAGGGATCTGGCTTCGCAAAGAGATAACAAGGCAGCTGACTACTACGAAATCATCGAGGCAAATACAATTGGAAAAAGAATTAAGAGTCTGAGAAAGAGCGCTGCGGAGCTGTACGTTTCACTCGGACAGGCTGAGGAAGGCTCTGATAATCAGAGACAATTGATGCAAAAGGGAAAGGATCTGATGGAAGAATACTCTCTGCTCTTTGCAAAAGTGGTTGATCCTGAGAAAAACTATGCGGTGGAAGAACAAAATTTAAGAAAAGATGTTCCGTGGAAGAAAATTGCAGAGCTTAAGACCAAAAATACACCGTTTACCGAGAAATTCAGGCACGTAACAGGCTTTTTCAATGCAAAGGATGTTTCCGATTGTCTTGAAAACATGTCAAAGCAGGGACTTGATGTGTATCTGGACAGCGTTAATGCCAAGATAAGTGAAGTGAACCAGCGAATTAAAGGTGCACAGAATCTGGCAGGTAACGCCGGCCCGCAGCCTGATCCTAAGAAGAACAGGCAGGCGGGCAGACAGAAGAAATAGTTTACCTATTCGGTTGCAAACATATTATATTTTTCAGCGAGTTCACCATCGCTTATAAAGGTGATTCTACCGCAGTCATATTCGGAGCTTACCCAGTCATAGATTTTATGTATCAATGAGTCTGTTTTGGGGAGCTCCGGAAGACCGCGTTTTTTTCTGTATTCATTTACCCAGTATGCTACACCGGCAAGACCCGATGAATTGTTAACCGAAACTCTCGGAGGACGGTTAAGTATTGCACCTGTATCAAATATATTATAGATTTCCGGATTTTTCATCATTCCGTCAGCGTGGATGCCGGCTCTTGTCATATTGAAGTTTTCTCCGACAAAGGGTGTCATCGGAGGAATGTCATAGCCGGTTTCGTTCTGCAGGTATTCGGCGATTTCCGTGATCGCCTGTGTGTTCATGCCGTTAAGATGGCCGCGGAGGGATGCATATTCAAAGACCATGGCCTCAAGAGGTACATTTCCTGTTCTTTCACCGATTCCGAGAAGAGAGCAGTTGACCGCACTTGCACCGTACATCCAGGCTGTGGTGGCATTGACAACGCCTTTATAAAAATCATTGTGCCCGTGCCATTCTATCATCTCGGAAGGGACATCGGAATAGTGCTGAAGTCCGTAGATGATGCCTGATACGCTCCTCGGCAGTGCTGCGCCGGGATAGGGAACGCCGTAGCCCATGGTATCGCAGGCTCTGATCTTGATCGGAATTCCGCTTTCCTTTGAAAGCTCCATCAGTGCATTTGCAAACGGAACCACGAAACCATAGAAATCAGCTCTCGTAATATCTTCAAAATGACATCTCGGACGAAGACCGGCTTCAATACATTCTTTTACAATACCCAGATATTTATCCAATGCTTTTTTTCTGGTAAGTCCCATCTTGTGGAAAATATGATAATCCGAGCAGCTTACGAGTATACCGGTTTCCTTTATGCCGATTGAACGGACAAGCTCGAAATCCTTTTTGTTCGCACGTATCCATGTGGTGATTTCAGGGAATTCATAGCCCAGCTCCATGCATTTTTCAAGCGCTTTGCGGTCTTTCTCGGAATATACAAAGAATTCGGTCTGACGTATCATGCCATTCGGGCCGCCGAGTTTGTTGAGCAGCTTGTAGATGTGTACCATCTGCTCGGTCGTGTACGGGGTTCTTGACTGCTGCCCGTCACGGAAGGTGGTATCAGTGATGAAGATATCTTCAGGCATATTTTCAGGAACACGGCGATAGTTGAAGGCGATCTTGGGTGTTTCCGAGTATGGAAACATTTGTCTGAAAAGCTCCGGTTCCGGGGTGTCCTGCAGCTGATAAATATATGGATCCTGTTCAAGCTTGTAGGTTTTATTGCTCAATACGATATCATTCATGCTGATTTTCCTCGTTTCTTTAAAATTCTTTACAAATATTAGCATATGTTGTATAATTTGTAAAATGAATAAAATAAATAGTAACGATTCGAATTTCGAATCATGCAAAACGACAAAAAGGAGAGGGCAGGATGGATACGGAATCGATAAAAACCTTTCTGGTACTTGCAAAGACAATGAATTATACAAGAGCGGCGGACCAGCTGTTTGTTGCCCAGTCGACTGTTACTAACCGTATAAATGAGCTGGAAAAGGAACTTGGATTTGCACTGTTCCAAAGGACAAACAGAAGTGTGGAACTGACTGTGAAGGGTGATAAATTCAGGGTTTATGCCGAAAAAATGATGGAACTGACGGAAAATTCCCTGGCGGAGATTTCCGAGGTCCAGAAGTATGATAATTATCTAAGGATAGGAAGCACGGACTCTATCTATGAGGGCCATCTTGCCGAGCGCATTCAGGAACACAGAAGGACTCATCCGAAGGATTACCTTAAAATTTCAATCGGTCTGTCGGATCATCTTCTGGAGCAGGTGCAGAATGATATGCTGGACGTGGTTTTTACCTATCTGCCGATCAAAAAGAATTCCCTGCTTTGTGAACTGTATAAGCAGGATCAGCTGGTGCTGGTGACCAGAAGCGAAAACGATAAGTATAAGGAAGGAATCACAGAAGCACAGCTGCTAGCAGAACAATATCTGATGTGTAATTTTGCCCTTCAGGATGTAGGGCAGTATATACGTAAGCTTTTCCCGAAGTATCATCAGTTTGAGCTGGAGATTGATGACTGCATGAAAATCGTCCCCTTCCTTATGGACCGCGACAATTATACCTTCCTGCCGAAGGATATGGCGGAGCATTATGTGGAAAAGGGACGACTGCGTGAAGTTCCTCTTATTGATTTCAATACACCGGTGATCAACAGTTACATCATTTACCGGAAAAAACATGAAAATATCTGCAGGGAGATATTCTTTACAGAAACTTAGAATTTTTTAGTTACTGTGACCATTACGTTGGTTCCTTTTATGGAGATGCTGACATCGTCGGCAATGCTTGCCGTAATGGACTTTTCAAGCTCGTCCCAGGCTTCTTTTGCGGATTCGCCCGTTGTGTTTCTTACACCGTCAGAGTATTTTGACAATGACCAGTTGAGGTTCTCGCCGGTAGCATAGCCTGTCGGGCTTCCGAGGCTCATAAGCCCCATTGAAAAAGCAGATGCACCGTCTTCTCTCGGAAGAAGCGAGGCAGTGATCATGTCACGGAGCTTGCCCATGAAACTCCTTGCCGCTTCATTTTTTCCTGTTGAAGAAACGGAAAGAAGGGTTTTTCTCATTTCCTTTGTTAAATCTACACTTCCGTAGAGCATCAGTCTGTAATCGTTTCCGTCCTGCTCGGCCCTGTATTTTGCTTCAAGGTTTCCGGTAATGCTCTGTACCATTCCGAGAAGCTCTTCTGCGAGCAGACGTAAACGCAGGCTTTCTTTTCTGCCAAGACCGGCGCTCTTTCCGAGTTCTTCGGTGGCAGTAACCGCCTCACGTACCCCATGTCCGTTTCCGCTTACCGTAAATTCCAGAAATTCCATAATAAATACCTCCTGTTATATCACTGTTTGATTATATTCTTTTTTTTGCGCTTGCAAGAAGTTCCGGTTCTTTGTCCGTAAGTGTCTTGTTATCTTCCAAGGCCTTTTCGGCTCTTTCAAGTATAAACGGAATTTGATAAATGGTTCATATCAAAATTGTCCTCTTTACGAAGTGCGCTGACAATATTCGTAAGACTGCCGTTTTTCAGAAATTCTGCAAATACTCCGTATTTATCGATCATTTTCTTTTTAAGATCGGAAAGATCGTCCTCTAAAGACCGGCCCTTCTGTGACTTGGTAAAGAAGACCTTTTTGTCACCCGTGTTTACAACATAACGGGTGTTCTGTCCGGCACCGGCAGAGTTTACATCACCTTCGGCCTTTATGGTTTTGGTATATTATATAACACAGAGCGCACCAAAGGTGCACCAAAATCAAGCGCTTTGTTCTTTACTGCCGTGTATTCGTTTCTCAGGCGTTTCACATCAAGTGTGTAAGGATCTCTGGGTTCAACAATATGGTTTTCCGATAAAGCTTCGTTTTCATGAGCGGTTGTCGTGGTAAGTCCGGCGCGCAAAGCGGGATCGGAGTATTTCTTTCCGAGTTCTGCGACAGCGGGGTCTGCCATATATTGTTTCAGTTTTGCTTCATATTCATTTTTGCTGATCACGACGAGAGAGCTTTCAACCCTTTTACCATTTTCACGGCCCTGGAAATAGGACATTACTCTTTTCTTGTCCATATAGAACATCTGTGTTTCCGACAATGCCAGGATTTTTGCAATCGCCTTGGTCGAGTCTTCGGGTGACAGTTTTCCGGAAGCATTTACAAAGGAGTTGAGCCTGAAAACTTCGGTGTTCATGCGTAAAGGCTTGTCCTTGTCGGTATATTTCCAGTCATACAACTGGGTCTGGTCCATCTGGGGATAGGGCTCGAATACCTTTCTGTCATATTTGTTTACTTCGGATTTTCCGTCAGGATAGCGCATTCTGTCCTTATAGGCACTTATGTCACGCGAACCTTTCATGGTGTGCTTCTGAATACCTGAGGTGCCGTAGGATGTCATTTTTATTTTCTTGTAGCTCTTGTCATGGCCAAGCCTTACTTCGTTTATACGGTCAAAGATTGCTTCGACTGTTATTTTGGCATATTCTCCTCCGCGTGAGAATGCAGAGGCAATGTCAAGTGCCTGGTCGAACATCATCTGGTCCCTGGGCGACTTCCTTAAGGATTTCTTTCCTTTCATATAGTCGGCAGCGCAGGCAAAGACTTCCTGGAGCTTTTTCTCGTCACATGCCTTGGGATCATCGAGGTTTATCGAATTTATTTTTTTGTGCAGGGATTTCCATGAGGAATCGCCGTCCTCAGCCGGAGCCATTAACATTGACATGGTCTTTACGTTACGGAGTATTGTCATCCTGTCTTCTTCGCTGGTCTTGTAGAACGGACGGTACATCTGGATCGCCGCATCCGCAAGGGCTTCCTGCGAGCCTGACTCAAGGAGGTTCTTGACTCTTTGGGGATCCTGGCACAGTGATTTGAAGGAAGGGTTCTGCATCAGTTTTTCGGCAGCGGAGCGTGCCTCCCTTACACTGAATTTTGTGGCATCCTTCGGGCGGTTTTTATTCTGCCATTCTTTGTAGGCACCTATCATTGCTTTTGCAAGATATTCCTGCTTTTTCCTGGGTGAGTGGGGGATATCTGTAAGATGGGATGCGGTATAGTTTGTCCAGCTGGGCTCACCCGTAAGCTTTTTCTTCTTGACAACGGTTCCGGGATCGAGGGAGGGCATATCTATCCATTTCTCTTTGCCGATGGAAAGCTTGTCGTCAAAATAATAAAGATCGTCGTAAAGATCGTTAAGTTTTATGCCGGCTGCCGGAGCGGCTTTTTTGACTTTATCATAGACACGGACGCCGTTTTTGTCCGTCATTTTGAACAGTGCCGAAATGGCATAAGCTGCGTCAATACCGTTTCTTCTCTTGTTTGCATCGCTTACTGAAATACATTCTTCAAACTGTACCAGGGAATTGATCAGCTCATCATATTCCTTCGGGCCCTGCTCGACTCTTTCATCTTTTCCGCGTTTGGTTCTTTTTTCAACTGTCTTGACGCCCATGGCCTCCTTGAATTCGGCGGTCATGAAGATGGCGTTAAGTTTTGCGGTAAATGCATTGAGCCTTGAGCGGCCGTAATTGTCTTTTATGAAAAGTCCTCTGTATATTTCGTTTTTTTCGCTGACCGACGGCATGATAAATCCTCCTCACAGTTTTTTTTGATAACATTAAATATATTTTACGGGATAGCTTTGTCGTTTGTCAATAAGCGGTGACGGAAATTTTGTATAAATCGACTAAAAAACTCCGTTTTTGGAGATATTTTTTGTTAAAAAGTGTTGGCAAAACAAAATATCTGTGTTATAATCAGTTCTGTAACTGTAATTTCGGGGTTACAAATATAGAATTATGAGGTGGAGACACGTGATTAAAAAAGAAATGATAGCCATGCTGCTCGCCGGTGGACAGGGTTCCCGTCTCGGCGTGCTGACATCAGGAGTTGCAAAGCCGGCTGTCGGTTTCGGAGGAAAGTACTCGATCATCGATTTTCCTTTGAGCAACTGTATTAACTCGGGTGTTGACACGGTCGGTGTACTGACCCAGTATCAGCCCCTTCGTCTGAACACCCACATCGGAATCGGTATTCCGTGGGATCTTGACAGAAATGTCGGCGGTGTTTCGGTGCTCCCGCCATATGAAAAGAGCACAAGTGCAGAGTGGTATTCAGGTACCGCAAATGCAATTTTCCAGAACCTCCGTTATATGGAATATTATAATCCGGAATATGTGCTTGTCCTCGGCGGCGATCACATCTATAAAATGGACTATGAGGAAATGCTCAATTATCATAAAAAGAATAATGCTGATATTACCCTTGCAACCATTCAGGTTCCCTGGGAGGAGGCAAGCCGTTTCGGTGTTGTCATCACAGATGATAAGATGCGCATAACCGAATTCGAAGAGAAGCCCAAGAATCCGAGAAGTAATCTTGCTTCTATGGGTATCTATATCTTCACATGGAAGGTTCTCCGTGAAGCTCTCATCACTCTTCAGGATCAGGAAAACTGTGACTTCGGTAAGCATATCATTCCTTACTGCCATGAAAGAGGAGACAGGGTATTTGCCTATGAGTTCCAGGGTTACTGGAAGGATGTAGGAACCCTCGGTTCTTACTGGGCAGCAAACATGGAGCTTATCGATATGGTTCCCGTATTCGATCTCTATGATGAATTCTGGAAGATCTACACCAAGAGTGAGATCATCCGTCCTCAGTATATTGCTGAAAGCGCAACCATCAACCGTGCGATCATCGGTGAAGGTACCGAAATCTATGGCGAGGTTCATAATTCGGTAATCGGCGCAGGCGTAACAATTGAGGAAGGCGCAATTGTAAGGGATTCCATCGTAATGACCGGCTCTGTTATCGGAGCAGGCACTTACCTTGAAAAAGCCATCATTGCAGAAAACGTTGTAATCGGCAGAAACTGCAAGCTCGGTGTGGGCGAATCAGTTCCCAACGAGAAGCAGCCTAAGATCTACGGCGATGACCTTGTTGTTGTCGGTGAAGACAGCGTAATACCCGATAATGTAACCATCGGAAAGAATACCGTTGTCAGCGGTGGCACAAGCGATGATGACTATCTTAACGGACAGCTCCCGAGCGGCGGAAGCTTGATCAAGGGAGGTGACAGACGATGAAAGCAATCGGAATTATTTTGGCCGGCGGTAATTCGGCAAGAATGAAAGAACTTTCAAACAAGAGAGCAGTTGCTGCGATGCCTGTTGCAGGAAGCTTCAGAAGCATTGACTTCGCTCTCAGTAACATGACCAACTCCCACATCCAGAAAGTTGCTGTTCTTACACAGTACAACAGCCGTTCGCTTCATGAGCATCTTTCCTCATCAAAGTGGTGGGATTTCGGACGTAAGCAGGGAGGTCTCTACACCTTCTCGCCTACGATCACGGCAGACAACAGCTTCTGGTACCGCGGGACCCTCGATGCAATCTATCAGAACATCGATTTCCTCCGTGACTGCCATGAGCCTTATGTAATCATTGCTTCCGGTGACGGTGTTTACAAGCTTGACTATAAGAGCGTGCTTCAGCAGCACATTGATACCAATGCAGATATCACTGTGGTTATAAGGGAAGCAAGCGAAGGCGAGGATATTTCCCGCTTCGGTACCGTTACCGTTGACAAGACAGGAAGAATTACAGAGTTTAAGGAGAAACCTTTAAGTTCTGAGAGCAGGCTGATTTCGACTGGTGTTTATATTATCCGCCGTCGTCTTCTGATGGAACTTTGTGAAGCTGCAGTTCAGGAAGATCAGTATGATTTCGTTCGCGGTATCCTTGTTCGCTACACTGAGAGCAAAGTGATCCGTGCATACAAGATGGATACCTACTGGAGCAATATCGCTACCGTAGATTCCTATTTCAAGACCAACATGGATTTCTTAAAGAAGGATGTAAGGGACTTCTTCTTCAAGGAGCATCCGGATGTATATTCCAAGGTGGATGATCTTCCTCCTGCAAAATATAATCCTAATGCCGTTGTAAAGAATTCGCTGATTTCTTCGGGAACCATCGTAAACGGAAGAGTGGAAAACTCCATTATCTTCAAAAAGGTTTACATCGGCGACAACTGTGTGATAAAGAATTCAATTATTCTTAACGATGTTCATATCGGTGACAACTGCGTGATCGAAAACTGCATCGTTGAAGCTCACAGCTCGATCCATGCAGGCCAGACCGTACAGGGCAATCCGAACGATATAAAGATTGTTGTTGAACGTAAGGAAGAACGTTATATTTAAACCTCTCTCGGAGAAAAAGGGACCATAAGGAGAATGATTAAGGCAGGTGTTGGGGCACCTGCCTTTTGACGTAAGCCCTTTAGGGGTTACGTCAGTCAGTCTGCGCGACGCTTGGCGCAGTTTATTCAAAGAAATGCCGAGCAATGCGAGGCATTTCTTCCTTCTAAAAAGTTTCTAAAAAATCCCTAAAATAATATTGACAAAACCCCCCGTAAATTATATATTATTCTTAGCCGGAGACGGTGAGCAATGTTTTAAAGGAGAAGTGAACAATGTTTGATAAAGTGCTTGAAATTTTACGCGATCAGCTCGGTGTTGATACGACGGGTGTTACTGAGGAAACATCATTTGTTGATGACCTGAGAATTGATTCCCTCGATCTTTTCGAGGTGGTAACCGCCATTGAGGATGAGTATAATATCGAAATCCCCCAGGAAGAGCTTGAGGGCTTAAAGACAGTCGGAGATGTTGTAGAATATCTTACCGGAAAGGGTCTTGAGTAAAACTAAAAAACGGATGTAAGAAGCCGGGCAGTCTGACTGTCCGGTTTTATTTTGTTAAACCTTTGAAAAAAGTGTTAATTCATCGTTTCACGGTTGACACCGGCGCTTTAAAATGATAATATGAAAACGATTTTCATTTTTGTATTTAAAAAGGAAAAAATATGACTGATTCGAATAAACACGGAAAATATAAAACCAAGCAGAGCACCGAGCTTCTTGATTATCTTGAAACCGTTCCCGGCAGGCATCTGACCGTTGCGGAAATCAGTGATTATTTCAAGGGCAAGGGCAAGGCCATGGGCACGACCACGGTTTACCGCCATCTTGAAAAGCTGGTGGACGAGGGACTTGTCAACAAATACAACATTGATGCCGGAAGTCCTGCCTGCTTTGAATATATCGGAAGCGGCGGACACTGCAGCCCTGATGAGAACTGTTTCCACTGCAAGTGCGAGAAATGCGGAAGGCTTATCCATCTTCAGTGTGACGAGCTCAACATGATCAAAAAGCATATACTGAGTGACCATGGTTTCGAGGTTGATGTTTACCGTACCGTGTTTTACGGACTCTGTGAGTTCTGCAGGGAACCGGAGAAAGTGAGTGAAGGATAAATGGCATTACTTAAATGTGAAAATGTGACGCTGGGCTATGAGACCGGCATAGTGATAGAAAATCTGAACTTTGAAGTGGGAGAGGGAAATTATCTCTGTATCGTCGGAGAAAATGGTTCCGGAAAATCCACACTGATGAAATCACTTCTTGGGCTTTTGTCTCCGGTTTCCGGAAAGATAGAGTTCGGCGACGGCCTTAAGAAAAACGAAATAGGCTATCTTCCCCAGCAGACCCAGGTGCAGCGTGATTTTCCTGCATCGGTCAGGGAAATCGTGCTTTCCGGTTGTCAGGGAAGGATGGGAATACGGCCTTTCTATAATAAGGAAGACAAGGCGCTTGCAGCGGAAAATATGGAAAGAATGCAGATTACAGAGTTTGCCGACCGTTGCTACCGCGAGCTTTCGGGCGGACAGCAGCAGAGAGTACTTCTGGCGAGGGCTTTGTGTTCAACGAGAAAGATCCTGCTTCTTGATGAGCCTGTTGCGGGTCTTGACCCCAAGGTTACGGCAAATATGTATGAGCTGGTGGAAGAGCTTAACAAAAGTGGCGTGAGCATCATAATGATTTCACATGATATAGCGGCGGCCGTAAAATATGCCAGCCACATATTACATATAGGAAAGAAAATATTCTTCGGGACCAAGGAAGAATATCTTGAAAGTCCTCTGGGCAAATTCTTTACGGAGGTGGAATACTGATGGAAAAGCTTCTTGATTATTTACAGTATCCAGCCGTGCAGAGGGCGATAATAGTAGGAATACTGGTTGCGCTTTCGTCCTCGCTTCTCGGGGTGACGCTTGTACTGAAAAGGTTTTCGTTTATCGGCGACGGACTTTCCCATGTGGCCTTCGGTGCTATGGCAGTTGCGGGTGTGACGGGACTTACAAATGATATGATAATAGTCCTGCCGATTACCATTGTGTGTGCAATACTTCTTCTTCGAACAGGTCAGAACACCAGGATCAAGGGAGACGCGGCGATAGCGATGATCTCGGTCAGCGCCCTGGCCTTCGGTTATCTTTTAATGAATCTGTTCCCGACCTCGGGCAATGTCTCGGGAGATGTCTGTACGACGCTTTTCGGTTCGATATCGATACTGACGATCACCGACTGGGAGCTCTGGCTGTGCATCATTCTTTCTGTACTTACGGTTGCCGTGTTTATTTTCTTCTATAATAAAATATTCGCAGTTACCTTTGACGAGAGTTTTGCAAAATCCGCAGGAACCAAGGTTGGAACCTACAATACCGTGATTGCGATCGTTACCGCAGTGATAATTGTACTTGCAATGAACCTTGTGGGATCGCTTCTTATCTCGGCACTTGTCATTTTCCCTGCACTTTCTGCGATGAGGGTGTTCAAGAGCTTCAAGAGCGTTACGATAGCTTCGGCTGTCATTTCAGTCATATGTGCGACCATCGGACTTTTAGTGTCTATCATGTGCGGCACACCTGTAGGCTCGACAATAGTTGCGGCGGATGCGTCAGTATTTATTATTTGTGAAATTACGGGAGTGATATTAAAGAGATGATGAAAAAAAGTATAATCAAAAAAACTATAGCAGCAGTGCTTATGGTAGCTTCGGTTACCATGCTCTGTGCCTGCGGTTCGGACGGAAATAAGAACAGGACTGCCAATAAGAATAAAACCGTCAATGATATCCTTAACGAGCAGAATCAGAAGGCATCAAAGGACAACAAGGATTCGAAGCCTGCTGATGAGACTGCGACGAAAGACAATGCGGCAGTTGAATCCTCTGCAAAATCCCCTGATGAGATTGTTCCTGCGGCTAATGTGCCTCCGACGGAGGATCCTGTGGAGTATGACAACATTGACATCGACCTCACAACAATGAGCTCAACCATGGTTTATACCGAGGTTTACAATATGCAGGCCGATCCGGATGAATATGTCGGAAAGATAGTAAAAATGAAGGGCTCCAGCGGATATTTCCTGGATGAGAAGACCAATAACTACTATTTTGCATGTGTTATCCAGGATGCAACCGCCTGCTGCTCGAACGGTATTGAATATGAGCTGAACAAAAATTACAAGATACCTTTTGACTATCCGGAAATGGAACATGAGATAACCGTTGTCGGCAGATTCGAGACCTATATCGAGGGAGATTACAAGTATATTACTTTAAAAAATGCCAACCTTCTGGCTGATGAAGGATAAAAAAACGTAAAAAGAAAATAAAATAACTTAAATATTTGTAGGTATAAGGTGCAAAAATAGAAAATTTAATGCAAGTAGTCTGCAATTTTTAGGGTTTTAATCTTATATAAGATGGATTATCATATGTTCAAAGGCTGTGCACAGCCTGGAAAAAACCTAATTAGGAGGACTATAAAATGTTTAAGAAAATGTTCAAGAAGATTGCAGTTGTTGCATGCGTTGCTTCACTTGCAGTCGGAACAATCGCAGTAGCTAATGCTGGCTCGTATAATGCTGAGTTCGGAGCTTTCTTCAATGATCCTGATCCCGAAAACGATAGCGATGACGGTGGTTGGCTTAACCTCGGTGATGCTGCTAAGACAACATTTACTGATGACGGATCAGTAGCAACCATTACTGTTGAGTTAGCAGAAGAGAGATCTTTTGAAGGTCACTATGCGGCAATTTTAACAGACTATCCTTTCGATGAGGAAGATCTTCCCGATGCAAAGCTTGTTTCCCTTAAGCTTGATGGTAAAGAGTACACTCCCTCAGCTCAGTTCCTTAACCAGGAAGGTCTTGAACTGGCAGACAAGAGTGTAGGTCTTAGAATCAATATCTGCAATCATTGGAATAACAAGATTGAAGAACAGCCCATTGATCTTGATACTGATGAAATGAAGGCTGTTAAGTTTAAGAAAATCGAAGTATCCTTTAGCGTTAAGGGTGCTGATACTGCAGTAGTTGAGTCTTCATCATCAACAGTAGTTGAGTCTTCTTCAGCAACTACCGATAACAATACCAAGACCGGTGACAGTACTATGGTTGCAGTTCTTGCAGTTGTAGCTCTTATGGCACTTGCAGGCGTTGTTGTTACTTCTAAGAAGAGAGCATAATTCACGCTTGAATTAAACATGATAAAAAAGACTGTGTTAACCCACAGTCTTTTTTTAGGCAAAAAACAGGAAAAAATAAGGATTTTAAGGAAAATTGTATGGAGGTATCAATGAAGAGCAAAGCAATAGTCGCATTATTTATGATTCTAATAATGGCAGTTGCAGTTATCGGATGTGGAAAAGAAAGCAGTTCAAAGAGTAAAGACAGTTCGTCTGCAGAGAGTAGCAGTGCAGAAGAGAGTAGTTCTGTAAAAGAAAGCAGCAGTACACCCGCAGAGAGCAGCACACCTGCTGAAAGCAGTAGTTCAGCTGTAGAGAGCAGTACTCCGGCAGAGAGCAGCAGCCCCGCCGACGGAGAAAGAATGGATATTGACAGTGCAATGACAGCAATCGAGTTTACCGCACTGATGGGCAACGGAACCAATCTCGGAAACACTCTTGAGGCAATAGGCAGCAAGAGAGATTTCTCAAATGTTGCCATCACGGATATGGAAGAATACGGCAGCATAGGAGAAACTGAGTGGGGTCAGCCGACGACCACACTCGAAATGATGAAAGAAATGAAAAAGGGAGGATTCGATTCCATCCGTATTCCTGTAGGCTGGACCAAAGGTATGGACAATATTTCCTCCTATGATTACACGATAAATGAAGAATTCTTTTCAAGGGTTGATGAAATAATAAACTATGCACTTGATGCAGGACTGATTGTGGTTGTAAATGATCACTGGGACGGCGGCTGGTGGAGAATGTTCGGTTCGGCCGATGAAAAGACTGCATCAGAAGCATGGAAACTCTATGAATCAATGTGGACCCAGATTTCAGAACGTTATAAGGACTATCCTCTTGCACTTGTTTTTGAAGGTGCAAATGAGGAAATGGGAGCAAATCTTAACGATGAAATAAAGGGCGTAAAAGGCAAACTCAGTGATAATGAGTGCTATGAGATGTCCAATAAGATCAGCCAGAAATTTGTTGATGTTGTAAGGGCAACAGGCGGAAAGAATGCTGACAGATTCCTTCTTATCCCGGGAATCAACACTGATATTGAAAAAACCTGTGATGACAGATTTGTAATGCCTACCGACACAGCAAAGGATAAGCTGCTTCTTTCGGTTCATTACTACACTCCTTCAGGCTACTGTCTGTTCGAGGGTGTTTCAAACTGGGGTACCGGAAGCAATGTTGAGGAAATGAACAGGCTTCTTAAGATGGTGACCAAGTTTACAGAAAAGGGTTATGGAGTTATCATCGGTGAATATGGTGCCCTGAAGCAGAAGGGTGAATACAAGGAAGGTTATATGGACTGGTACACCAACTTCCTTGACAACTGTGATATATATGGTTATGCTCCTATGCTCTGGGACTGCAGCGACCTGTTCGCAAGAAAGAGCCTGACCTGGACTGATGAAGCACTCGCAAAGCTTTATCTTGACAGAAAAGCTGATACTTCTTCTGAGGAAGAAAAGGCAGCAAAGGCACAGAAAGCAGTGGATGAAAGAGTTGAGGCTGCAAAGAAAGTGGTAAATGAAAACCGTATTACCGATGATCCGAATGCATCGGTTGCATGGATAATGTTTACGGATGAAAAGTGGGCAGTACAGTACAGGGTCGGAGATACATATGATCTTGATGCCTATACGGACGGTGTTATTGCAAAGGATGTTCTGGTTGAGGACGAAGGTACCTACACCGTTTCGCTTGACATTACTCCTTCAGCCAAGAATGCAACGATAGGTTTTATGGCTGTTGGTATTGCAAACGGAGAATATAATTTTGAAGAATATGTAATCGATATCAAAGAAATTAAGATTAATGGTGAAAAGGTTGAACTTACCGCACAGCCTTATACCTGCAGCGATGACGGAAAGTGTACACGTGTAAATATTTACAATCCGTTTATCAATGAAGCACCGAAGAGTGATATAAGAGTGGCAGACGGTGTTGACAGAAAGGCTATTTCACCTCAGATAATTGATCCGAGCCTTAAAATCAATACGATCGAAGTTACTTTTGACTACTATGAATCCTAATATGTGAAAAAGTAGAAAAAATCATGTATTTTTGTTGAAAAACTATGGTTTTTCCTTTTTCGCTAATAGAGTACAATATAAAGTAGGGCTGAAAGCCAAAACGAAATTAAACAAGGAGGCGGATTATGATTAAATTCAAATCAGCATTCAAAAAGCTAGCTGCCGCAACAATGGCAGCGCTTACATTGGCTGTTTCGATTCCGGGCGGTTTCAGGGCGCACGCAGAAGAAGCAGACTATGAAGGTACCTTTGATTCCTATATCTATTTTATGGGTTCGTCTGAGGGCTCCGATGATTATGACCTGATTTATAATGCACCCGGTGATGCTCATAATGAGGGCGGAATAACAATGAATGAAGCAAAGGGTGTTAAGGTAGGCGATACCTTTACGGTTTCAATGGAGTTTGACAAACCGGTCGGTGAAATAGTTTCACTTGAACCCGTTCTTAAAGCAGAGAACATTGTTACTCTTGACATTAAGGTTAAATGTACTGTTGACGGCGAGCAGGTAAAGCTTACTACTGCCGGTGACAAAAAGAGATGGTGGTTTGATGATAAAGCAAGAACTACCATGAAGCTTTACGGCGGCTATGAAGAGTTCGAAGAGAGCCAGCAGTACTTTAAGGATGCCGAAAACATTCCCAGCGGTTTCAAGAAGATCGAGTATGAAATTACCATCAATGCGGCAACATATTCCGATGCAGCTTTTGACCCCGCAGGAAAGTACAATGCATATTTTTGTTTCCAGACTCCCGCATACTCGTTCAGAAATGACTGGCAGGGTGATAACGGAAAGTACGGTCTTGGTTATACTGATGAGACCGGTATGGATTATTTCCATCAGGTAACAGGCTGGGCGCCCGGTGACGACAGTGTGGCAGAGAAGAGAGAGGGTGAATTTATTGATGCGGAAGTTGCCGGAAACGGAACTTATCAGGTAAAGGTAACCGGACTCAATTTTGATGAGAACGAGTTCTCTTCACAGTCATACTTCAATCTTATTTTCCTTTCGACCGATATTCCTAAAAACGGCGAATGTGAAATAACTGATATAGGTCTTAATATTGACGGAAACGATATTGAAATCAACCCGATGATCAATGAAGAAGTAATTGAGTATCAGCAGTGGCAGATCCAGAATAACTGGCAGCCAGCCATCAAGGAAATCGGTTACTACGCCGTACCTCCCAAGGAGATGACGATCACCTTCACTGTATCAGGCTTTAACTATGATAAAGCAGCTGATGCAGAGAGCTCATCCGCAGAATCTTCATCCGCAGAATCATCTTCGGCAGAATCTTCATCAGCTGAGCCCGCTGAGTCTTCATCAGCAGCTCCTGCAGAGAGTTCATCGGCAGCACCCGCAGACAGCTCATCGACAAAGAGTGATTCAGCATCATCAAGCGCAGACAGCGCTTCATCAAGCAGCTCATCAGCTTCCGATTCGTCAAGCTCATCTTCGGGCGGACTCGGAACTCCCGCAATTATCGGTATTCTTGCCGGTGCGATCGTGGTTGTTGGCGGAATCATTTTCGCAGTAACCAAGAAGAAAAAATAATCAATAAAGTAAGTAATAAGTGATGTGTTAAAATAATAAGGAGGAAAGGATGAAAGAAAAGAATTTAGCAGCAAGGAAACAGTCTTCGGGTATGCTGTATATCATTCAGAGAGTACTTGTTTCCTGTATGGCATTGCTGCTGTTTCTGGCTTCACTTAATCCGGCAAGGATTTCGGGATCCATCAGCAACAAAACTTCTCTTTTCACATCCGCAGTATCCTATAATTCCCTGGTTGACGGTCTTAAATACCAGATCAGAAGGAATGTCGTTAAGGCTTCCGGGTTTAAGGCCGCAAGGGCAGGAGCGCTCATTATCCTTGTTGCGGTGATCGTACTTGGCGTGAGTGCATGTATTTCTCTCGGTAACAACAGATTTAAAAGACTTTCTCAGTTGATATCCGCAGCCGCTGCCATCTTGGTGGCAGCCGGCAACGGATTTATCGTAAAGGGCTATACTGTAATCAAGAAGTCCACAAGCGAGAAGGTTGATCCGAGATTTCCTGTCGGAATTTATGTGGTATTCATACTTGCGGGTCTGATTCTTGCTATATCAATAATCAACTTGTTGTCAATAAAGGTAGAGAAGGAAGCAGAATTTGAGATGGAGCCCAAGTATGAGCTTTTCATCATGTTCCTTCCTTTCGCACTTCTGTGCTTCGTCTTCAGTTACCTGCCTCTGTGGGGCTGGAGATATGCATTCTTCGATTACAATGTCGGAGATACGCTTTCAATGAGCAAATGGGTAGGCTTCAAGTGGTTCAAATACCTCTTTGAAAACAAGTCTACCCGTGCCGATATCGTAAGGGTTCTCAGGAACACGCTTGCAATGTCCGGTCTCGGAATACTCACAAGCTGGATTCCTCTGGCATTTGCAATTTTCCTTACTGAAATCGGAAACAAAACCTTCAAGCGTTTTGTACAGGCATTTACGACCATCCCCAACTTCATAAGCTGGATTCTGGTTTATACTGTTGCGTTCGCACTGTTTTCAACAGACGGTTTCGTAAATTCCTTCATCAATACACTCGGCGGAAATTCACACACCAACTACCTGATGAGCGACAGCCTGACCTGGATCAAGATGCTCCTATGGGGAATCTGGAAGGGCGTAGGCTGGAGTGCGATCATCTACATCGCCGGTATTTCCGGTATCGACCGTCAGCTCTATGAGGCTGCGACGGTAGACGGCGCAGGACGTTTTCAGAGAATATGGCACGTAACGGTGCCGGGCCTTATGCCTACCTACATGGTAATGCTTCTCCTTTCGGTAGCAGGCATGCTTTCAAACGGTCTGGATCAGTACCTGGTATTCTCGAACGCCAGCAACATGAACCACATGGAAGTCCTCGACCTCTATGTATATAAGATAGGTCTCGGAAACAATGATGCGAACATACCGCTGTCAACGGTTATCGGTATGACGAAATCCTTGGTCAGCGTATTCCTGTTGTTCCTTGCAAACAGCGTTTCCAAGGCTGTAAGAAAAGAAAGTATCATATAAGGAGGTTGAGATGGACGATAAATTTTTGAATGAAGAAAATCAGGATCTCGAGACCTCCGAGCTCGGAGTCGTAAAAAGACCTGCCGAATATGAAAATGTAGACATTAAAGTAGGCGGCAAACCGAAGCTTACAGGCGGCGATATCGTGTTTTATATACTGGACTATGCGTTCTATATAATCTTCACCTTATCCTGCATATTCCCGTTCTACTACCTCTTCATCAATACGATTTCTGATGTGGATCTGGTAAATAAGGGTGCGATAAATTTCATACCCAAGGGAATAAACTTCAGCAACTACAAATCCGTTTTCGGTCTTAAAGACCTCAGCAACGCACTCTGGGTAACGGTTGCAAGAACCATACTCGGAACAGCACTGATGGTTGTGGCTTCGGGTTTTGTAGGATATCTTGTGACCAAGAAGGAAATGTGGCACAGACAGTTCTTCTACAGATTCCTCCTTATCACCATGTACTTCAATGCGGGCCTTATCCCCTGGTACTTGAACATGAACATGCTGGGACTGACAAACCACTTCTCAGCATATATCATTCCCGGGATCGTGGCTCCCTACAATATCATTCTGGTAAAGACCTATATTGAGTCGATACCTGCGGAGCTGGAGGAAAGCGCATTCATTGACGGTGCATCATTCTTTACGGTATTCCGGAAAATCATATGGCCGCTGTCGAAACCGATACTTGCGACCATTGCCATCTTCGGTGCGGTAGGACACTGGAACTCTTTCCAGGATTCACTGATTCTGATGCAGGGTGCTCCGAAATATAAGACACTCCAGCACCTGCTCTATGAGTATATGACCAGAACAACGAATGTGTCTCAGTCAATAAGTGCATCGGATCCTTCTGCAGCTAATAAACTTGCTCAGAACAACCTGGTTGTAAAATACACAATTTCAATGGTAACGATCATACCTATTCTTCTTGTTTATCCTTTCATGCAGAGATATTTTGAAGAGGGTATCATGCTCGGAGCCGTTAAAGGATAATCATTCAAGGAGGGTAATATGTTTAAGAAATCAATTGTTGGCAAGGCTGCAAAAAAAGTTGCGGCACTTACCATGGCCGCTGTACTTTCCGTCGGAATGTTCGGCGGATGCGGTGACGAGAGCACAAGCTCGTCAGGTACAAGCAACGGCGGCAGCGATAGCAGTAATGCTTCCGCAAGCAGCGGTGATTACCAGACTGATCCGTCGAACTTCGACCGTGATACCATCACTCTTACGGTTTTCTCCGAAAGAGCAAACTATCAGGGCGAGCAGTACGGATGGACCGCACAGGTTTTGCTTGACAAGTTCAATGTAAAGCTTAACATCATTCCCAATTCCGGCGGTGCTTTCAGTACAAGAATGGAAGCGGGAGACCTCGGTGATATCATCGTTTTCGGTGCAGAAGGCGATTATATGAAGGCAAGGGATGCAGGACTTCTCTTCAACTGGGAGGAAGACGGCATACTTGATGAGTTCGGCTCTTACATGAAGGAAAACTGCAAGGCTGCACTTGAGAAGAACCGTGGCATGAACGAGGATGGAAAGATCTACGGTCTCGGCTATGAGGTTGCAACATCAAGCAAAGATATCGCAAGCTTTTTCTATACATGGGATCTCAGATGGGATCTTTATGAACAGCTCGGACATCCCGAGGTTAAGAACATGGACGATTATCTCAACATGCTGATCGAGATGAAGAAGATCTGTCCTACAGATGAATCAGGAAAGCCTACCTACGCTTTCTCGCTGTGGCCTGACTGGGACGGCGACATGGTAATGTACGTTAAGTCTACAGCTACCGCATACTATGGTTATGATGAGTTCGGTATTGGTCTCTATGACCCCAACACAGGTAAGTTCTACGGAGCACTTGATGACGGTTCACCTTATCTTGAGATGCTTCAGTTCTATAACAAGCTTTACCAGAACGACCTGCTTGATCCCGACTCGATGACAGCAACCTATGATACAATGATCGAGAAAGTCAAGAAGGGCGGTGTATTCTGCTCAATCTTCAACTATGCAGGATGCCTTGCATATAATACAGAGAACCATACAAGCCAGAACAAGATCATGAGATCTATGAAGCCTTCAGAGTCTTCACCCATCGTTTACGGTCTCAATCCTCTCGGCGGAAACAACTACTGGGCTATCGGCGCAAAGAGCGAGTATCCCGATGTATGTATGCAGATCATCAACTACATCTTCACTCCCGAAGGAAGACTTACCTTCGAATATGGTCCTAAGGGTTCAACCTGGGATTATAATGATGAAGGATATCTCTACTTTACAGAGCTCGGAAAGAAGACCAGCAACGATAATTCGACCCAGATGGAAGCTCCTTACTCAGGAACCTACAAGGAAGGCGAGTGCCAGATCAACATGGTATCATGGTCGATCGATGCAGTCAACCTTGATTCAAAGGTCGGTGAAACCTATAACCATGTAAACTGGAAGACAGAGCAGACAGATGCTGTCTGTGATGCAGACAAGGACTGGAGGGAATTCACAGGATGTACAAGTGTCAATGAGTACATGAAGAAGGGCAATTATACCGTATCTCCCGGTTCCGCATTTGTCGGAAGCCAGAAATCCGATGAGCTTAAGACTACATGGAATCAGGTAACCAAGTGTATTACCGAGTATACATGGAAGGCTATTTACGCTAAGGATGACAAGGAATTTGCATCTCTTGTAAAGGCTATGAAGGCCAAGGCTAAAGGCTACGGTTACCAGGAGTGCTGGGACTGGACCAATGCAGAGGCTCAGAGACGTAAGGCTGCAGAAGATGCTGCAAAGGCAAATCAGGAGTAATTTTGGAGGGAAAGCATGAAGATATTTGATATAGATGGACCGCTCTATAAGTTCATGCTGACTCTTACAAACATATTGAAGCTAAATTTCTGCTGGATTCTGGGTACGCTTATCGGACTCGGAACCACCGTCGGAGTTTCGACTGTCGCCGCATTTGATGTGGGGCTCAGGATGGTAAGAAACGAAGAGGGATATATCGGAAAGCAATTTGTCAGAGCGTGGAAGTCCAACTTCAAACAGGGCTTCCCGCTCGGACTGATAAATCTGCTTGCCGTATATGCAGTATACCTTGACCTTGCAATCTTTCATGCGATGGAAGACGGCCCGATCCTTCTTCTGATCTGGGGCATCTTTTGTGGGATATTCGTAACGATTTCCTTCATATATGCCTATCCGCAGACTGCAAGGTACCAGAACAGCCTTTTCAAAATATTGAAGAACTCCTTCAGGATTTCGACAAGATTTCCTCTGTGGACACTGCTTCTTATCATCTGCCTTGTGCTTGAGGTTCTGTCTTTCCTCTGGAACTACACTACAAACCTGTTCGGCATACTGATCGGTCCGGCAGCCCTGATACTCACAATAAGCGGTTTTTCAATGAAAATATTTGAAAAGGTTGAAGCAAACAACAAAAAGCTAAAGGAAGAATAACAGAAAAAAGCGAGGTTTCAGACCCCGCTTTTTTTATATTCCAGTGGACTTACGCCAGCGTATTTCTTGAATTTCATGTGGAAATAATCCACGTTCCTGTAGCCGACCATCTCGGCCACCTTGTAGACCTGGATGCTGCTTTCCTTAAGGATTTCCTTGGCGTGCTCGATCCTTACACTGTCAAGGTAGGCATTCAGTCTCATATGTGTACGCTCATAAAAGATTTTTCCGAGATATGAACTGTTGTATCCGAAAACCGGAGCGATATTCTCCAGTGTGATGTTCTTCATGTAATTATGGTTTACATAGTAGATGACATCGTCGATTATGCTTTCCCTTGAGGAATAGCCTATCGATTTCATGATCATGATGAACTGGTCATGCAGGAAATCAACGATTTCGCGTACCTGCTTGCCCTGGCTGATGCGGTTCAAAGCATGCGAATAATCGGCAAAAGGAATATTTGATGCATTGTACAATATCAGGAAATGCTCCCTGACTCCGAAGTAGATGTTTGCAAGGAGATTTATCGCAAGCTGCCTGTCACCGCAGCCTGTACAGATATCATTGTTCAGCGCATTCAGGTTTTCGCTTAAGTTATTGCGGTCAAAAAGCTGGATGAGTCCGACGATAGTCTTGACCTCCGCCTTTACATAGTCGTCATCAAAGCGGTGAAGTTCACAGGAAAGAGAGGTTTTATCGGTAAGCCTCTGTGCGTGAACGAGCTGAGGATTGAAAAAACGGCTGGAATAGGCAAGAACCGCCTCCTTGAAGGATTTTCCGAGGTCTGCAAAGGAAGAAACGATGCTGCCGCAGGCCATGAAGTAGGAATCAAGGGGAGCTCCCTTTTCGATGGAATGCTCATCATGGGCGGCCTCAAGCTTGGTGAAAATATTGAGTATGGTCTGCACGGCATGCTTTCCGATGAAAACAAAGGTGCGGTAGCCGTCAACGTATATTTCCTCATAGGACATTTCCGCGTGCTCGAAGGCACGGATGATGTCGACAAGATTATACTTTACCGGTCTTGAAGAATACCTGAACTGGTCGGCGATCACGACCATATAGGTATCGGAGTAAATATATACGGAACGGAGATGAAGCTCGGGAACGCTTGTGTAGCCGTTTATCGATCCTACCAGTATGGCGCGGCGAAGTCTTTTCAGTTCGTCTGTATAGGTCCGTTCCATTTTCTTCCTCCTTCTGATTTAAATCAAAAAATTATGATAATTATAGGGTAAAAATATAAAAAAATCAATGTATTTTTAATTATATTAAAAAAAACTTGAAAAAATTTTAACAAAGGTTTATCCTATAAAGTAATCATGTAATACAAAAGCAGTGTCCGGCAAGGCATTACGGAAAGGACAAACTCATGAAAAAAATCAAGTTTTCAGGTACTATGAGTCTTTTTACTGCTGCTTTTGTCATGCTATTGTTTGTTGTCATCCTGAGGGAAATAAGAAGAAGTACCTATGCTGACGATTCGGTTCTCCAGGATGGTCTATATAATATTACTATCGACGGAGAAGAACATAAAGACGTCGATCTGTCCGATTTTACCTTCCCTACCGTAGAAAGAGGAACCCATATTTCGTATTCGACCGTGCTTAAAGGTGATGCTGTCGACAATCCGATGGTGATGCTCTATTCGGTGCATTCCGTAATGAAGGTGTTTATCGATGATGAACTCATACATGAATATGGTGATACCTCATGGCATATGCTCGGCTATGGTTACATGAACGTGGATCTGCCGGATGATTATGTCGGAAAGACTCTTAGGATTGAGCAGACCGTAAATGAGAGCGGAGAGGTTTCATCGATCTATTATCCCAAAGTATATAATGCAAGGCATCTTCTCCATGATACACTGGACAAGAATATCACGCCGCTCGTGGTTGACATTGCACTTCTTGTAATAAGCCTTACTATCATGATGATCTCCATGCTTTTCATGAACATCCTTCCGTCACTCAAAAACCTTGTGTGGCTTGCGGTTTCGTTCTTCTGCATGGGCCTGTGGGAGATGTGCAGCTATAACCTTATCTGGCTGTTCTCGGACAATCTTGCTTTAAGAGGCTATCTTGAATATACTTCGCTCTACATCGCACCTTTCTTCCTGACACTGTATTTCTTTGATGATTTCTTTATCAAGGAAAAAGGAAAATCAAGATATTTATTCCTGGCTGTTCTGATAGCGCAGGGTGTATTCCCGGTTGTTGCGCTGACGCTTCATTTCACGGATATAATGCATCTTCCGGCAGTGCTTTTGTATAGCCATATCCTTATGTTTACGGACATAGTCGTCATACTTTTCATGGTATTCAGGCAGATAAGGAGAAAAGAAGCGGTTCACAAGAGCATGCTGATCGGTATTTCTGTGCTGATCGCTTTCGGAATCAGCGATCTTGTGCGCTTTAACATCTACAGGTATGTAAAAAAGAGTTCGCAGGTTCACTACACCAGCTATCTTCTTGTCGGATTCTTTATTTTCATGGTAACGATGGTGATAGATTTCTTCATGAACCAGAGAAAAGGCCTTTATCTCGAGGCGAGAAACGATGCCTTGAACCACATGGCCTATGTCGACATGCTTACCGACATTGCGAACAGAAGACGCTGCGAGGAAGTTTTTGATGCGCTGGTCGAGACGGGAGAAATCTTCGGAATCATAAGCTTTGACATGAATAATCTGAAGCTTACCAACGACAAGTTCGGACACATGGAGGGTGACAGGCTTCTTACGGATTTTGCGGGACTTTTGTCCTCTGTTTTCTCGGAATATGGTACCGTCGGACGTATGGGCGGCGATGAATTTATCGTTATTTTAAGGAATGTTGACAGGCTTCAGTTCGAGCTTCTCGAGCAGAAGCTGGAGGAGAAGAGACTTGAAGTAAGTAAGGACCGTAAGCCTCTGCCGATAAATTATGCCTATGGTTACTGCCGCAGTGATGACAAGGAACTTAAGCTCTGCGACGGAAGCAGAATGGCAGTCAATGAGGTCTATAAAATAGCAGATGCCAGAATGTATGAAAACAAACTGGCAATGAAGAAATATGCACCCCTGCCCGGCGAACCGGGCTTTGAGGATTTTGGATATTAGTTTTTTGAACCGGCTGCGGGCTTACGACTGAGGATGCAAAGCACTTCCACGTTTGCGGTGTGCGGAAACATATCGTAAGGACGTATGCACTCTGCTTTGTATTTTTTGCCGGCAAGGAAGCGCAGATCCCTGGCAAGCGTTGCGGGATTGCATGAAATATAAATGAGCTTTTCGGGCTTCATTTTTACAACGGCGGAAAGAAAGTTTTCGCCGGCACCGCTTCTCGGCGGATCCATTATTATACAGGAGTAATGCAGGTCGGCACCTATTGCCGCCGAAAGAAAATCTCCGGCATCTTCGTCTATGAAACGCAGGTTGGTAAAGCCTGCGTTTTTTGCGCTTTCACGGGCATCCCTTACGGCAGCGGGATTAAGCTCGACGCCTGTCATTTCCTTTGCACCGGAAAGCTTTGCGGCCGTCATCGCGATGGTTCCGATCCCGCAGTATGCATCAAGCACGGTATCGTCTTTTCCGAGTCCCGAGAGCTTTACCGCGTCGGTATAGATTTTTTCAGCCATCTCGGTATTTACCTGGTAGAAGGAGTGTGCGGATATGCGGAAGCGTATGCCGCAGAGCTCGTCCGTTACATAGCCCGGACCATAAAGTATTTCATCCTTGTCACCAAGGACAAAGGATGTCTTTTTATTGTTGAAATTCAGTATCACGGTCTTTACAAAGGGATGCTTTTTGACGATTTCATCGGCAAGCCTGTGCTTCTCGGGAAAGATTTTTGTTCCGCAGACAAGGCATACAAGGGTTTCGCCGGTCTTTGAAATACGGAAAAGCACATGGCGCAGGGTTCCCCTTCTGGTATCCTCATTATAGGGAGGAAGGCGGAAGTCGTCCATGAATTTGCGTATGGTCTTCATTACCTCCGAGGCTTCCGTTCTTTCAATCTGGCACTCGGTTACAGGTACAAGCTGGTGGGAGGTTTCTTCATAAAGCCCTGAGGTGACCTTGCCCTTTTTACTGAGGGAAAGAGTTGCATGAACCTTGTTGCGGTAGTGGAAGGAGTTTTCTCCCATGCCGGTGCAGTCGGCCACTTCTCCGAAATCGGACAGAAGCTTTTTGCATACTTCGGTTTTCAGACGGAGCTCGTTTTCATAGGAGGTATGGAGAAAGCTGCAGCCGCCGCATTTTTCATAGACAGGACAGACAGGGTTTATCCTTTCTTCGGATATTTCAGTGATCTTTTCCACCTTTGCACGTCCTTTGTCCTTACCGTAAAGCAGGCTTACCTCTGCCTTCTCGCCCGGTAACAGCCCTTTTGTTTCAAAGGTTGCATTGTTGAATGAAAAGACCGAAGCAAAATTTTCATTTAAAGCCGTACATCTGATTGTATAAGTCTTGCCCATGTGCCTCACCTCCGTAAAATTGGTGTTGGATAAATTATAACATATTATACGCAAAATAACACTTATAAATTTAAAAATTCCTTTACATAGACAAGTAGAATTGGTAGAATATAAAGAGGCTTAAAATACCTGAAATATGTGATTTACAGGGTGAAAAATAATGATAAAAAAGAAAATGGTTTACAAAACGGCAGCACTTTCGATAGCACTTATGATGCTTGCGGGCGGGTGCGGAAAAAAGGAAAGCAGCAGTGAATCAGGCTTGGCAGAAAGCAGTGTGGAAAGCATTGCAGAAAGCAGCGTGGAATCTTCCGGAAGCACGGAAACTAAGGAGAGTTCCGAGATTTCAGAACCTACGGAAACTCCGGAGACGACAGAAATCCCTGCGCCGACAGATACTCCTGAACCTACGGAAACTCCGACACCGACTGAGGAACCGGCTCCGACGGAAACTCCGTACAAAAAATATGAGGTGAAGGAGCTTACCGCTGCGGATGACAAAACAGCTCCGATAATAATAAGCATCACTAAAAATCCGACGCTTGTAAAGGGCAATGCATTTGATGTCACAAAGTATATTTCCTATGCGGATGATGTATGCCGTAATGTAAAACTTCTGACTTCCGGAGAAGTTGATATCAACACACCCGGAGACTATCCGCTTTCGATAGTGCTTAAGGACGATGCAGGTCATGAAACGGCTGCAGCGATGACGGTTACGATACTTGCCGAAGCACCCGAAAAAAAGCCGGGCGGAGGCGGCGGAACCGTTACAAAAGAGCAGTTTTCGGATTTCCTTGCAAACTATAAGACTGATAAAACCATGGTCGGTATCGATGTATCAAAATGGCAGGACAAGATCGATTTTGAAAAGGTAAAGGCAGCAGGCTGTGAATTCGTAATGATAAGGCTCGGAGGCTATGATGACGGATCGACCTATACCGACAAGTTTTTTGCGGACAACATTAAAAATGCCAAGGCAGCGGGACTTAAGGTCGGCCTTTACTGGCATGCCGAGGAAAGCAGCGTGGAGGAAGTAAAAAACAACGTGGTATATCTGCTTGACGTTCTCGGCGGAGAAAGCCTTGATCTTCCGATAGCATATGACTGGGAGGACTTCTCAAAATTCCCGAAGCACAACATGTCCATGTATGACCTGAATGCCTGCTTTGAGGTGTTCTGTGACGAGCTTCATGAGGCGGGTTATGAAGGCTGTATCTACAGCAGCAAAAACCCTCTCGGATACATGTGGACGAACGAAAGAAACCACCCTGTATGGATGGCTCATTACACCAAGCAGAGCAATTACGAGGGCGAGTATTTCATGTGGCAGCATTCATGTACGGGACGCATCGACGGAATCAACGGAGATGTCGATCTTGACGTACTTTATCTTGACAGAATAGAGGTATAAATATTATAATATACCTTAGTTTAAAATAAAATAAAGGAAGGTATTCAGACAATGATGAACAACACCCCCAAAGCAAAGATCGGTATTGTTGCCGTAAGCCGTGACTGCTTCCCCGAGAGTCTTTCCGTAAACAGGAGAAAAGCCCTCGTAGCAGCATACAAGGCTAAGTACAATGCCGAGGATATCTATGAGTGTCCGGTATGTATCGTTGAAAGCGAAACCCAGATGCTTGAGGCACTCGCTGATATCAAAGCTGCAGAATGTAATGCACTCTGTGTATATCTCGGAAATTTCGGTCCCGAGATTTCAGAATCCATGCTCGTTCAGAACTTCGACGGTCCCGCAATGATCTGCGCAGCTGCAGAGGAAAGCAAGAATGATCTTTCCGACGGCAGAGGCGATGCATACTGCGGCGTTCTGAATGCATCATATAACCTTGCACTCCGCAATGTTAAGGCTTACATTCCCGAGTATCCTGTAGGCGATGCTGATGCATGTGCCGACATGATCCATGATTTCGTGCCTATCGCAAAGGCTCTCTACGCACTTAAGAACCTGAAGATTTTCTCCTTCGGTCCCAGACCGCTTAACTTCCTTGCATGTAACGCTCCTATCAAGCAGCTTTACAACATGGGCATCGAAATCGAGGAGAATTCGGAGCTCGATCTTTATGAGTCATTTCTTAAGCATGAAGGCGACGCAAGAATCGCAGGCGTTGTAGCTGACATGGAAAAAGAGCTTGGCGCAGGAAACAAGAAGCCCGAGATCCTTTCAAGACTTGCACAGTATGAGCTTACTCTCCTTGACTGGATCGACGCTCACAAGGGCAAGGCTAAATTCTTCTGCATCGCAGGAAAGTGCTGGCCTGCATTCCAGACCATGTTCAAGTGCGTTCCCTGCTATGTAAACAGCCGTTTTGCTTCACGCGGTATCCCCGTAGCATGCGAAGTTGATATCTACGGTGCTCTTTCAGAGTACATCGGAACTGTTGTCAGCGATGATATCGTTACACTCCTTGACATCAACAACTCGGTACCCGAGGATATGTACAAGGCTTCAATCGAGGGAACCTTCCCTTACACCCACAAGGATACCTTCATGGGCTTCCATTGCGGAAATACAGCAAGCTCAAAGATGTCAAGCTGCGAGATGAAGTATCAGAAGATCATGGCAAGAAATCTTCCTATCGAGGTTACAAACGGAACTCTCGAGGGCGATATCGCACCCGGACCTATCACCTTCTACAGACTGCAGTCAACAGCTGACGCACAGATCAAGGCATATATCGCACAGGGCGAGATCCTTCCCGTTGCTACCTGCTCATTCGGTGGTATCGGCGTATTCGCAATTCCCGAGATGGGACGTTTCTACCGTCATGTACTGATCGAGAAGAACTTCCCTCATCACGGTGCGGTTGCTTTCGGTCACTACGGCAAGGCACTCTTCGAGGTATTCAAGTATCTCGGCGTAAAAGACATCGGTTTCAACCAGCCTAAGGGCATGATGTATCCTACAGAGAATCCCTGGGGATAATTAAAACAACAGGATTTAAATTAAGGGGTGCCGGGCTCCGGTGCCCCTTTAAACCTTTAAAAACGGTGAAAGTTAATGAGTGAAGAAGAAAAGAAAGAACCCATAGATACGCAGAAAGAAGAAGTCATCTTAAGGACGACAAAAGTTCTTAAGGTGCTTTTTGTCGTGCTCGCAATTGCCGTAATCATTATGCTGATTTACAGGCTGACGACAGGAAAGAAGAAGGAAAGCGACACGACGCTCTACATAATGAAAAACGCAGACAAGCATGTGAGCTCGCTCGGAGAATATAAGAAGCTTGGCTATACCAGGCATGACACGCTTGTTACCGATGACGAGATCAATGAAAAAATACAGGGCTATGTTACACGCGGAACACGCTATGAGAAGCTTGATGGCAGGATGGGAAGCCTGCTTGAGCCGGGCGATATTGTAAACTGTACCTATGTTGTTTCAAAGGACGGCAAGGAGCTTGAGAAAAAGACAGGGCTCTTTGAAATCGGCTCAGGTAAATTTGCCGAGTTTGAAAAGGCACTTGTGGGCCATGTGGTCGGAGATACGGTAGAATTCAATGCAACGGTTCCCGCGGACTATGAAACCGCAGATGACAAAACGGCGCTCAAGGGTGAGAAGCTGAACTTCTCGGTAACCCTTAATTATGTGTGCTCGAGATATGTTCCCGAGCTTGACGACAGCTTTGCTTCGGAGATCACGGGAGGAGAATGCACAAGCGTAGATGGTCTCCATGATTATTTCTATGAGAAGCTGACCAAGCGCAAGGAAACCGAAGCCATGGCAGAAATAAAGGATGAGCTTCTTGCAAAGTTGATAGAAAGCACAAGCTTCAAAGACCTTGACGGTCTGGTCGACAATGATTTCGGCAAAATGAAGGATTACTATGAAACCCTTGCTTCCACCAGAGGCTTAAGCTTTGAGGATTATATGAAAAACGAGCTCGGCATGGAGCCGGACGAGTGGGAGAAAGATTGCAGGGAACTGCTTCTTGAAAGCATAAAGGAAAGGCTGGTGCTTCAGTCCGTTGCCGACAAGGAAAAGCTCAAGGTAAAGAAGAATTCCAAAGAATACAAGGAAATGATAGATGAGTACATGGCAAAGGATGGCTACACCGATGAGAAGAAATATCTCGAGGATATCGGTGAGGACGTTGTGCTCTGCAACATGACCTATGAGCTTGCGATCAAGTTCATAATGAGTACCGCAGTGGCTGAATCTTAAGATTTGCCTAAGATGGAAGCGCAAAACTTGTAAAAAATACAGGTATATGCTATAATTGTCAGTAAGTTTTTTTAGACAGGAGACATTATGTCAGGAAATAACAAAAACATAGATGATTATGATGAGGAATATGACGAGCCCGGAGTAGAAGAATCGGGCTTTAAGGCTTTCCTTGTACATCCCAGGAAAAAGCAGATGATTGTCGTTGCGGCAGTTTTCTGTGTGCTTTTCTTAGGTGTACTGATTTCGGTTGTTGCTCTGGTCGATCCGGCATCAGCCAAGAAAAAGAGTTCGGAAAGTACTGAAACTACAGTAACTCCTGCGGAGACGAGCGTTACGCCAAAAGAAAGCAGTTCGGAGGAGACGTCCAAGAGCAATATTCCGAAGAAGACCTCGGAGGAGAACAAGGCATCCCTCGATGTCACACTGATTCCGGGTTATGTTTTCCCGGATGATTCAGTCGGCAATCCGGATTACAAGCCTCCGGTAACGAAAGCTCCGGTAAGCGATGTGACAAAAACACCGGCGCCCACAAAGAAGGCAGATCCGACACCTGTGCCAGTAAAGAAGGACACTCCGACTCCTACACCCGAGATCACTGCAGAGCCTACACAGGCTGAGATCACCGCTGAGCCTACACAGGCTGATATTACGGCAGAACCTACGGCTCCGGAAAATCCCGAGTCTACCGAAACACCGACTCCGACCGAAGAGCCCGAGGTGACTTCCGAACCGACACCCGATCCGGGAAACACAGAAAATCCCGGTGAAGATAATACACAAGAATAAAGGGGGAAAGAAGTATGGGAATATTATTCTGGATAGTACTGATGATCGTTCTTCTGATCATCGAAGCTGCAACTTACGGACTTGCAACCATATGGTTTGCCGCCGGTGCACTGGTTTCCGGAATTTTCTCGCTGTTTGTGCATGACATGGTATGGCTCGAATGGGTAATATTCGCTGCAGTTTCGGCAGTAACCCTTTTGCTTCTTCGTCCATACGCAATCGGCAGACTGAAGGAAATGAACAAAAATAACAAAACGGGAATCGATACTTATATCGGCCAGACCGCAAAGGTGCTTGAGACAATCAACAATCTCGAAGGAACCGGAAGGGCGGACTACAAGGGCCAGTCATGGGCAGCACGTTCAAACGATGATTCAAAGATCATCGAAAAGGACAGTCTGGTAAAGATACTTGAAATCAAAGGTGTAAACCTTATAGTAGAAGAGATAAAGGAGGCATAATCATGATTATTCTCAGCGCTACAACAACAATACTCTGGATAGTGGTTATCGCGGTAATCGCTCTTATCATTCTCGGCGGCTGCGTAAAGATCGTTCCCCAGGCCCAGGCATTCGTTATCGAACGTCTCGGCGGATATCTTGCAACCTGGCATGTAGGAGTGCATTTCAAGCTTCCCTTCTTTGATACTGTTGCAAGAAGGGTAATACTCAAGGAACAGGTTGTGGATTTCCCTCCTCAGCCGGTTATCACAAAGGATAACGTTACCATGAGAATCGATACTGTCGTATTCTTCCAGATTACCGACCCCAAGCTTTATGCATATGGTGTCGAGAATCCCATCATGGCAATCGAAAACCTTACAGCAACAACACTCCGTAACATAATCGGTGATCTCGAGCTTGATGAAACACTTACCTCAAGAGAGACCATCAATACCAAGATGAGAGCAAATCTTGATGCGGCAACAGATCCTTGGGGAATCAAGGTAAACCGTGTCGAGCTTAAGAATATCATGCCTCCCGCAGCAATTCAGGATGCGATGGAGAAGCAGATGAAGGCAGAGCGTGAAAGACGTGAGGCCATCCTTATCGCAGAAGGTGAGAAGAAGTCCACCATTCTTATCGCAGAAGGTAAGAAGGAATCCGCAATCCTTGATGCAGAGGCTGAAAAGGAAGCTGCAATCCTTCGTGCAGAGGCTAAGAAGGAAGCTACGATCCGTGAGGCAGAAGGTCAGGCTGAGGCTATACTTGCAGTACAGAAGGCTAATGCACAGGGTCTTATGTTCCTTAATGATGCTGCTCCCGTTGATGCAGTACTTAAGCTCAAGAGCCTTGAGGCTTTTGCAAAGGCTGCAGACGGTAAGGCTACCAAGATCATCATCCCTTCGGAGATTCAGAGCATCGCAGGTCTTGCCAGCGGTGTCGTAGAGGCAGCAAAGGGAGAAAAAAACCAGTAAAATACTAACGGAGACAATAAATTATGATACCTAATAATGTATTCAACAAGGAAGCTTTTCTCGGGAAAAGCTTCCTTACACTTAAAGACTTTTCACCCGAGGACATTATTTCACTTATAGATCTTGCAGAAGACCTCAGAAGAAGAAAGAAGGCAGGACAGCGTCCTACAGGCTGTGAGGGCAAGAATATCGCCCTGATCTTTGAAAAGACCAGCACAAGAACACGCTGTTCATTTGAGGTTGCCGCAGCAGATCTCGGAATGCATTCGACCTATCTTGATCCTTCCGCATCCCAGATGGGCAAGAAGGAGAGCATAAAGGATACCGCAAGGGTATTGGGCCGCATGTTTGACGGTATCGAATACCGTGGCTACGGCCAGGAAATCGTCTGCGAACTTGCGAAATATGCAGGCGTGCCCGTATGGAACGGTCTTACCAACGAATATCATCCTACCCAGATGCTTGCGGATGTACTTACGATCAGGGATAATTTCGGAAGAATCAAGGGCATCAACCTTACATACATGGGCGATGCAAGATACAATACAGGTAATTCACTGATGATAGTTTGCAGTAAGCTTGGCATGAATTTCACCTGCTGCGCACCCAAGAAGTACTGGCCGAATCCCGCACTTATCACTGAATGTGAAGTCTTTGCAAAGGCATCTGGCGCTAAGCTTAAGTTTACCGAGGATGTCATGGACGGAACCGCAGAAGCCAATGTAGTCTATACGGACGTATGGGTTTCAATGGGCGAGCCGGATGAAGTCTGGGCTGAGAGAATAAGAGACCTTGAAAAGTACCGTGTAACGATAGATGTGATGAAGAATGCTTCGTTTGATTCCATCTTCTTACACTGCCTGCCTGCATTCCATGATGTTGAAACAGGTATCGGAAGGCAGATCAAGGCTAAGTTCGGTCTTAACGAGATGGAGGTTACCGACCAGGTATTTGAGGCTCCATTCTCCAAGGTATTTGACGAGGCTGAAAACAGGATGCACACCATCAAGGCGGTTATGTACGCCACCCTGACAGGAAGGGTAAGGGTAACAGTTTAAACTATGTACCAGGATAAAATCGTACTTTGCGCAAGCTCGAGATATGAACATAAATACTACCTTAACGAAGACTTCTCGGGACTTCCCGAACGTGTGAAGAAGGAGCTGCAGATCATGTGCGTGCTCTACACGGAAGAAATCGGAGGAATACTTACACTCCAGTTTACCGATAACGGTGAACTGGAGTTTGAAACTGTAGCAAAAGAGGATGATTTCCTCTATGACGAGATAGGAAGCGTCCTGAAGATAAAGCAGCTCAGAGCTGAAAAACGTGAGCTTTTGGAGTCGCTTGAAATGTATTACAAGGTCTTTTTCCTTGGCGAAGAAGGCCCTGAGGAATAAAAGACATAACAACGGGAGGCAGTAAAATGCTTTTGGCGATAGACGTCGGAAATACCAACCTGACCTTTGGAATATTTGATAAAAATGATGAGCTGGTTTCTAGTTTCAGAGTTACCACAAAGCTTCCGAGAACCTCGGATGAATACGGAGTGCTGATACTTAATATGCTTGTGGCAAAAAACATCGGAGCAGGAGATATCGAGGATGTGATAATCGCATCCGTTGTTCCGGGTATCATGCATTCACTCACCTCGGCAGTTATCAAATATCTCTGCAAACACCCGATAATCGTAGGTGTAGGAACAAAGACCGGACTGAAGCTTCCTGTTGCAAATCCTGCAGAAATGGGTGCTGACCGTATTGTAGATGCGATTGCAGGACTTGAGCTTTACGGAGGACCTGTGCTTGTCATTGACTTCGGTACCGCAACGACCTATGACCTCATAAGCGCTGACTCCGAGTTTGTTGCAGGAATCACGAGCCCCGGTATCAGGATCAGTGCAAATGCACTCTGGAACGAGGCTGCAAAGCTTCCTGAAATCGAGATCAAAAAGCCTGATTCGATACTTGCAAAGAACACAGTCACATCGATGCAGGCCGGACTTGTCTATGGCTATATCGGACAGGTTGAATATATCATCAAAAAAGTTCGCGAGGAAGCAGGCCTTACCGACATGAAGGTAGTCGCAACCGGTGGACTTGGCCGCATCATCTACGGCGAAACCGACATGATCGACGTCTATGACCCTGACCTTACACTGAAGGGCCTGCTGCTGATCTACAAAAAGCAGAAGAGATAACCAGGAGAACCTAATTTGCCAACTCCCGCTTCACAATTCAACATCGGGCAGATCACTGTCCCGGGCCGCCTTGCGCTTGGCCCCATGGCCGGAGTGACCGATATTACCTTCCGTAATCTCTGTAAAGAACAGGGAGCCGCCCTTCTTTATACCGAGATGGTAAGTGCAAAGGGCATATACTATAACAACAAAAACACGGAAGAACTTCTTAAATGCAGTGAAAACGAGCATCCTCTGGGGCTCCAGCTTTTCGGCTCGGACCCGCAGATCATGGGAGACATGGCAGAAAAGCTTAAGGACAGAGCCTTTGATTTCATTGACGTCAACATGGGCTGTCCCGTACCGAAGGTTGTCGGAAACGGCGAAGGCTCGGCGCTTATGAAAAATCCCGGGCTTGTATATGAAATAGTGGAAGCACTTGTAAAAAAAGCCGGAAAACCGGTAACCGTCAAGATCCGCAAAGGCTTTGATACGGAAAACTGTGTCGAAGTTGCAAAGGCTGCGGAAGCTGCGGGTGCCTCGGCTGTTGCCGTTCACGGAAGGCTCAGGAATGAGTATTATTATGGTCATGCCGACTGGAACTGCATTGCTGATGTAAAAAAAGCCGTGAAGATTCCGGTAATCGGCAGCGGTGACGTAACTGATATATATTCCTGCAAAAGAATGTTTGACGAAACCGGTGTGGACTGCGTGATGATTGCAAGGGCAGCCCTCGGTAATCCTTGGATTTTTGCCCAGTGCAAAGCATATATTGAAGACGGTACAATACTTGAAAAACCGGACCTTAGCGAAGTAAAGGCAATGGTACTTAAGCAAGCCGAAAACATGTGCGCGGACAAAGGAGAAGACATCGCCATGCGCGAAATGAGAAAGCATGTCGCATGGTATTTCAAAGGTTTCCCCGGCTCATCAAAGCTCCGCGGAAATGTTAACAGTCTTATAAAACTTGAAGATCTGAAGAAAATGCTTGATGCATATAGTTAAAAGCCTTCCCCTATTACTATGACAGATAATGATATCCTCGCAAAAAAATATTTAGACCTTGCCACCTCCTCCGACCGCAAGGGCATCTTTACCTTCACAGGCTTTCTTGGCCTGTCCGAGAAGGACATACTCCTTAAAACAATTGATGAAGAAAAACGATCCGGCGTTGGAATTTCCTACACCCTTTACGGCGGCCATGAAGATGCCGAAAGAGTGATGTGCCGTTTCGGAAACCCGGATGAGCTTGGCTACACCGTAGAATTTCCGATTTCCTGCATAAAGGTTGAACCATTAAACGGCAAATTTGCCGACAGTCTCAGTCACAGGGACTATCTGGGTTCGCTTATGAACCTTGGAATCGTAAGGGCTGTTATCGGAGATATCATCATATCCGAAAACAAAGCCTATGTTTTCTGCGCCGAAAACATGGCGGAAATGATAGAAAAAGAGCTGGTGAGGATAAAGCATACAACGGTTGTCGCAAAGAAAATAAATCTGAGCGAAGAAAAAATCGAAAAGGCAGAGGAAGATGTGAAAGAACTGAAACTGACAGTTTCGTCCCTCCGTGCCGATACCATGATATCAGGAGTCTATAAAAAATCCCGTTCACAAACAGCAGAACTCTTTGCACGCGGTCTGGTCTACATTGACGGCCGCCAGACCGAAAATCCCTCGCAACTTATCAAAGAAGGCCAGAGCGTGAATGTACGCGGAATGGGTAAGTTTATTTTTGAAAAAATGGAAAATATAAATAAAAAAGGGAAGAATGTGATAAATGTAAGGGTGTTTGCCTAAAAAAGTCTGTGAGTTTTTTTGAAATAGTACGTCTAATAAGTGAAAGCAAGGAAAGGAGCAGAAGGAAAATGGATAAAGATGCCGAAAATTACCAGCTTTTTCTGGAAACAGGTAAAGATTCGTATTTTGCCGATATTGTCTTAAAATATAAAGACGGCCTTCTGCTGTTTATAAACACTTATGTTGTTGATATGGCAGCGGCTGAAGACCTTTCCATCGATGCTTTTACTGTCCTCGGTGTTAAAAGACCGAAATTCAAAGGAAATAGTTCTTTTAAAACCTGGCTTTACTCCATCGGAAAGAACCTGGCTATTGATTATCTGAGAAAAAAGGAAAGGCATAAGGAACTTCCGCTTGAAGACTATGCCAACGAGTCTTCCGGAAATGAGATGCTTGATTCCTATATCAAGGAGGAGCAAAAGCAGGAGCTTCATAAGTCTTTGTCAAAACTTAAACCGGAGTACAGACAGGTGTTATGGCTTAAGTATTTTGAAAACCTCAGCGGTAAAGAAATGGCAGTAATTATTAACAAAAGTGTACATGCTACCGAAATGCTTGTAAACAGAGCTAAAAATGCTCTTAGAGAACAGCTGGAGAAGGATGGTTTTGAATATGAGGAATAATGATGAATATCTGAACGAGGTTTTCAGAAGAATTGACGAAAAAAAACGCCGTAAATCCAGAAATAAAAGGATACTTGCGATTTCAGCATGTTCTGTTATTTTGATAATGGCTGTAGGACTTGTATTGAAAAATCCGAACTTTATATTTGGCAGTGATGAAGCCGGATTCAAAGTAGAAAAAGGTAAAACCAGTGAGTCGTCAGATGCTTCCTATGAACAGAATGACGAGAGTGAGGCGACAGATTCGGACTATGAGTTAATTGATTATAGCCTGGAGGAATTATGTAAGAATAGTGATGTCTGTGTTCTTGCCGAATATGAAGACATGATTCTGAAACAAAACTATACCGAATACAAATTTAAAGTGACAAAAATAATCTGCGGCCAGCTTAACGACGAAGAAATATATTTATTTACACCATCGAAAAGTAAAAAAACGTATTATAAAAAAGGAGTGGAATATGCCCTGATACTTGAGCGCTTCGAGATGCTTTTTTATGATCATGACAGATACCAGCAGGCAGCTGATTTAATGTTGATCCCGGGTGAAGGAAAATATACTGTTAACGGAAAAAAGCTTGAGTATTCATATTCCGATAAAGAAAAGTTTGAGGAGGATGTCCGGAAATTCTATTCGGAAGCAACACATAAACCTTTGGAAGTCAGAAAGAATTATGCGAGTGCACAGGAACAGATGGAAGAAGAGTCGGATATAATCGCAGTTGTTAAAATCGACAAGCTGCTTGCAGAAGGAATATATCACAACGGCAATAATTACAGCTGTATTATTAAAAGCTTTGAAAAGAATAACTGTTCATGGATCAAAGAGGGTATGGAAATAGAGCTTGTTCTTGAAAGAGGCGTCGTTCAAGAAGGAAAAACTTACAGGATCGGATTTGTGTCGCCAGATAAGAACAGCGAAGGACTGATTTTCATCCAGACAGCGATCGGGACAATTAGTGAAGAATAAAAAAATGATAACGCAAGGAGGCAAACAATGAAAAAAATAAGCGTAATATTCTTAACCATGTGTGTTTTGTTGAATGTGATGTCTTTAAATTTTGCTTTTGCAGAAAGTATGAATATTGGAGACAGAGTAAAAACTGCGTTTTTAAAAAAGCTGTCTTCAACAGATAGTGAAAACGATTTTATATCTACAGATTTTGAAATAATAGATGACTTTTCGGATGTAATACCGGACTTATATAAAGAAGTAACTATTTCAAAAAGTGAGGATATTTATGTTGATGGATATGCAGGGTGCTATGTTGATAATAACAAATTGATAATATGCGTTACAGACGACACAATAAGGTATCACAGCTGTGAAAACAGAGAAAATGTAATATATAGGCAAGTTGAAAATTCAATGAATGATTTGATTGAAATTCAAAAAGAAGTAGGCAATAAATATGAATCGTTGTATGGACAATATAAGAGTGGTACAGAAGAATATAAACTGTTACACTCATTACAAGGCAGTGATTCGAGCGTGGTAGATAACGTTGTTTATGTTTATATAAAAGATTTAACTGTTGAAAAGGAAAAGCTTTATAGAAATCTTATTGAAGATGATGAACGTATTGTTTTAGTTGAAACAGATGGTGAAAATATTGAAGATACGATCGGTTGATAGAGTCTTCAATATTTGAAATTGATGATGATATATATTATCGGTTTCAACAAATTCAAAACAAAGTTTATTCTTTATTTATTTCTACGGAGGATGGATTTTGAAGAAGATAATAATTATAGTAATAACAATTTGCGCTTTGACTTTGCTTTTTGTCGGGTATATTTATTTCTTCGGCTTTGGGAAAAAAATGCTGTCGTTTCATGAAGTAAATAGGAGTGAGGATAAATTACCCTTTACGGTTTCTGTGTTGGAGGCTGACGGAGATCATGTGAAGTGGCAATTTGACTTCAAAGAGGAGGATATGCTTGAAGTCACCTGGGGTGAGTTATATTATATCTATGAAAAAAAGGCTCTTGGCTGGTTCCCCGTTGATGATATTATGGAGATGGATACAGTCAGTGTAGCTCATGCTTTCAGAGGAAAGTCATCGATGGTATTTGAACAGAAGATAGGATATCCTTATGGGACGTTGGAAAAGGGTAAATACCTTGTCTATAAGGAAGTGGAGGTAAAGAACATAAAAACAAACAGGGGAAATAAGTACACGCTTTATCTGAGGTTTGAGATTTGATAATAAAACTACATTCGCGCACACAATATCATGGTATCGGGTATTATATGTGTAATGCAACGGAAAAAAGTTCTTGAAAGAGGCGTCGTTGAAGAGGGAAAATCCTATAGAATAGGATTTGTCTCGCCAGATAAGAACAGCGAAGGACTGATTTTTATTCAGACAGCGATCGGGACAATAAGTGAAGAATGATTATAATAATGTGAGGTGATATTCATGAAAAAACTGCTTGCTTGTATAGTGATAATTACTACCTTAATGTTTGTTGCCTGTGGCTCAGAGAGTAAACCTTCTAATGATAAAAAGGAACATGAGCCCACGAAATTAGATGTGACTCAGGATTTTGACGGTATAGTATTACATGTTGAATCGGAAAGCGATACCTACAAAACAGGTGAAAATTTTATAATTACTGCAAAAGTAACGAATAATACACAGGATCCCATTTTTATATTTAAAAATAATCCATCTCCACATGAGGTAATTAAAACGTCAATCATAAAAGATGATATACGCTTAGTTGATGGCGATACGTTTGGCAAAGGTGAAGATGATGCGTATGATTGCCTGAAGCTGGAGCCGGGACAGAGTTTCACGCAAGATATGAATTATGTTGCAGCGAAGCTGGTACCGAGAGATAAAACAAAAGAGCTTAAACCAATCAGCAGGCCGGCTAAGGTATATGACTGCGATCTTGAAGATCAGTTGGTTCCCACAGATACAGGTACATATACAGGAACAAGCGGTATACGTCTATGCGGTGGGTACGATGATGATAAATTTGATGAAACAATCATTGATCGCAAGAGTATTGCATATATGATTTATATTACCGAGTAAGGAGAACTGAAAAATATTTACATTTTTGACAAGCATCTCCAAAACCTTTACTTTTTTGTAAAAAATATCTAAAAACCTTTACTTATATGCTTTGTAGAGCTATAATAAGTAAAGGTTTTTTGATTAGGAGGAGAAAAAAATGCTTTCATATGATGGCCTTAATGAGCAGCTTCGGAAAAAGGGAATAACCAAAACGGATCTGACATCTGAGATCGGCATTTCCTCCCGCACGATAGCAAAGATTGCAAAATGTGAGAAGCTGTCACAAAAGACGATGCTAAAAATTGCGGATTATCTGGGCTGCAAGGCGGAAGCCCTGTACAAAGAAAAGACGGATAATGTGATCTTACAGATTCTCAGGGATGAAAAAGAAGCAAAAATCTCAGGCGGTCTCTACCATGAGCTGCAGGTTCTGATGACCTATAACTCGAATCATATCGAGGGAAGCAGGCTTACAGAGGATCAGACAAGGCTGATCTTTGAGACAAATACGATAGATATTGGTGATGGTATACCGGTGGATGACATTCTGGAGACAGTTCATCATTTCAGGGCAATTGATTATGTGATCGATATTGCAGAAGAGGAACTGTCCGAGGAAATCATTAAAAAGCTGCACTATATTCTTAAGCATGATACCAAGGATTCAACGCTTGCATGGTTTGCTGTCGGGGACTATAAGAAAAGAGCAAACATGGTGGGAGGACGGGAAACGGCAAAACCCGTGGATGTGCCTGAGCGGTTGAAAGCACTTCTTGCCGTCTATAACGCAAGAAAAAATGTAATGATAGACGATATAATTGCTTTCCATGCCGATTTTGAATATATACATCCATTTCAGGACGGAAACGGAAGAGTAGGACGGCTGATTGCACTGAAGGAGTGTCTGCGACATAACATCGTCCCGTTTATTATCGAAGACAGTAAAAAAAGTTACTATTACCGTGGTTTGAATGAGTGGAATGATGAAAAAGGATGGCTTACGGATACCTGCCTTGACGGGCAGGATATGTTTAAACGGCTGTTGGATATGCTGGACATAGTTTACGGAAAATGAACATTTAATAAGCCACGGGTCACGCCCCGTGGCTTTATGCTCGGATTATTTATTTCTCAGATCCTCATATCTTTTCTTTGCAAGCTCTGCGGCATCGCCAAAGAGCTTTTCTGCGTTATCGGGGAAGGTACGCTTAAGCGACGCAAAACGTACTTCTCCGTCGAGGAATTCCTCATATGGCAGTGTCGGTTCTTTTGAATCGAGGATGAAAGGATTCTTGCCTTCAGCTATCAAAGCCGGATTATAGCGGTATAGGCTCCAGTAGCCTGCCTCGACCGCACGTTTCATCTCGTCCTGAACTTTTGCCATGCCGCACTTGAGACCATGTGACTGGCAGGGTGCATACGCGATGATGATGGACGGACCAAGGAAGTTCTCGGCTTCCTTTATTGCCTTTATGAGCTGGTTGTTGTCCGCGCCCATGGCAACGCTTGCCACATATACGTTTCCGTAGGTCATTAACATCGCGCCGAGATCTTTTTTCGGACGTTTCTTACCGGCTGCTGCAAACTGTGCAACCGCACCGAGTTGGGTAGCCTTTGAAGACTGGCCGCCGGTGTTGGAATATATTTCGGTGTCTACGATCAGTACATTTACATCTTCGCCGCTTGCAACGACATGGTCGAGACCGCCGAAACCGATATCATAGGCCCAGCCGTCACCGCCGTACATCCAGAAGGTTTTCTTTGCAAGCTGGTCTTTGTAGCGGAGGATTTTCTCAGCCTCTTTGTTATCGCCAAGTGTTCTTAAGGCTGCGATCAGTTTTACCGAAGCCTCCTTATTGGCATCAAAATTATCAAAGGTTTCAAGCCATTTGTCAATTGCTGTATTTACTTTTTCGTCGCTGCAGTTTTCCCTTAGCGCCTTTACCCTCATCTTTTCTGCTTCGCGCTGCTGTCTTACGGAGAGTACCATTCCGAGTGAGAATTCCGCATTGTTTTCAAAGAGAGAGTTGGTCCATGCGGGACCTGCACCGCACTTGTTTGTCGTATAAGGAATTCCGGGCATTGCAGAGCCCCAGGCCTGTGAACAGCCTGTTGCATTTGCCCAGTAAACCCTGTCTCCGAAAAGCTGGGTGAGGAGCTTTGCATAGGGTGTTTCGCCACAGCCTGCACATGCAGCCGAGAACTCAAGCAACGGCTGTCTGAACTGGCTTCCTTTTACGGTATAAGGATCGAAAACATCGCCCTTGTCAGAAAGCTCAAGAGCATAATTCCAGATATCGAGCCTGTCGTCAACTTTCTCCACAGGCTCCATTTTTATTGCCTTTTCCTTGGCAGGACAAACATTTACGCATGAACCACAGCCTGTACAGTCAAGCTTCGAAACCTGAAGCGAGAATTTAAGGCCTGCTGCTTGCTTGCCGTTTGCGTCGGTCATTTTCATGCCCTCGGGAGCATTCTTTGCTTCCTCGTCATTAAGCAGGAAAGGCCTGATTACTGCATGAGGGCAGGCATATGAACACTTGTTGCACTGTATGCAGAGTGCGGGATCCCAGACGGGAACGAAGGTTGCGATGCCGCGCTTTTCATAGGCGGTAAGGCCCATGTCCATGACACCATCCTTATAGTCCTTAAACATCGAAACCGGAAGGTCATCGCCCTTCTGAAGATTGATGGGATCTAAGATGTCGGTAACAACCTTAGGCACATTTCGTGCGGGCTTAGGTGCCTCGACAGCGTCCTTCCAGGATGCAGGAACCTCAATCTTTACAAGGCCCTCGGAGCCGGCGTCTATTGCGGCAAGGTTCTTGTTTACAACCTCTTCGCCCTTTGCAAAGAAACGTTTGGTGCAGGCATCCTTCATATATTTAACCGCATCCTCAACGGGAATGACGGGCATCAGATGGAAGAAGGCTGACTGCAGTACCATATTTGTATGGTTGCCGAGACCGAGTCTCTGCGCGATGGAGATCGCATCGATGGTATATAAATTGATATTGTTCTTTGCAATGTAACGTTTTTCCTTTGCGGGAAGGTTTGCTTCAAGGCCGTCCATATCCCATGAGCAGTTAAGAAGCAGCGTTCCGCCGGGTTTAACCTCCTCGGCGATATCGTAGCTCTTGATGTACATGGTGCTGTGGCAGGCAAGAAAATCCGCCTGCTTAACAAAATATGAGGAGCGGATGGGCACGTCACCGAAACGCAGGTGCGATTTGGTAACGCCGAAGCTCTTCTTTGCGTCATATTCAAAATATGCCTGGGCAAATTTATCGGTATGGTTATTGATGATCTGAACCGTGTCATGGTTTGCACCGACGGTTCCGTCACCGCCGAGACCCCAGAATTTGCAGCTTACAACGCCGCCCTCGTTAAAGTACAGGGGAGCGCCCTCCTTAAGTGAAAGGTGGGTAACGTCATCGATAATTCCGATGGTGAAGCTGTTTACAGGTGCTGCAAGCTTCAGATTTTCATATACTGCCGCAATCTGGGCGGGTGTGGTATCCTTTGAGGAAAGACCATAGCGTCCGCCGACAACGGTTAAATCTGCGCGGCCGCGGAGAGCGGTGCAGACATCTACAAATAAAGGATCGCCTGCTGCGCCCATTTCTTTAGTGCGGTCAAGCACTGCAATTGATTTGCATGTGTCAGGGATGGCAGCGACAAAACGTTTGATATCAAATGGTCTGTAAAGGTGAACCTGGATGAAGCCGACCTTTTCGCCCTTTGCGTTAAGGTAGTCAACAACTTCCTCAATACAGGTGGAAACCGAGCCCATCGCAACGATCACACGCTCTGCATCGGGGGCACCGTAGTAATTGAAAACATGATAATCCCTGCCGGTGATCTTATTAATTTTTTGCATATAATCTTCGACGATATCGGGAAGCCCGGCATAGTCATTGTTGTTTGCCTCGCGGACCTGGAAATATATGTCGGAGTTCTGGACTGTCGCACGTACCATCGGATGCTCGGGATTAAGCGCATGGGCACGGAATGCGTCGAGTGCTTCATAGTCCACAAGGGAAGCCAGGTCGTCATAGGAAATCTGCTCGATTTTTGTGATTTCGTGCGAGGTACGGAAGCCGTCGAAGAAGTGCATGAAGGGAATGCGGCTCTTGATTGCAGAAAGGTGCGCGATGCCCGCAAGGTCCATGACTTCCTGTACCGAGGCGCTCGCGATCATGCCCCAGCCGGCCTGACGGCAGTTGTAAATGTCAGAGTGGTCACCGAAGATTGAAAGCGCATGGGTTCCTACGGTTCTTGCAGCAACATGAAGCACTGCGGGATGGCGCTCGCCGGAAATACGGTGCATCGTGGGAATCATAAGCATCAGTCCCTGTGAAGAGGTGTAGCTTGTTGCAAGCGCACCGGTCTCGGCTGCTCCGTGAACTGCGGCAATTGCGCCTGATTCAGCCTGCATCTCAACCAGCGTAACCTCCTGACCGAAAATATTCTTCCTGCCGCCTGCAGACCAGACATCGGTCTTTGCGGCCATGGGAGAGGAGGGGGTTATCGGATATATTGCAGCCACCTCTGTAAAAGCATAGGCAACGTAAGCCGCAGCCTCGTTGCCATCCATGGTGACATAGGTTTTCTTGTTTTCTGACATGTTGGTTCTCCTGTCATTAATTTATATTAAGTCCTAATAGTTTTGTACACGTTTTCCAGTAAATATTTTCAAGTTCTTCCTCACTGAGCCCCAGATTATTAAGGAACTCAATATCCTTTTCCTGTGGCCACATGGGATAGTCCGTACCGAACATAACCCTTTCAGAACCGAAGGCACGGATGATTTCCTTTGCAAACTCGGGCTTCATCGTATAGAAGCAGGATGAGGTGTCTACCGTGATGTTCGGGAAATCCGGAAGAAGTCTCAGAGCATCCTCCCAGACGCTCCAGCCGCCGAGGTGCGGTCCGATGAATTTAAGCTTTGGAAAAGCTTTAAGTACATTCACGGTACGGTTGGGATTCGACCTGTCAAAACGGTGGTCACCTGTGTGGACATTGATCGGAAGACCTCTGTCCTCGCAAAGCTCATAAAGTTTCATTGCTTTCGGATCGTCGATTTTGAAATCCTGGGTATCGGGATGAACCTTTACGCCCTTAAGTCCCAGTTCGGTAAGCGTATCGAGGTCGGCCTCAAGATCGGGTGAATCCAGATGCATGGTTCCGAAGCCCGTGAATTTTCCGCCGGCAGCGTTTACGGCACCTGCGATGTAACGGTTGATGCTTCCGACCTGGTGGGGATTGGTTGCAACCGAAAAAACAATGAAATGGTCGATGCCGAAATCTGCACCGAGCCTTAAAAGCGTGGACATGGTACCGTCATTGTGCTTGGCGGGCAGTCCGTCATAAAATTTGTCTATACTTGCCACCGCCCGGCTCGCGATTCCGTCCGGGTAGATGTGGCAGTGTGCGTCTATCACGTGTTTCATACTCTCTCTTTTTCTTTATGCTGTTTCTATCGATGCGTCCGCCTGCAGTCCGAGCTTCTCGATTGCCCACTCGCGCATCTTATACTTCTGGATCTTACCCGCATCGTTCATCGGGAATCCATCCACAAACTCAATATATTTCGGAACCTTGTGCTTTGCCATGTGGTCAAGCACGAACTTCTTCATTTCATCCACGGTCATTTCCTCACCCTCTTTAAGAATGATGCATGCCATGATCTCTTCGCCGGCTGCCTTGTCGGGAACGCCGATGACCTGGACGTCGCTTACCTTCGGATGAGTATAGATGAATTCCTCGATTTCCTTCGGATAAATATTTTCACCACCACGGATGATCATGTCCTTGAGGCGGCCGGTGATGCGGTAGTTGCCTTCCGGGGTCCGGCA
>JAFRWN010000141.1 GCA_017437965.1 Lachnospiraceae bacterium
GCTACCCAGAATCCGGAGCTCAGGAAACGCTTCACCGGTAAACCGGAATATGTCATGAACTTCATGAACTTCATAGCTGAAGAGCTCAGGGAATACATGGCAAAGCTTGGTTTCAGAACCATCGACGAGATGGTAGGACACAGCGAGTTACTCAAGAAGCGTGACACCGTTTCGGGTGACAAGGCAGAGAACCTTAAGCTTGAGAAGATACTTGACAGCTCATGTTCGGGACTTCCTCATGCACATTTCGAGCCGGAAGCAAGATTCGATTATAAGCTTTCGGAAACCCTTGATATGAAGGCGCTTGTTCCCGCACTTGAAAGCTACATAAAGAAGCCCGTGCGCAAGGCCCGGAAACAGACTCTTGAAATTTCGAATACCGACCGTGCCTTCGGTACGATACTCGGTTCGGAGATCACAAAGAGCAATCCCGAAGGACTTCCCGAGGATTCAGTAGTTCTTGAATGCAGCGGAAGCGCAGGCCAGAGCTTTGGTGCGTTTATCCCTAAGGGACTTACAATAAAGGTTACGGGCGATGCAAACGATTACTTCGGAAAAGGTCTTTCAGGCGGAAAGCTTATACTTGTACCTTCAGAATCATGCCCTGCAGAGCCTTCCGAAAATATCATACTCGGAAACGTTGCGTTCTACGGAGCTACCTCCGGTTTCGGTTTTGCAACAGGAATAGCAGGCGAACGTTTCTGCGTCAGAAATTCCGGAATGACCGCAGTGGTCGAAGGTGTCGGAGACCACGGCTGCGAATATATGACCGGCGGACGTGCAGTTATCCTCGGAGAGACAGGAAAGAACTTTGCAGCCGGTATGAGCGGCGGAGTCTGCTATGTGCTTGACGAAGAAAACAAGCTCTATACAAGGCTCAACAAGACCGGACTTTTAAGCAGCGTGCTTTCGGAAAAGAATGATATAGAAGAGCTTAAGGGAATACTTGAAAAGTATTATGCCGAGACCAAGAGTAAAAAGGCCGGAAAGATACTTGCGGACTTTGAAGGATATGTTCCGAAGTTCAAGAAGATCATTCCCGAGGACTATAAGAAAATGATAGAAAAAACCGAGGAATTCATGGCATCCGGTATGAGCCGCGAAGATGCCGAGGTTGAAGCATTCTATGCAAATACCCGGAAGGAATAAGGAGAGAGAAATGGGAAAATCAACCGGATTTATGGAATATGAGAGACAGGGAAATCCAGCCGTCTCTCCACTCGAAAGAATAAAAAATTTCAATGAATTTCATGAGCCTTTGCCGATAGAGGAAAGAAGAAAGCAGGCAGCCAGATGTATGGACTGCGGCGTACCTTTCTGCCAGGCAGGTGTAAAGATCAGCGGAATGTTTTCAGGCTGCCCGTTGCACAATCTTGTGCCTGAATGGAACGATCTTCTCTACCGCGGCAACCTGGAGCTTGCGGCAGGAAGGCTGCTTTCTACCAATAACTTCCCGGAGTTTACTTCGAGAGTATGCCCTGCGCTCTGTGAGGCAGCATGTACATGCAACCTTAACGGCGCGGCTGTGGCAACAAAGGAAAATGAGAATTCCATTATTGAATATGCCTATGCAAACGGGCTGATGGAGCCCGATCCACCGAAGACAAGGACAGGCAAGAAGGTTGCAGTTGTTGGTTCGGGACCTTCCGGACTTGCATGTGCGGACCAGCTCAATAAAAGAGGACACAGCGTTACCGTATATGAACGTTTTGACCGTCCAGGCGGACTTTTGATGTACGGAATACCGAATATGAAGCTTGAAAAACGTTTCATCCTCCGCCGTATCGAAAAGATGAAGGCTGAGGGCGTAGGCTTTATGACTAATTGTAACGTGGGCAAAGACATCACATCCGAGGAATTGCTTGATGAATATGATGCAGTAGTGCTCTGCTGTGGTGCATCAAATCCCAGAAACATTAACGCACCCGGACGTGACGCAGAAGGCATATATTTTGCCGTAGAATTCCTCCGCGGTGTGACAAAGAGCCTGATGGATGCGGGCTATGACACGGAAAAAGCCTTTTCGGGCGGTACCTGTGTAACCTGCAAGGACAAGGATGTCATCATCATCGGCGGCGGCGACACGGGAAATGACTGTACCGGAACAGCAATACGTCAGGGCTGCAAGTCGGTTACCCAGATCGAGATGATGCCCGAGCCTCCGCTTACGAGACGCGAGAGTAATCCATGGCCCGAATGGCCACTTGTCAAGAAGACCGACTATGGTGCAGAAGAAAGCATTGCAGTATTCGGACATGACCCGAGAGTATACCAGACAACTGTTACGGAATTTATTAAGAACGATGAAGGAAAACTCTGCGGCGTAAAGACCGTAAAGCTTGAAAGCAAGACCGATCATGAGACCGGAAGACGTTCAATGGTTCCGGTAGAGGGTACCGAGGGCGAGCTGCCTGCAGATGTAGTGCTTATCGCAGCAGGTTTCCTTGGCTCCGAGGACTATGTGAGAAATGCTTTCTCGGTAGAGGCTGACGGACGAAGCAATGTAAAGACCGCAGAGGGCGCATACAAAACCAGCGCAGCAAAGGTGTTTACCGCAGGCGATATGCACCGCGGACAGTCCCTTGTTGTATGGGGCATCGCAGAGGGCAGAGCCTGTGCAAAGGAAGTTGACGAATACCTGATGGGCTATACAAATCTGTAAAAAAATGACGGTTAAAACCGCAGGAAGGGTTATTACCCGGACCTGCGGTTTTTTGTTGTAGAAATATAAGATTCTTTATGTTACAATGAACCAAAAAGTAATATAAAAAAATTTAAGTAAAAGGAATTCGTCAATGGACAATATAGAAAAAATCACAAAAACGCTGATATTTCCGGACGGACACAGTGAGGCAGTTGATGCGGCCGTTATTTCAGAGCATGAGCTTACTGTGATCGTAAACGAACAGCCGGTATACAGGCTGATATGTACGAAAAACGATCTGAAGGAACTTGTCTGCGGAAGGCTTCTTACCGACGGACTTATTGAAAGTGCAGATGACATAAAGTCGCTGCATTTCTGCGAGACAGAAAACAGGGTACGGGTATTTCTTGCCGGGGAAATAACATGGCAGCAAAAAGTAAGTACGGAACTGACCTGCTGTACCGGAAATAAAATTTTCGCAGTTTCTGACAGGAAGCCTGAGGCGAAGATACTTTCTCCTTACGAATATAAAAGGGAATGGGTATTTGAGATGGCGAAGGAATTCGGAAAAGACAGCCCGCTTCATGGCCTGACAGGCGGAAACCACAGGGTGATACTTGCAAAAGAAGGGCAGATTTTGTTTACATGTGAAGATATCGGAAGGCATAATACCATCGACAAGGCAGTGGGCTATGCGGTTCTTAATCATATTCCTCTTGGTGAATGCATGATTTTTACTTCGGGCCGTGTGCCTGTGGATATGGTTGAAAAGGTGATTTCGGCAGGGATTCCCGTCCTGGTTTCAAAATCCGTACCCACATTCCAGTCTGTGGAGCTGGCAAAAAAATATGGCCTTACCCTGATCTCACGCGCCTGGCCGGACAAGTATGAAGTTTATTGACTTTGGTGGGACACGGGGACGGTTCTTTTGTCCCACGAAAGCTGGAACAAAATAACCGTCCCCGTGTCCCATATTATGATAAAATCTCTGGTGCACTTTTGGTGCGCCGTCTGTGTATAATATATCTTATGAAGCAAAAAACAGGTATTTTATACCCGGAAGACCGGGAAAAAGAAGTTGAGTTTATGAAGAAAAGAATAGCTTATAAATCTTGCCCGGAAAAAAGAGAGTATAACCCATGAGGACATACTCGGTCTCCGCGACAGTGCACTCGAAATGGCCTTTGGTAAGGCAAAGCTTGGTTCCGCCGAGGCAGAGAACCTGAAAAAGCTTGCCAAGTCGCTCGGTTCTAAGGTACTTCCGGCTCCCGCAAAAGCAAATAACAGAAAATAGCAGTTCTGCAGCACCTCTGTAAATCAGGCAGGGGTGCTGTTTTTTGAGCTTTTTACCCAAAATTACCAAAACGGGTTTCCGTAAAAAGCATGATTTCGTCAATTTTTACAAAATTGTATACATGTATACAATTTGTTCTTGACTTTGCGATATCTGTCCTTTACAATATGAACCATAAAGCAGCTGCAAGGTAATTAGGGAGCTTCTTTATAAATACTTTTTACGAAAAGGAGAGTAATCATGAGCACAGTAAAAGATTATTTCGGCTGCATGGTATTCGATGACAGACAAATGAAGGCAAGCCTTCCCGCAAAAGTTTATAATTCCCTGAAAAAGACCATAGATGAGGGCGCGGAGCTTGACCTTCGCGTTGCTAATGCAGTTGCAGAAGCCATGAAAGAATGGGCACTTGAAAAGGGTGCCACCCACTACACACACTGGTTCCAGCCACTGACCGGTATTACTGCAGAGAAGCATGACAGCTTCATAGAGGCTGCACCGGACGGCGGAGTGATAATGGAATTCTCCGGCAAGGAGCTGATCAAAGGCGAGCCGGATGCATCTTCCTTCCCTACAGGCGGAATCAGAGCAACATTCGAGGCAAGGGGCTATACGACCTGGGATCCCACCTCATATGCATTCATCAAAGGAAAGACACTCTGCATCCCCACAGCATTCTGTGCATATGGCGGACAGGCACTTGACAAGAAAACCCCGCTGCTTCGTTCAATGGAAGCACTTAACAAGCAGGCTTTAAGAATATTGAGACTCTTCGGAAACACCACAGCAAAGAGAGTTACCTCTTCTGTAGGACCCGAGCAGGAGTACTTCCTTATCACAAAGGAAATGTATGATAAGAGACTTGACCTCAAGATGACAGGCCGTACGCTTTTCGGTTCAAAGCCTCCTAAGGGACAGGAAATGGATGACCATTACTTCGGTATCATCAAACCCCGTGTACAGGCATTCATGGAGGATCTGAACGAAGAGCTCTGGAAGCTTGGAATCCTTGCAAAGGCCGAACATAACGAAGTTGCTCCTTCCCAGCATGAGCTGGCACCTATCTATACAACAACAAACGTAGGTACCGATCACAACCAGCTGACAATGGAGATAATGCAGAAGACAGCAATCAAGCATGGGCTTGTATGCCTGCTTCATGAGAAGCCTTTCGCAGGAGTAAACGGCAGCGGCAAGCATAACAACTGGTCGATAGGAACCGATGAGGGAGTAAACCTTCTTTCACCCGGCGAGACACCTTATGAAAATGCACAGTTCCTGCTTTTCCTCTGCGCAGTAATCAAAGCAGTTGATGATTATCAGGATCTTTTAAGACTTTCGGTAGCTACCGCAGGTAATGACCACAGACTTGGTGCAAACGAGGCTCCTCCCGCAGTAATCTCGATGTTCCTCGGCGAAGAACTGGATGCAGTGCTTGAGGCAATTGAAAAGGATCAGCCTTATGCAGGTACCGAGAAGATGCAGATGAAGCTCGGAGTTGACACACTTCCTAAGTTCAACCGTGATACGACAGACCGTAACAGGACTTCACCTTTCGCATTTACCGGAAACAAGTTCGAGTTCAGAATGCTCGGTTCGTCAAACTCTATAGCGTGTGCAAACATAATGCTTAATGCAGCAGTTGCCGAGTCACTTAAAATATATGCAGACAGACTTGAAGGAGCAGCAGATTTTGAAACAGCCCTTCATGATATGATAAAGAAGACCATCAAGGATCACAGACGCATCATATTCAACGGAAATGGTTATGATGACAAGTGGATCGAGGAGGCAACCAAGGTAAGAGGCCTTTCAAACTATCGTACAACGGCCGACTGCATGCCTCACCTGCTTGATGAGAAGAACGTAAAGATGCTTACAGGACACAAGGTATTCACCCTTGAAGAGATGAAGTCAAGATGCGAGATCATGCTTGAGAACTACTGTAAGTCAGTAAGCATCGAGGCCAGCACCATGGTGATCATGGCCAAGGAGCAGATCATACCTGCCATGGCAGCTTATTCAAAGAGACTGGCTGAGACAGCTTCCGCAAAGCTTGCAATTGATTCTTCCATCGCCTGTGCATATGAGAAGGGCATAATCAAAAAGCTTTCAGGTCTTTGCGACGAGGCAATGGTTAAAACCGATGAGCTGGAGCAGGCTATTGCAGAGCTTGATACAGCCAAGGATATCGTTGAAGAGTCAGTAATGATCAGAGATACGGTACTTGTTAAGATGAGCGAGCTCAGGGCTCTCTGCGATGAGGGTGAGAAGCTGACAGCTAAGAAGTACTGGCCGTTCCCGGATTATGCGGACCTGCTGTTCGGAGTGTAGGAAGTTTTTGAAATAAAGAAGGATTGAGCCTACGAAATAAAGAAATCCAAGACATTAAGCCCTCGCCTGGCGCTACGCGAAGTGAGGCTCCGGGCGTGGCAGCTCAGAAAAATAAATAAAACAGTTTCCTCTCCGGCCTTGGCGAACAGAAGGCAGGGAGTTGGAATTACAAAGATTTCAAAAAAGAGAAAAAGAGAGAAAAAATCAAATAAGGAGGGTAATATCATGAGTGAAATGTTAGAAGAGATCATGGGCGAAGTGAACGGACAGATATTCGCCGTCTGGTTCCTTATAGGAGCTGCACTGGTGTTCTGGATGCAGGCCGGTTTTGCAATGTGCGAGGCAGGTTTTACCAGAGCAAAGAACTCCGGAAACATTATAATGAAAAACCTGATGGACTTCTGTATAGGTACTGTAATGTGGTTCATCTGCGGTGCATCGCTGATGCTGGGAAAGAACATACTCGGCGGTTTCGCCGGCGGTTTCAGCTTCGACGTATTTACAAAGTACGGTGACTTTGATTATTCCGCTTTCGTGTTCAACCTTGTATTCTGTGCAACGACCGCTACCATCGTTTCCGGTTCAATGGCAGAGAGAACCAAGTTCTCAAGCTACTGTATCTACTCTGCAGTGATTTCTGCAGTAATATATCCCATCGAAGCACACTGGACCTGGGGCGGCGGCTTCCTTGCCGAGTGGGGCTTCCACGATTATGCAGGTTCTAACTGCATTCATATGGTCGGCGGTATCTGCGCTTTCATCGGTGCATGGATGCTCGGCCCCCGTATCGGAAAGTTTGAAAGAGACAAGAGCGGAAAGGTTACAAAGGTTAACGCCTTCCCCGGCCACAACCTGGTAATCGCAGCCCTCGGTGTATTCATCCTGTGGCTCGGCTGGTACGGTTTCAATGGTGCGGCAGCAACAGATGTTCCCACCCTCGGTTCCGTATTCCTTACAACAACGGTAGCTCCCGCAGTTGCAACAGTTGTATGTATGATCTTTACCTGGGTTAAGTACGGCAAGCCCGATGTTTCAATGTGTCTCAACGCTTCCCTTGCAGGTCTTGTAGCCATCACGGCTCCCTGCGACGTAACAGACTGTGCAGGCGCAGCGATCATCGGTGCAATTTCAGGACTTCTCGTAGTATTCGGTGTATGGTTCAACGACCATGTAACACATGTTGACGACCCCGTAGGTGCTGTAGCAGTTCATATGATTAACGGTATCTGGGGTACCATAGCAGTAGGTCTTTTCGCAACAAGTTCCGCTCCCGGCTTTGCAAGCGCAGGCATCAAGGAAGGTATCTTCTACGGCGGCGGAATCGACCAGCTCATTAAGCAGCTCGGCGGTATGGGCGTGACAGCAGGCTGGACTATAGTAACAATTACGATCGCGTTCTTCATCATCAAGAAGACCATCGGTCTCCGTGTAAGCGAGGAAGAGGAAATCACAGGTCTTGATGCAACAGAGCATGGTCTTCCTTCAGCATATGCAGGTTTCGCTATCATGGATATTTCCAACACCCTGACCGTAAGCGTAAACGAAAACACCAACCTTGGTTCGGACAGCTACGAAGAGGCTTCAGAGGCTAAGAAAAATGCAGCAGTTCAGGTTGTCAGACAGGATGCTGTTCCTATTCCCGGTCTTGACAAGGGCATCAGCAAGGTAGTAGTAATAGCTAAGCTTTCAAGATACGATGCACTCAGAAAGGCCATGAATGAACTCGGTGTTACCGGTATGACAGTTACCCAGGTAATGGGCTGCGGCATACAGAAAGGTGCAGGCGAGATGTACCGTGGAGTTGAGATCGATGCAACCCTGCTTCCTAAGGTAAAGCTTGAAGTAGTAGTAAATGCTATCCCCGTTGACAAGGTCATCGAGGCAGCCAAGAAGGCTCTTTACACCGGTCATATCGGTGACGGAAAGATCTTTGTATATCCTGTCAGCAGGGTAGTAAAGATACGTACCGGTGAAGAGGATTACGCAGCTCTGCAGGATGTAGAGTAAACAATAAACAACAAAAATAAGTAATAATTCTGCGACCTCAGGGACATTTATTGTTGCTGAGGTCGTGAGAGTGGAGGGAAAAATGTGTAGCATAATGGCATATTGCGGCAAGGGCTGCGACATAGACGAATTCATAATCAATCTTAACAGGTGCCACTCAAGAGGCCCCGATGATGAAAGGGTAATCGATTTCCATGACGGAGTTCTGGGATTCTTAAGACTTTCAATCATGGGTCTTACCCCGGAAGGCATGCAGCCCTTCGTACTTGACGGAAGCGCTGTGATCTGCAACGGTGAGCTCTACGGCTTCGAGCATGAAAAGAGGGATCTGATAAGGAAAGGCTATAAATTCAAAAGCGGTTCGGACTGCGAAATCATTCTTCCCATGTATTATGAATACGGTACAGACATGTTCGCAAAGCTGGATGCCGAGTTTGCCTGCGTGATCTATGACGGCAGGACCCATGAGTTCATCGCCGCAAGAGACCCGATCGGAATACGTCCGCTCTATTATGGATTTGACGACAAGAATACCATTGTTTTTGCCAGTGAGCCGAAAAGTTTGGTGGGAATGGTAGATAAAATCATGCCGTTCCCGCCCGGCCACTATTATAAGGATGGTAAATTTATCTGCTACAAGGATGTGACCGCAGTAAAGACCGAGTCCGTTGTTAAAAAGCATGCAAATGCACAGACCCAGGATTTAAAGGATGTAAAAGCAAGCGGTGCAGACCTTCTGATAAACAAATTGGGAGAGGATATTGAAAAAAAGAAGGAAGATGAATATCGTGAGGAGGTCTGCAGAAACATCCGTGAGCTTCTGATTGCCGGCGTTGAGAAAAGGCTGGTATCGGATGCCAAGGTCGGCTACCTTCTTTCAGGCGGACTTGATTCCTCGCTTGTATGTGCGATCGCACAGAAAAAGAGTGATAAGCCGATAAAGACCTTTGCAATCGGTATGCGTGAGGACGCCATCGATCTTAAATATGCAAGAGAGACTGCGGAATACATCGGAAGCGATCACACCGAGATTTTCATGACCAAGGAAGAGGTAATAGAAACCCTTGACAGCCTGATCCATCTGCTCGGAACCTATGATATCACGACTATACGTGCGAGCATGGGCATGTACCTTCTTTGCAAGGCAATACATGAGCAGACTGATGTCCGCGTGCTTCTTACGGGCGAGATAAGCGATGAGCTTTTTGGTTACAAATATACCGACTTCGCACCGAATGCAGAGGAATTCCAGAAGGAAAGCGAAAAGCGTGTGCGTGAGCTTCATATGTATGACGTGCTCCGTGCTGACCGCTGCATTTCCGTAAACTCACTTGAGGCAAGGGTTCCCTTCGGCGATCTTGAGTTTGTGGATTATGTAATGGGTATTGATCCCGAAATCAAACTGAACAAATATGGCAAGGGTAAATATCTTCTTCGTCATGCTTTCGAGGGCACAGGTCTGCTTCCCGATTCGATACTCTGGCGTGAGAAGGCTGCTTTCTCTGATGCGGTTGGCCATTCGATGGTTGATGACCTCAAGGAATATGCCGATGGCTGCTATACCGATGAGGAATTTACCGAGCGTTGCAAGAAATATGATCATGCAAGGCCTTTTACCAAGGAGTCGCTTCTTTACCGTGAGATTTTTGAAAAATACTATCCCGGTCAGGCTGAAATGATCGTAGATTTCTGGATGCCAAACAAAAACTGGGAAGGCTGTAATGTAAACGATCCCTCCGCAAGAGTTCTTTCAAACTACGGAGCAAGCGGAGAGTAAGGGGGAAAACTTGAACGATAAAACTACTAAATATATCTTCGTCACAGGAGGCGTGGTCTCGGGACTCGGCAAGGGCATAACAGCCGCTTCCCTCGGCCGCCTTCTTAAAGCCAGAGGTCTTAAGGTCGCGGCTCAGAAGCTCGATCCGTACATAAACGTGGACCCGGGGACCATGAGCCCCTTCCAGCACGGCGAGGTCTATGTGACCGAGGACGGTGCGGAGACCGACCTGGACCTCGGACACTATGAGCGTTTCATAGACGAGGACCTCAACAAGTACTCAAACCTCACCACAGGTAAGGTTTACTGGAATGTACTTAACAAAGAAAGACGCGGCGAATACCTCGGCCATACGGTGCAGGTAATCCCGCATATAACCAACGAAATCAAAGAATTCATATACAGGGTCGGGAAGAAAACCTCGGCCGATGTTGTTATCACCGAAATCGGCGGTACCATCGGCGATATTGAATCCCAGCCGTTTATCGAGGCTGTGCGCCAGATTTCACTTGAAGTCGGACGCGGTAACAGTCTCTTTATTCATGTAACGCTGGTGCCCTTCCTTCACGGTTCGGATGAGCATAAATCAAAGCCCACCCAGCATTCCGTAAAGGAGCTTCTCGGCATGGGCATCAATCCCAACATCATCGTGCTCCGCTGCGACCAGCCGCTTGAAAAATCAATTTTTGAAAAAATCTCGCTGTTCTGCAATGTAAAGCCGGACTGCGTTATTGAAAATATTACCCTGCCCCTTCTTTATGAGGCACCGCTGATGCTTGAAAAATCAAACTTTTCAGAGGTTGTCTTAAGGGAACTCGGAATCGATGCACCCGCACCCGATCTTTCCGAATGGGAGGAAATGGTTGAAAAATGCAGAAGTTGTACGGGAAAGGCCGTCATCGGTCTTGTCGGAAAATATGTCGAGCTTCATGATGCCTACCTTTCGGTTGCCGAGGCACTGCGCCATGCGGGCTTTGCAAACAGCGCAAAGGTAGAAATAAAGTGGATAGACTCGGAGCAGATCACAAAGGATACTGCAGACGAAATGCTTTCAGGACTTGACGGAATAATAGTTCCGGGAGGTTTCGGAAGCCGCGGAATCGAGGGTATGATACTAGCTGCAAAATATGCAAGGGAAAACAGGGTGCCGTATTTCGGCATATGTCTCGGCATGCAGATCGCGGTCATCGAATACTCGAGAAACGTTGCGGGAATTACCGATGCGGATTCGGGCGAATTCAACGAATGCTGCAAAAACAAGGTCATAGATTTCATGCCCGGCCAGAGCGACGAGCTCGATAAGGGCGGTACACTAAGACTCGGCGCATATCCCTGCGTGCTTAAGGAAGATACAAGGATTGCTGCGCTTTACGGTGTGAACGGAGGAGATACGATCAGTGAACGCCACCGCCACCGTTATGAATTCAACAATGATTATCGCAAGGTGCTTTCGGAAAATGGTCTTACGCTTTCGGGACTTTCCCCCGATGGCGAGCTGGTGGAAACCATAGAAATCAAAGACCATCCCTTCTTTATCGGTGTGCAGTTCCATCCGGAATTCAAGTCAAGACCGAACCGTCCGCACCCGATTTTCAAAGGCTTTATAGAAGCTGCGCTAAAAAAATAACGGATGAGGGGTAAAAATGAATTTACACGAAGAATGCGGAGTATTCGGAATATACTCTCCAAAAGAAGAAGATCTTGCCGGTATGTGCTACTATGGGCTTTATGCCCTGCAGCACAGAGGGCAGGAAAGCTGCGGAATAGTAATAAATCATGATGGACTTTTCACCTCGGTGAAGGAAAAAGGTCTGGTTAGTGAGGTTTTCACCGGGGAAAAGCTTCAGAAGCTTCCGAAGGGAAACATGGCTGTTGCCCATGCAAGATACGGTACCACAGGGGGAAATATCGCTGCAAACATCCAGCCGATGGAGGTCAATCACCAGAAGGGCAGGATGGCGATCGCACATAACGGGAACCTTTCAAACGCAGATAAATTAAGGGATGAGCTCGAGCTGTCCGGTGCCATATTCCATAGCACCTCGGATACCGAGACCATAGCCTATATCATAACAAGGGAAAGACTGAAGACAGGATCGATCGAGGAGGCGGTAAGCCTTGCCATGAACACCATCGAAGGAGCCTATTCCCTTATTTTAATGTCAGCCAGAAAGCTGATCTGCGCAAGGGATCCCTACGGGTTCCGTCCGCTCTGTTACGGTAAAACAAAGGATGGCCTTGTTGTTGTGGCATCTGAGAGCTGTGCGCTTCATGCAGTCGGAGCCGAGTTCGTAAGGGATGTGGAACCCGGAGAGATCATAGTTTTTTCTTCCGAGGGCATGCAGACCATACGTAATCACTGCGGCAAAAAGGAAAGAAAACTCTGTATTTTTGAATACATTTATTTTGCAAGGCCGGATTCGGTGATAGACGGTGTATCGGTACACAATGCAAGGATAAGGGCCGGTAAGGTACTTGCCGAGGCACATCCCGTAGATGCTGATCTGGTCATCGGCGTTCCGGATTCGGGACTTGATGCTGCACTTGGTTTTGCACATGCATCCGGCATTTCCTACGGAATAGGACTGATTAAAAATAAATATATCGGACGTACCTTTATCGCGCCGGACCACAGGCTTGATGCCGTAAAGATCAAGCTTTCTGCGATAAAAGAGGTTGTCCGTGGCAAAAGAATCGTGCTTGTCGACGATTCGATCGTCAGGGGAAATACCAGCGGAAGAATAGTTGCGCTTCTTCGCGAAGCGGGGGCAAAAGAGGTGCACATGCGCATATCTTCGCCGCCTTTCCTTCACCCCTGCTATTACGGAACCGACGTGGACAGCGAGGATAAACTGATCGCCTGCTCACATACCATAGAGGAAATTGCGGAAATCATCGGGGTCGACAGCCTAGGATATCTTCCCGTCGAAAAGCTCGGAGCCCTTATAGGTTCAAAGGGAAACGGGTATTGTGATGCCTGCTTTACGGGAAAATATCCCACAGAAATACCATCTGTAGGCAGAAAATTAAGATTTGAACTTCCACTTTCGGAAATGTAGTGCTATAATCTCTCATAAGAAATATTGTTACCCGGAAAGGAACACCATGGATTACAATAAGAAAATCATACTTGAAACCGGAGAAGAATATCCGGGCTTTTCCTTCGGAGCCGAAAAGGATGCGGTATGCGAGCTTGTGTTCAATACCTCAATGGCAGGCTACCAGGAAATTCTTTCTGATCCTTCCTATACCTATCAGGCAGTTGTAATGACCTATCCGCTGATCGGAAATTACGGAATGTGCGAGGATAAGGAGAAGGATGCAAGATTTGTAAGTTCGGATTATGAATGCGCTAATCCCACGATAGGTGCATTTATTGTAAGGGAATATAACGACGAGCCCTCAAATTTCAGAAGCGTGGAAAGCTTCGGCGAGGTTATGAAAAAATATGGCATCCCGGGAATTTACGGCATAGACACAAGGAAGCTTACCAGAAGGATAAGGGATAAGGGAAGCATGAAAGTGCTGATCTGCGGCACGGAGGTAACTCTTGAGGAGGGCCTTGAAAGGCTTAAGAACGAAGATATACCGAAGGATGCGGTACCGAAGGTAAGCCGCAAGGAAATAAGAAGCGTAGAGGCTTCCGAAAATAATGCTGACGGTGGGAAGCTTCATGTTGTCTGCATCGACTGCGGAATGAAAGAAAATATCGTAAGGAGCATGGCAGACCGCGGAATAAGCCTTGACATCGTTCCGTGGAATACCGATGCGGAGAAAATTCTTTCTCTTAAACCCGACGGCCTTTTCATATCGAACGGACCGGGAGACCCGACCGATGTGCCGGAAACGATAGCTACCGTAAAAGCACTGATAGGAAAGCTTCCGATCTTCGGCATATGCCTTGGCCATCAGATCATTTCGCTTGCCTACGGTGCAAAAACCTACAAGCTGAAGTTCGGTCACAGGGGCGGAAATCATCCGGTAAAGAACCTTCTGACCGGAAAGATTGAAATCACATCGCAGAACCATTCCTATGCGGTGGACATGGAAAGCCTTAAAGCTACACCGCTTGAAGCCACCCATATCAATCTGCTTGACAATACGATAGAAGGAGTGCGCTGCGCTCGCGACAGCGTTTTCTCGGTACAGTACCATCCCGAGAGTGCGCCCGGACCCTGCGACAGCTCCTATCTTTTCGACCGTTTTATCGACATGATGAAAGAGAACAAGCAGAAATAAAAAGAGGAAATAAAAATGCCAAAACGTACAGACATAAAAAAGATAATGGTAATAGGCTCCGGCCCGATAGTCATCGGCCAGGCGGCAGAATTTGACTATGCCGGCACCCAGGCCTGCCTCGCACTTAGGGAGGAAGGCTATGAAACCGTGCTTGTCAACTCAAATCCTGCAACAATAATGACGGATGAGAGTATAGCCGACAAGGTTTATATGGAGCCTCTGACTCTTGAATATATAGCAAAGATCATACGCTACGAGCGTCCGGATGCGATACTGCCCGGAATCGGCGGCCAGACAGGACTGAACCTTGCCATGCAGCTCGAAAAGAAAGGAATCCTTAAGGAGTGCAGGACTGAGCTTTTGGGCACCAAGTCCGCAAGTATCGAGCGTGCGGAGGACAGACTGCTTTTCAAGGAACTCTGTGAGGAACTTGGCGAGCCCGTGCTTCCGTCCGAAATTGCGGGGAGCATGGAAGAAGGCCTTCGTGCAATGAAGGACATCGGGCTTCCCGTTGTTTTGAGACCTGCCTTCACACTTGGTGGCACCGGCGGCGGTTTTGCAGAGACTGAGGAACAGTTTATGGAACTGATGGAGGGAGCACTCCGTCTTTCACCCGTGCATCAGGTACTGATCGAAAAGAGCATCAAGGGCTATAAGGAAATTGAATATGAGGTAATGCGAGACAAAAACGATACCGCGCTTGCCATCTGTAACATGGAGAACCTCGATCCTGTCGGAATCCACACAGGAGATTCCATCGTTGTATGTCCTTCACAGACCCTTTGCAACCGCGAATACCAGATGTTAAGAAGCTCCGCACTCAAGATAATCAGGGCTCTCGAGATAGAGGGCGGATGCAATGTGCAGTTCGCACTTGATCCCGATTCCTTCCAGTACTATCTGATAGAGGTTAACCCGAGAGTTTCAAGGTCGTCCGCTCTTGCTTCAAAGGCCAGCGGCTACCCGATAGCAAGGGTTTCCGCAAAGATAGGTGTCGGCATGACCTTAGACGAGATCGCAATAGCCAATACTCCGGCTTCCTTCGAGCCTTCGCTTGACTATGTGGTAACTAAAATACCACGCTTCCCCTTTGATAAATTCGCGGATGCGAACAATACGCTTTCGACCCAGATGAAGGCAACGGGCGAGGTAATGAGCGTCGGCAGGACCTTCGAGGAAAGTCTTTTAAAGGCTGTCAGGTCGCTTGAAAACAGCGTATGCCACCTTCATAATCCGAAATTTGACGACAAGGAAACTTCATGGCTTCTTTCATATATCAGAACCGGTACGGATGACAGGATATTTGCCATCGCAGAGCTATTAAGACGCGACTGTCCGGAAAAGGATATCTTTGATGCCACAAAGATTGACTGTTTCTTCATAAGAAAGCTCCGTAACATCGTGCTTGAGGAAAAGAAGCTGGCTGAAAATGCTGAAAGGACCGACAGGGACCTTCTTTATGAGGCCAAGCGCATAGGCTTTTCCGATAAGGAGATCGGAAAGCTTACCGGCAGAAGCGAGAAGGAAATTTTCGGCCTGAGGAAAAAACTAGGTATCATGCCGGTCTACAAAATGATCGATACCTGTGCCTCGGAGTTTGAAAGCTACATTCCATATTTCTATTCCTGCTATGAGGATGAAAATGAGTCCAGGGTTTCCGATAAAAAGAAGATAATCGTTCTCGGTTCGGGTCCGATAAGGATAGGCCAGGGCATAGAGTTTGACTATTCCAGCGTTCATGCCGTAAAGACCATCAAGGCAGCGGGCTATGAGGCTATCATAATCAATAACAATCCCGAAACCGTTTCCACGGATTATACCTGTTCGGACAAGCTCTATTTCGAGCCTCTGACCATAGAGGACGTAATGAACATAATCGAGCTGGAAAATCCCGAGGGCGTGATCGCAACCCTTGGCGGCCAGACCGCGATAAACCTTGCCGATGCGCTTACCGAAAGAGGAGTAAAGCTGATCGGAACAGACTGTCTTGCAATCGATAAGGCAGAAAACAGAGATCTCTTTGAGAAGCTTCTTTTAGAGCAGGGAATCCCTCAGCCTCCGGGACGTGCTGTTACCTCGGTTGAAGAAGGAATAAAAGCAGCCTCCGAGCTTGGCTATCCCGTGCTGGTACGCCCGAGCTTCGTTCTCGGCGGACGTGCGATGCAGATAGTCGCAAAAGAAGAGGAGCTTAAAAACTATATGAAGACTGCGGTTGAAATCGATGTGGACAAGCCCGTGCTGGTTGATAAATATATCAGGGGTAAGGAGGTTGAGGTCGATGCGGTCTGCGACGGACGTAATGTCTTTGTACCCGGTATCATGGAACTTGTTGAAAGAACCGGCGTGCACTCTGGCGATTCCGTAAGCGTATATCCTCCTTACAGTCTTTCCGACAAAGTAAAGGGCGTACTTCTTAGCTATACCAAGAAGCTTGGCTCCGCAATCGGCATAATCGGACTTTTCAATATACAGTTTATAGTTGACAAAAACGAAAATGTATATATTATAGAAGTAAATCCCCGTTCCTCGAGAACGGTTCCCTTCCTTTCAAAAGCTACGGGATACCCGATTGCAGATATTGCAACCCGCGTCATGCTCGGAAGCTCTCTTAAGGAACAGGGAATATTTGACATATATCCCGAGGAAAGACATAAATATTTCGTAAAGGTTCCGGCCTTTTCGTTCTCGAAGCTCGGCGGCATGGATTCCTACCTCTCGCCCGAGATGAAGTCTACGGGTGAGGCCATCGGCTATGATGAAAAGCTTCACAGGGCAGTATACAAGGCCATGATAGCTTCGGGACTGAAGCTCAAGAACTATGGTACGGTTCTTGTCAGCGTTGCGGACGAGGACAAGGAGGAAACAGTTCCTCTTATCAGGCGTTTCTATAACATGGGCTTCAATATCGAAGCCAGCCCGCTGACCGGAGAAGTGCTTAAGAAAAACGGAATACGTACAAGGATAAGACATGTCCCGAGTGAAGGAAGCGACGAGCTTCTCGAATCGATCAGGGCAGGCTATGTTTCATATGTCATCAACACGCGTGCCATTCTTTCGGGGGTACACTATGGCAACGGTGTTGCGATCAGACAGACGGCAGCGGCGCATGGAATCACGATGCTTACAAGCCTTGATACCGTAAGGATGCTCCTTGATGTGCTTGAGGAGCTTACGATCGGAGTTGCGCCGATATTCTGAAATAAGAAAAGGATGTATTATGGGTTTATTCAAGAAAAATAATGACAAGGGCGGACTTTATGCCGCCCTTGATGAGTATCTGAGAAATAATTATGTTCCCCCGTTTGAGGCCGTGGGAAGCGCGGCGCCTATGCAGGCGGCCGGCATGATGAACTTTGCGGCTAAGCAAAGTTCCGCTGTAAACAAAAAGGCAGCCCGGAAGGAAGCTGCAAGGGTCTTTATGGATGAATGCATGCCGATGATGAACCTTGCAGCAGAGATTTCCGAAGCAAAGCCCGCCCGCTCGATAGACGAGGTGATCGCGCAGGTTTCGGAGTCGTGGCAGGAAAGCCTGTTCCGCCTCATTGATGAAAAAGGCTTTAGCGATACGGAAGTTTACAAGCGTGCGGACGTGGACAGGAAGCTTTTTTCAAAGATACGCTGCAGCAGTGACTACAGGCCGAAGAAAAACACCGCAATAGCCTTTGCACTGGCGCTAAGGCTTAATCTTGACGAAACAAAGGATTTCCTGATGCGAGCCGGCTACGCCCTTTCAAAAAGCAGCAGGGCCGATCTCATTGTCGAATTCTTTATCCAGAATGAAGTATACGACCTGATAACGATCAACACGGCCCTGTATGACCATAACGAGCAGGCACTGAGTTCGTAGGTGGGACGCGGGGACGGTTCTTTTGTCCCATATATCCTTAAGAAAATACGCTTGCAATATCTACAGAAATATAATATAATATTTATGTTTGATGCATGTAATTATGCGTTGGAAGGATGTAAAGAATTAGGAAATATGATTAAAGGAGAAAAGCCAATGAGTGAAGCAGTAATATCGGTTGACAAGCTTTACAAGAGCTATGGAAAACATTCCGTTCTCAAAGGCGTAGATATGCACGTTAACCGCGGCGACATCTACGGTCTTGTCGGAAAGAATGGTGCCGGTAAAACAACATTGTTCAAAGCTATCCTCGGTCTTTCGACTTTCGAGAAAGGCAGTCTGTCCATACTCGGAGCTAAAAACGAGGCACAGAACAAAAAGAACAGAAGAAACATAGGTTTCTTTGTAGGAGCAAATTTCTATGATTACCTCAGCGGAAGACAGAATCTAGAGTACTTCCGTACACTTAAAGGAATCAAGGATGAGAAAGAGGTAGACAGGGTACTTGAGATTGTAGGGCTTGATGCCGAAGCAGCCAAAAAGCCTGCCGGAAGATATTCCCTCGGTATGAAACAGAGACTCGGACTTGCCAATGCAATGCTCGGAAATCCTGAAATACTGATTTTCGATGAGCCTACAAACGGACTTGATCCCCAGGGTATCATGGATGTACGTCATATGATACAGAAGATCAATGAGAAGGAAGGAACAACGATCATCGTTTCCTCGCACATTCTCGGCGAGCTCGAGCATACCGCTCACCGCTTCGGAATCATCCATGAAGGCGTGCTTATGAAGGAAGTAACCCAGGAGGATTTCAGGCTGGCCGGAAATATCACTTCAATAAACGTTTCCGATGCAGATGTGGAAAAGGCAGTAGGACTGCTTAAAGCAAACGGCATCGAAGTAAAGAGCACCGAACAGGCAAAGTCTTCACTGGAAGATTTCTATTTCGGACTTGTAGGAGGTGGCGAAAATGCTTAATTGTTTAAAGGCTGACCTCGTAAGGGTTCAGAAAAAGAAAGCATATATTATCTGCTTGTCAATACTTATCGTACTTATGATCGGTATGACTATACTTGCAGCAAGCAAGCTGATCAAGGGCGAAGTAAGTGATCTGTACAGAGTTTTTATGTCTGCAATCTTTACATTTAATTCACTGCTCATCGGTATTCCGATTTTCTCTGCAGTTCTGACTGATGATTTCAAGAGCCGTTCACTGCAGACAGCAATCGGACGCGGCATGTCAAGAAGCAAACTTGTCTTCACAAGATTTTTTGAGTTTGTGATCGTACTTGCCGAATCCTATCTTCTGATCTCGGTTCTTGTATTCGTATATGGATCGATTATCGGCGTGAAGGGAAGTGTTTTAACCGATATCATCAATAATCTTTGGGTTGACTCTGTTTCAATAATAGGTTTCTTTGCGGTTTCGATGATTTTTGTGTATATGAAGCAGACAGGAACAGTCGGTCTTGTTGTTTACATAATACTGGCTCTTAATGCTTTTGAGCTTATCCTTACCGGAATCAGCCAGGTATCGATCTTCAAGAAGAATGATATAAACCTTGTTGATTTTACAATCGAAGGGATGAAAGCAAGCATAATGGATGCCGATAAATCCGTAAGTGCCCGTATAATGTGGGGATTTGCACTGGTTATATTTTTCATCGTGATCCCGCTTATGATCACAAGACAGATTTTCAGAAAGAAAGAATTGGAATTCTAAAAAACCATTTTATAAGGAAAGGGTCCTCTCAGGCTAAAAGTCCGGAAGGACCTTTTTTTACGTCTCTGACAATTTATTCAAATTCATCCACATCAATATCCGGTGGCGCGTCGATCTCTTTACCGACGTAGCCGCCGTTTTTTCTCCTCTGCTTTACACATTCGCTTAACAGGTATTCAATCTGCCCGTTTACTGAACGAAAGTCGTCCTCGGCCCACGATGCCAGATCATTATAAAGCTTTTCGGAGAGCCGGAGAGGAATCTGCTTCTTTGCTGCCATCTTAGTAGATGCTTCCTGAGTTTACTACAGGCTGGGCATCGTGGTTGCCGCAGAGCACTACAAGAAGGTTTGAAACCATTGCTGCTTTTCTTTCGTCGTCAAGCTCGACTACATTCTTTGCAGAAAGCTGCTCAAGTGCCATCTCAACCATGCCTACCGCACCGTCAACGATGAGCTTCCTTGCATCAACTACTGCGGATGCCTGCTGACGCTGGAGCATTGCTGCCGCAATCTCGGGTGCATATGCAAGACATGTAATCCTTGCTTCAACAATTTCGAGACCCGCATTCTTTACTCTGGCCTGGATTTCATCCTTGATCCTCTGTGCAACGATCTCGCTAGAACCGCGGAGGCTGCCTTCGTCTGCAACGCCGTCGCCTGTGGTATCAACACCCGGAGCAACGTCATAGGGGTAAAGCCTTACGATGTTACGGAGTGCGGTATCGCACTGGAGTGAAAGATATTCCTTATAGTTGTCAACATCGAATACTGCCTTTGCAGTATCAACAACTCGCCATATTACTGCGATTCCGATCTCAATCGGGTTACCGAGGCAGTCGTTGATCTTCTGCTTGTCGTTGTTAAGAGTCATCATCTTGAGTGAGATTCTCTTGTCTACGCCGAAGCTTACATTTACCGAATCCTCGCCTGATTTAAGGCTTGCACCGAAGATTGATTTCCTGTCGCCCGAAACATCACCGCTCTGGCGGAGCTTAGTTGTCGCTGCAGGGTTAACTGCGGAACAGAAGGGATTTACCCAGTAGAAGCCGTCGCCTTTAAGGGTTCCTAAGTACTTACCGAAGAGGGTAAGAACAAGTGCTTCCTGGGGTTTAAGGACCTTGAGGCCAAGGAACATGATCCAGCCGAGGCTGACATAGAGAATTCCGATGATCATTACGAAAAAGCCTATGGTTCCGGCAATATTATCGCTGTTGCTGTCAAACAATATTGCGCCGAAAACTATCAAAAAGATAGCAACAAGATAGAGCAGGATGCCAAGTATCAGCATTGCCATGCCGTTTTTTCTGGTTGATAAGATTTTTTCTTTCATGATGTTACCTCCTGAAAAAGTGAGCTGTTATCATAAACAGCCATCCAACTGATATCATAATGATATCACTATCAAATCATTCTGTCAATAGATTGATCTTTAATAATTCTTTAAGACGGCAGACTTGCTTTTTTTTCCTTTTTATAGTATCATTCTCTTTGTATTAAAATATGTGTGGGACACGGGGACGGTTCTTTGGTCCCACGAAAGCTGGGACAAAAGAACCGTCCCCGTGTCCCACTAAATAAGGAGGACCATTTAATGGCCAGAATAGTTGCGGATTCTTCTGCAGATTTACTTGAACTTGAGGGGGCCGATTTTGTATCGGTTGCCATGAATATTTCAACAAACGAACGTACTTTTACCGATGATTCACTGCTTGATGTGAATGAAATGCTTGATTATATGGAAAAATATAACGGCAGATCCTTTACCTCGTGCCCCGGAACACAGGCCTGGCTTGATGCTTTCGGGGAAGCAGATGTAATATATGTAGTCTGCCTTACCAGCGCCCTTTCCGGAACCTATAATTCTGCAAGGACTGCTGCCGATATTTATCTCGAGGATCATCCGGATGCGAAGATCCATGTGTTTGACTCACTGACAACAGGGCCTGAGATGAGGCTTCTTGTCGAGAGGATTGCAGAGCTTGACAAAAAGGGCGTAAGCTTTGAGGAAGTCATAGAGCAGGCGGAGGAATATGTAAAGACAACGGGAGTGTTTTTCTCTTTCAAAACCCTTCATAATCTTGCCCAGAACGGCAGGGTGGGAAAGGTTGCGGCAGCGGCTGTAGGCGTGCTCGGACTCCGCATAGTCGGAACGGGCTCCGAAGAAGGAAAGCTTGAAATGCTGGCAAAAAGAAAGGGAGACAATCATGCTGCGGCAGAAATCTTCCACCAGCTTGAAGAACGGGGCTTTCTGGGCGGAAAAATCCGCATATGCCATGCTGACAACGAAGAGCTTGCAAAAAAATATGAAAGACAGTTCAAAAAGAGATGGCCTGATGTGGACTTTCTGGCATATCCCGCAAGAGGCCTTGTATCTTACTATGCCGAACGTGGCGGAATTATTGTAGGTGCGGAACTTATATGATAAGAAACAGCCGGAAAAGTCTGATCCTTACACTCGCAGTGACCTTTGTACTGATGTCACTTCTGGTGATCTTCACAACGAGGGTAATTTACCGCTCGTCTTTTTCCTATGTCCATGAGATGGGTGACGACAAGACCGCTGCCATTACCGCAGACCTCGAAAACTATCTGGAAAACGCAAAATCGGTTCTGTGGGTTGCTGCCGATACTGTTGACCACATGGTTCAGAACGGGGCCAGCTATGAGGAGATAAAGGAATATATCACAAGAGAATCTTCAAATTCCGAGGCGCAGTTCGATGAAAGCTACACCGGAATATATGGTGTTATCCGCGGAGAATATGTTGACGGCGTGGGCTGGGTGCCTCCCGAGGACTATGATCCGATAAGCAGGGACTGGTACCAGACCACCGTTGCAGGCAAGGGCGAGGTCGTGATAGTATCGCCCTATGTCGATGCGCAGACCGGAAAGGTCATTATTTCAATAGGAAAGAGCTTGTCCGACAACAGGAACGCGCTGGCTCTTGATCTTACACTTTCGGGTGTCCAGGAAATAACCGAAAATATCAGCATAAACGGATGCGGCTATGGCTTTGTCCTTAATAATGACGGCATGGTGATCGCCCATCATGACGAAGAGGAAAACGGAAAGAACTACAGGGACCTCAAAGAGTGGAACAAGGTCTATGAAAAGGCCATGGCCAAGGACAAGGGCAATTTCGAGATGGTCATCGGCGGGAAAAAATGTACCGTGTTTGTCGATGAGGTCATGGAACAGTGGCATCTTGTCATCATCACGAAATCCAGCGAGCTTCTTGCCGCTCCGATGTACATACTTTTTGTCAGCATACTTGTCAATGTGATAGCCTTCATACTGATTTCGGTATTCTATATTCTGGGCTTCAGACATGAAAGAAAAGTAAACCAGAGACTCGAGATCATGAAGGAAAGCGAGCAGAAGCGTGAGTATGAAGCCAGGCTTTTAAAGCTTGAGAAGTCCGCTGCCGACAGTGCCAACAAGGCAAAGAGCGACTTCCTTGCGGACATGTCCCATGAGATAAGGACGCCGATCAATGCCGTGCTCGGAATGAACGAGATGATAATCCGCGAGTCGAAGGACGAAAATGTTCTCGACTATGCATCAAATATCAAAAAAGCCGGAGACACGCTGCTATCAATCATCAACACCATACTTGACTTCTCGAAAATCGAGGACGGAAGGATGAGCCTTGTGCCTGTTGAGTTTTCGGTGCCGGACCTGCTTGACGGACTTGTCAATTCGATAAGTGAGAGGGCAAAGGGCAAGGGCCTTGATTTTGAGGTTAAGGTTGATGAGGATATTCCGGTAAAGCTTTTCGGAGATGACGTAAGGATAAGCCAGGTCATCATGAACCTGCTTACCAACGCCGTAAAATATACCGAAAAAGGCCGGGTCATCCTCAGGGTGACGAAAAAAGAACGGACGGACGAGAAAGTCACGCTTCTTGTTGAGGTTGAGGATACAGGTATCGGAATCAAAGAAGAGGATCTTGACAAACTTTCTGTTTCCTTCGAAAGAATTGAAGAGAAACGAAACCGCCATATCGAAGGAACAGGCCTCGGCATTTCAATAGTCACAAAGCTTCTTGCGATGATGGACAGTGAAATGAAGGTAAAGAGCGTGTACGGTGAAGGCTCTTTGTTCTATTTTGAGCTCGGCCTGAAAATCGCAGATCCCACGCCCATCGGACCTTACGAGGAAAGAAGAAAGAACGTTTCCGTAAAAAAAGAGGAAAAGATCAGGCTTATGGCAGCGGGCGCGCGTGTGCTTGTTACCGATGACAACGAAATGAACCGCAAGGTTGCCATCAATCTGCTGAAGCTTTTCGGAATAAAGCCGGATGTCTGTGCTTCAGGAATGGAGACGCTTGAGCGCATGAGAAAAGAGAAATACGACCTGCTGTTTCTCGATCACATGATGCCCGGAATGGACGGCATCGAAACGCTCAAAATGCTTAAATATGAAAAAATCCTTGGCGATGCGCCGGTGATCGTGCTTACTGCAAATGCAGTGGTGGGCGCAAAAGAGCAGTATCTCAAGCAGGGCTTTGACGGCTATCTTTCAAAGCCCATAAGGATTGAGGAACTTGAGGAAATCCTTAGGACCTATCTTCCGGAAGAGCTGATCAAAGAAGGCAGTACGGAGGATGCGCCTGCGGAAAAACCTAAAGGACTTGATTATTTCAGATCCTTAGGTCTTGATGTGGAGGAAGGAGTGTCCTATGCCGCAGGAGATGAGGATTTCTACCTTGAAATGCTTAAGGAATATGCCAGATCCACTGACGGAAAATGCGATGAGCTGGAAGGCTATTATAATAATGAAGACTGGAAAAACTACAAAATCCAGATACATGCGATAAAGAGCACATCGAAAACCATCGGAGCAGAAGAGTTGTCCGGGGCGGCTAAGGCGCTTGAAGTGGCGTCGGGTAATTCAGATGTGGACTTCATGAAAAAACATCACCATGAATTCCTTGGGAAATTTAAAAAACTTTCCGGGCAGATTCTTGATTATGGCAAGTCATAAGAGGCAAAATGTTGCGGAAATCTTACAAAAATGTTACATTTTGTAAAAAAAGGACTATTATTTTTGAAAAAAGTTTGGTATAATTGCATTTGGTGTTTTGTTACCCAAAAGAACAATGCATAATGAAAGGTCAAAAATGAACGGCAATAATTCCAGATACAGTAACAGAGGAAGCGGCAATTTCCAAAGGAGCAGCCAGACCCGTCCCAGAAGAAAAAAGAGAAGACTGAGACCCTGGGTAAAAATAGCGCTTCTTGTTATTGCAGCACTTATACTGATACTGATTTTTAAAAAGATATTCGGAAAAAGCGGAAAGGAAAGCAGCAAGGAATCTACGAAGCCTGTGTCTACGGTAACTCCTACTCCGATGCAGCAGGCAAGCAATAATACACCTACCGAAGCGGCCACTCCGACATCGGCAGTGCCAAGCGGACCGAAATATACTATCTGCGTTGACGCGGGCCATGGCTTTGCGGACGGAGGCACAAGCTCAGAGTATCTCGGAACCGGAGTCAATGAAAGGGAAATAACGCTTGACATGGCAAAGCTTTTAAAGGCAGAGCTTGAGGCGAGAGGCCACCAGGTTGTTCTTACCCATGATGGTGAAAACCAGCCCAAGGAAAGCGAGATAATGCAGAAGGCTACCGAGCTTGGTGTTTCCTACAATGCATCATACTTTACCGAAAACAAGGTATTCCATGCATATGAAAGAACCATATGGGCAAATGTCCTGAACAAGCAGTATAATTTTGACGTGATGATCTCACTTCATGTAAATGCGCTGGATGATGCGTCGGTAAGCGGCTATCAGGTTTACTTCTGCAGCACCAACGATTATTCTGCGAAATCCGAGGTGATTTCAAAGAAGCTTGTCGAAGCAATGAAGACGGACTTCCCCGGAAAGAACGTTTCGACATATGCAAGAAACAACAGTAACGCATTCTATGTTACCAAGTATCCGACGATGCCGTCGCTGCTTCTTGAAATGGGCTTCTGTACCAACAAGGACGACGCGGCCGATATGATGAACGATGAATGGCGTGCAAAATATGTAAAGACAATAGCAGATGGATTGGAACAAGGACTGGCTTAGGCTCAGTCCTTTTTCGACTTCAGGATTTTAGGAGGAAAAGGTGAAAATATTCAAATACCTGAAAAAAAGGGACATGCTGATGGTCGTTTTCTGCATCGGACTTGTAGTGCTGCAGGTATGGCTTGAACTTACCATGCCCGACTATACAAAAAAACTGACCGAGGCAGTCTCGGCGCAGAGAGCTGACATGGACACGGTCTATGAAAACGGCGGAAAGATGCTTCTGTGCGCAGTCGGAAGCATGATAGGTGCCTTTGTGTGCGGGCTTTTCGGTGCAAAGATTGCGGGAAATTTTGCAAGAACCTTAAGACGTGAGCTTTTTTATAAGGTGCAGAGCTTTTCTGACAGGGAGATCAATTACTTCACGACTCCCAGCCTTATCACAAGAACCACAAATGATGTGGTTCAGCAGCAGACCCTTATCGCGATGGGACTTATGATGCTGATCAAGGCTCCGATCACCGCGATCTGGGCCATCGGAAAGATTTCGAACTCCAGCGTCAGCTGGACAAGTGCGGTTGCAATATGCGTTGTTGTTATACTTGTGACCATAGGTACCCTGGTCGGTATCTGTTACCCGAGATTCAAGGAAATCCAGCGCCTGACAGACTCTTTAAATGACGTGACAAGGGAAAACCTTACGGGTGTAAGGGTCGTAAGGGCCTTCAATGCCGAGGAATATCAGCAGGACAAGTTCGGACGCGTCAATGAAAAAATAACGAAAAACCACCTGTTCACAAGCAGGACCATGGGCCTCATGATGCCGATAATGACCACCGCCATGAGCGGGCTGACACTCGCGATCTACTGGATAGGAGCCTATCTGATCGAAGAGGCACCCGGGATGGAAAAGGCCGTGCGCATGGGCGAGATGATGGCCTTTACCCAGTATGCACTGCAGGTTGTCATTGCATTCATGATGCTTGTAATGATCTTTGTTATCCTGCCCCGTGCCATGGTTTCCGCAAAGCGTATCAATGAGGTGCTTGACGCGGACTCATCAATCAATTTCGGAAACTGTCCGGATGAGCAGGCAGAAGGAGAAAAGCAAGGCGGAAGCGTGGAATTTAAGAATGTGTCGTTTACCTATAATGAGGGCTCGAAGGATTACTGCCTTAAGGACCTGAACTTTAAGATCGAGCCAGGCGAGACCTTTGCGATCATCGGTGCAACAGGCTCAGGCAAGACCAGTCTTGTAAATCTTTTGCCGAGATTTTACGATGTAAGCGCAGGCGAGCTTCTTATCGATGGCAGGAACATTAAAGAGTATTCCGAGCAGGGCCTTGAAAAGAAGATTTCGATCGCACCCCAGAGGGCTGTGCTTTTTGCAGGAAACGTTGGCCAGAACATAAGCTACGGCAGCGGCGATGATACGGAGAGCGAAGAATTTAAGAAAAAGGCGGAAAAGGCAGTGGAGATTGCCAATGCCGACTTCGTTCTTAACGGGCCCTTTGGCTTTAAAGCCGAGGTTGCCCAGGGCGGAACAAACTATTCCGGCGGACAGAAACAGAGGCTTTCGATTGCGAGAGCGGTCTATAAGGATGCCGAAATATATATATTTGACGATACCTTCTCGGCACTCGACTATAAGACGGACATGCTTGTAAGAAAAGCGATACGCGAGGAAATGGGCAAAAAGACGGTCATCATTGTTGCCCAGAGAATAGGAACAATAAAAAATGCCGACAAGATACTTGTGCTTCATGAAGGCAGTATTGCAGGCATGGGAAAACATGAAGAGCTGCTCGAAAACTGTGAAATCTATCGTGAGATAGCACTTTCGCAGCTTTCCGAAGAAGAGCTGAAAGGAGCGGTATAATGGCAGGACATCCTCACGGCCGCCCCATGATGCGGCAGCCCGGCGAAAAAACCGATTTCAAGTCAATGAAAAAAATGCTTGTATACTGCAAGCGTTATATGCCCGCAGTCATTGTTGCTGTGATTTTAGCAATCGGCGGGTCGTATGCGACCATAATCGGACCGGAATATATTTCAGACCTCACAAACGAGATAATCGCAGGCATGATGATGGAAATCAATATGTCTGCGGTAAGGGACATTGCAGTAAAGCTTCTGGTGATCTACATTGCAGGGGCACTTCTGTCCTATGGCCAGCAGTTCATCACGGCAACCGTTACCCAGCATGCTGCAAGGCGCTTAAGGAACGATATTGACGGCAAGATCAACCGTCTTCCGCTCCGCTTTTTCGACACAAGCACTAAGGGCGACCTGCTCTCACGTGTTACGAACGATGTCGACACGATAAGCCAGACACTTGCTCAGAGCACGGCCAACCTTCTCGGAGCCATTGTGCTTTTGGTCGGGGTAATGATAAAAATGTTCGGGTCGAGCGTGATACTTTCGCTTGTTACGATTGCGGCTGCCATGCTCGGTTTTTTCAGCATGGGCTTTATCATGAAAAAGTCCCAGAAATACTTCAACCGCAAGCAGGAGGACCTCGGTACCCTTAACGGCCAGATCGAAGAGGTCTACACGAATCACAACATCGTGCTTGCCTTCGGCGGAAAGGAAGCAGAGCAGGAGAAATTCACGAAGATAAACGACAAGCTTTATGACGATAACTGGAGATCGCAGTTTCTGTCGGGACTCATGATGCCGATCATGAGCTTTGTCGGAAACCTCTCATATGTACTGATCTTTGCAGTGGGAATTGCCTTTATCATCAAGGACAAGGGAGGCATGAGCTTCGGAACGATCTCCGCGTTTATCATATATTCAAGGCTTTTCCAGCAGCCGCTCGGAACCTTTGCGCAGTCCATGACCAGCATACAGCAGGCGTCAGCCGCGTCAAAGAGGGTGTTCGAGATACTTGAGGCTCACGAGCTTCCGGATGAAAGCAAAAAGACCATGAAGCTTGCGCCTGAAAAGGTAAGGGGAGATGTCGAGTTTTCACATGTTAAATTCGGATATCTGCCTGACAAGACCATCATACATGATTTTTCGGCAAAACTTACCGCTGGCCAGAAGGTAGCGATCGTCGGTCCTACCGGTGCGGGAAAGACCACTATGGTAAATCTTCTGATGCGCTTCTATGAGCCGGATGCGGGTGACATAAAGATAGACGGAGTATCGATCCGTGACATCACAAGGGAAAATGTGCATGATCTTTTCGATATGATACTGCAGGATACCTGGCTGTTCGGCGGAACGATACGCGAGAACCTTGTTTATAATAAGGTTGGAGTTACCGAGGCTGAGCTTGACAAGGTATGTACGGCAGTCGGACTGAAGCACTTTATCGACACTCTTGACAAGGGTTATGATACCGAGCTTTCCGACACCCTTAGCCTTTCAGAAGGCCAGAAGCAGCAGCTTACGATCGCAAGGGCGATGCTTAAGGATGCGCCCCTTCTCATACTCGATGAGGCAACCAGCTCAGTCGATACCAGGACCGAGCTTGTCATCCAGCGCGCAATGGACGAGCTGACAAAGGACCGCACCAGCTTCGTTATCGCGCACCGCCTCTCAACCATCAAGAATGCCGACATCATCCTTGTCATGCGTGACGGCGACATCGTCGAGCAGGGTAACCACAAGGAACTTCTTGAGCAGGAAGGCTTCTATGCGGAGCTCTATAACTCACAGTTTGTGACGACATGAAATATAATAAGCTCTTTTCTACCCCGGGCACATGGTATTGGTGAGGGAGCAGACTTATTATATCATGATGATCTCGAAGGATCTTTGATTAAAAATGCTGATCAGGTTATCGATCTTATATACCTGAAGTACCTAAAGGCAAAGGTGGATTATATACATGACAGACGGGTTGAAACATATCCATTAGCGAGAGAGGCTATCCGTGAGGCTGTTTACAATGCCATAGCACATACGTGTTATATGTATGGTGTTCCTATACAGATACGAATCGAAGATGAACAGCTCATTATCAGTAATCAGTGTATTTTCCCTGAAGGATGGACGGTAGATACACTGATGGAACCTCATGATTCAGTTCCCTATAATCCAGATATTGCAAATGTTTTCTATCGGGCAGGGTATATTGAGCATTGGGGACGCGGAATTGAAAAAATATTTGATGAATGTAAAGCATTGGGCACTGAGCCACCGCATTATGAGCTTAAAGGGCATGGGCTTCGAGTCTTTTTCAAGGCCCTTGAGAGTGCGCTCGTAGATCAACCCAAAGCACCAAACCGCCACATTGGCGGATTAAGTGGCGGATTGGCGGATAAGGTTATCGAATTGATTCGTTCAGATGATACTATCACGGTTGCTTCGATTGCCGAATCACTGGGAATTCCTAAAAGGACGATTGAACGAGAAATGAAAAAACTTCGTGATAGTGAATTTGTTACCCGTGAAGGTGGTAATAGATACGGACATTGGAAGATAAATAAAAAGGATTGAGTAATAGATTTTAAAAGGTTAACGGTTGAAAAAACAGCCCCAAATGTTTATAATATAAGCATTAGGAGAAATAATTGCGGAGTAATGAAATGAATGAATGCAAGACATCAATCGATATGAGACAAACAGGCCTTAAACTTCAAAGGCTTGCAAAACAGAACGGATATAGTGTAGAAGATATCCGGAAATATCTGTGCCTTTCATGTCCCCAACCGGTTTACAGATGGTATAAAGGGACTATATTGCCCTCAGTAGATAATCTTCTGAAATTGAGTGAACTGTTCCATGTTCATATGGAGGAATTGCTGGTTAAAAAGCATACTGAGATTCAGCTTGAGGAAGTTATATACTGTGCAAATGACAGTAAGGTTTTTTATAGGAGGATGAAAGCATATTGTAATTTGCTTGCATCATAATCAGAGATTTTGCATAATTCGGATTTTAAACCCATCGAATTCGATAAGTTTAAAATAGATGCAGATACAAATGCATCGGATATGTTCAGCGAGTAGAATCATGCCAAAATTACAATAGGAGAACAATCGTGGAAATAAAACGGGTTTCAGAGGACGATAGAACAGGTGAGTTTATAAATACAGAGTTTTCGGACTATGCGATTGATTGTGGTGTGGCACTTAACTACGAAGAATTCTGCTTTGCGGCAGAAGATAATGGCAGGATTGTCGGAGTTATCACAGGTCGCGCTTACTACAATGAAGTCCATATCGGAGACTTGATCGTTGGGAAAAAATGCAGAAGAGACGGAGTCGGAAGCAAGCTGGTTGCCGCCGTTGAAGATGCATTCGCCGGAAAGGGTTATGAAAAGATAGCACTTACGACTTTTGGATTTCAGGCACCGGAGTTCTACAAAAAGCTGGGCTACGAATTGGAGTTTGTTCGTGAAGACAAAGATCCCAGGCTCAGTAAATATTTTTATATAAAGAAGATTTTATAAGAGAATGAAATCGTATTTGAAAAGCTGATGTTTACAGGACTTCTTGATGATGAGGCTCATGACAATTTTGCGACTTTTAACGAAACTGAAAAGTCATACCGCTGCATGGCTAGTAAAAATGTAAAAAAATAATTTACAAATCGCTTGATGTTTTCTTATTATTAGCATATAATAATATTAATAATAGGAAGGGAGGTCATCATGATGAGGTTTGATGAGTTATTTGAACATAGAAGCCTGGTGGCTTCAAAATTAAAAGATTGTATACGTGATAAAGGTTTTACAAAGGTATCTTTTGCGAAAAAGGCGGAGATATCGCGTCCTACACTCGATAAGCTCTTGAATGGTAGCATAGATAGCAAGACCACATTTGACCGCCATCTTCAGAAAATCTTGAAAGTGATGAATATGTCGGTTGATGAGCTTATGCTCTATTCTGTGCAGCAGAGCAGGCCGGTGGAGGTGGTTTATTCGCAAAATGCACCTGAAGATCACGAGATGAGTGATATTGCAAGAAAGCAATATGATCTTTTGCTGGATATCATTGATCTGTGCGCCGTATATTATTAGGAGGGCATGGACATGAGCGAGATTATCACATCATCGAATATTGATCTTGTTATACAAAAGAATAGAGAAATAGCCGAGGAAGTATCTGCGCAGGCACTGAAGTTACAAACGAACACATCGATAATGAGGGTTGCTTCTATGCCTCAGCTTGCGATTCTGATACTTCAGGGCTTCGGATTGATTCAAATACCAATAGAAGACAAATACTGGAGCGGTGCCATTTATGTCAAGGAAAGCAAGATCATTCCGGTCATAAATACAGCATTACCGCGCGCAAATCAGTATTTTACAGCATGGCATGAAATATATCATTTGTTGTTTGACAGGGTATCATTTGATCATATTATCGAGAATGATAATATGATGGAAGAAAGAAAAGCAGAGTATTTTGCAGCGTGTATGTTACTTCAGGGGGTTGACAGATACTTTAGGAATCTTCCGGCAATGGATATAGTATCTAAGGTTCTGTACTGTATGTCGGCTTTTCAGGCTCCATATAAAGCTGTACTGATATCGCTTTATGAAGATGCTGTACGTAGTGACAACGAGAAACTTAAAAGCAGGATAAAGGAAATAATAGATTTAAAGATTGATGATATACCGGAGCGGTTTAGGAGTCTTGGGCTTGACGACAGTCTTGTCATGCCCTCATATGTGGTCAATACCTCATATCTTCGTGAGCAGATAAAAAAGAGCGAAGAAGCGAATCCCGAATTAAAATATCATGGAGATAATGAGGTTTTTCTTGATAATATTATGAAAGAAATCCAGGTGATTGCGAGGGCGAGTCGGTGATAAGGATAGAAGAAATTACAAAGATAAACAAGAAGAACATTGCGATTCTGGATACTTCTTCTATTTCATTTATGCAAGGTTTACAGAATAAAGGAATCAAGCTTGATAGCATCTTGGAAGATTACGAGTTAATTCTGATACCCGGATGGGTTTTGACGGAAATTGAGGATGCTCCGGGACGGGCAGAATTTGTTCAGAAACTGATAGATGACGGATATCCGATTCACTCCATCGCCGAGAAGACTTATTCTGAGCTTACAGGATATGAAGAAGGAAATCTTTACCAGATAGTGCTGGCATCAGTATCTATGTTAGTGAGGGTGAAATCATATTTACGCAGATTCGTTGAAAGGAAAGATCCGCTGGATATGGAAGCCTATGCCGAATGGATCAAAAAGCTTTATGATGAATGGCCTATACCCGGTGAATCATTAACAAACGGCAGAATAAAAAAGAAAAATGCCGGAGAGATATCAATTACCATCCTGGGAGAGATTGTTTCATGGTATTATCCGGAAACAGAAGCGCTTACGGTTTATTCCCAGGATAGCGATGCCTATATATTTCATATGGAAGCGGAAGCAAGCTTAAGGAAATTGTTTGCTTTACGGACACCGGTGCCTGTTTCATATAAGAGCAATGATTGTATACTGTGTCAGTTGTTTCGATATGGGGAGATTAATGAGAGTGATATTTCTGCATGCAGAAAGGATGAACGTAAAATTACTTTCAGCAAGGAACAGCCGGATCATTCTGTGGTATTAGTGACAGAAATGGTGGATAATGACTTATTTATAGAGCTGATAAAGGATGAAGCGGTTCATATTATATTTTGAGCCATGGTATATTTGCAAAAGTCATAGGAGTTTTGCAAAAAGACTTGCAAAAGTCATAGGACATATGTTACAATAACTGCAAAAGTCATAGCACTTTTGGAGGCAAATATGTATAGAGAAATATTAAATGATTTAAAACGATGGAAAGACAAGGCTCGAAGAAAGCCACTTATGGTAACGGGTGTAAGACAATGTGGCAAAACATATATTGTTGAAGAATTTGCAAAAACGAATTTTGACAGCTATGTTTATTTGAACTTTGAAACAGAAAACACTCTTTCCGCTATCTTTGATTTTGATTTTAATGTTAATAGAATAATAACGGAGATAGAAAGGCATTACAAAACAAAGATCGTTCCGGGAAAGACACTTGTGTTTTTTGATGAAATCCAGGAATGCCCCAGGGCAATTACATCCTTAAAATATTTCTGCGAAAATATGAATGAACTTCATTTGATCTGTGCCGGCTCTTTACTTGGGGTTGCGGTAAAAGAAGATAAGATTTCATTCCCTGTTGGAAAAGTGAACAGGTTACAGCTTTATCCAATGAGTTTTAAAGAATTCGTCATAGCAAATGACAGAGCAGATCTGATCGAAATTTTTGATAAATGGCCTGTGGACAGACCTGTGCCGGACTTATACTCGGTTCCCTTAAAAAAACTTTTGAAGGAATATTATATTGTCGGAGGAATGCCGGAGGTTGTAAAAGCGTGGGTGAATACTCATGACGTAGATGAAGTAGAAGAAATACAAAACGAAATCCTTAATGACTATGCGGATGGCTTTTCTAAACATGCACCTAACAGTGAAATTCCTAAGATAAGATGGATATGGGATTCGGTCCCTGTTCAGCTTGCAAAGGAGAATAATAAGTTTGTATTTTCACATGTGAAGGAAGGAAAAAGGTCCTCGGAGCTTGAAGATGCGCTTGAATGGCTTTCTGATGCCGGGTTAATAACAAAGGTTGAATTGGTAGAAAAACCTGAAATCCCTTTATCAGGTTTTGCAGATAAGACATATTTTAAGGTTTATATGTCAGATATAGGACTTCTTAGGGCTAAATCAAGAGTGTCTGTTGAAACGATTATGGAGGAATCGCTTCTTTTTACAAAGTATAAAGGTGCCTTTGCTGAAAACTATGTCTTAAATGAATTAAAATTTTTACAAAAAGAGCCATACTTCTGGCGGTCAGGAAATACTGCGGAATTGGATTTCCTTTATGATGAAAAAGGTGAAATAGTTCCTGTGGAAGTAAAAGCTGCTGACAATACACAGGCCAAAAGTTACAGGCAATTCTGTAAAAAGTATGGACCGCGTAACGGAATCAAACTTTCAAGGAAAAATATAGCTGAAAATGTATATGAAAACACAAGAACTTTCAGTATTCCGTTGTATTTGTGCTGGAACATTGATTATTACATCTATTCGCCTGTTTCAGTAAAAATGTAAACCACATTCTGAACTCGGAAAATTTCAACAAAAACCTTGACAATCGCGTTTCCGGGTGGTATAAAGTAAATGTCAAAGTAGGTGAAGTATGCCCTTTTATGCCCTTTGGGGCGTTTTGAGAGTGAATTGCACCGCTTATGACAAATACCACGAGGGGACTTGACTGTACAATGTTCAATTATTTAAAAACCTTACAGACAGAGACAGACAGGATAAGTCTGCCCTCATGCTCAAATTCTATAATGGACATAATACGCTCTACGGACTAATTGCGCCCGCAGAGCGTTTTTTGTTATAAATCTACATATATATAATATATGGAAAGGACTAATAATATGAAGGGACAAAGATTAATTCGATTAAGACGAATTACCGCGTTCATCTGTGTAGTGCTGATGCTGTTTGGTGCCATGCCTGCGCATTTGTTCGAGGGTGTATTCGGCACGGATAATGTCGCTAAGGCAATAGAGGCGAGGCCTTCGGCAACGGTTGTTACCGCACCCGAAGCTGCTTACGCAGACGGCGAGGACTGTATCCGTTTTACGGGCGAAGACCGGGAACTTGTTACAGCAGGTGAGGCTGAGAACGGAGATATGCAGTACATACTCTGGGATAATGGTGTAAATGCACCCGGTTCTGATGAAAACTGGAGTGACGAAATCCCTGTGGGTACCGCTCTCGGAACATACTATGTATGGTACAAGGCTGTCGGAGACGGAGCGTTTTATATTGACTCGGAACCGAAATGTATTCCGGTTGAAATTGATTATGCAAGGCGTGTAATTGCATTTAATGATGATAGCGTTGATCCGGATTTCATCCAGAGCATGACCGTTGTTGATCCGGAAGATGAGGACGAAGTTATTGAAGTTGATTTCGATTATCCGATGTTCTATGTCGGTGAAAAGGTTGAAATTGTTTCTTCGGCGATGCTTGATTTTTATGTGGGTAAATTAAAAAATAAAAATGCAATATCAACCTTAAAGACCAAAATGGAGGATGGTGATGAAACAATCTATACCTATACCTTTACTATGCCGGATAAGGCTATTACAGTAAAGCATCCTCATGATTTTACAATTTCACCTGATGAAGATGAATCATCACCGTTCTTTAAGTACGGCTGCGCAAATGAAAACGGATCTTTGAAGACAATCTATACTTTGTCAGCCGAAGACACGGTTTATTCAGGTGAAGCAGTGACTGCTTCTGTTATTGAAAGTGAAGTCACGATTCCTGAGGAACTTGAGCTTAGTCGTGGTGAAATAAGCTATTATAATAGTGGAAATACATTGCTTTCGGAGGCACCTGTAGAAGCAGGTACTTACATTGCTAAAGTTACAGTTTCAAGTGCCTTGGGCGAAAGAACGCTTGAGAAAGAGTTCACTATCGCTCCAAAGAGTTTTACCAGTGGTGATATTTTTATTAGTATTTCTAATTCTGAAAAAACATATGATGGCACTGCGCCTACCTACTCAGTAGATTTTGATTGCAATGTTCAGGATGATGGAGTCGTTGGAACAGAACCGCACCTCTCATATGGTGATGACTATATAATTACTGTAAATCCCGACAAGGTAATAGTTGGGAATTATACTATAAGAATTTCTGGTATTAATAACTATAAGGATTACAGGGAATTTTCTTATGCAATTACCGAAGCTGACGTAGCAGATCAGATCACTTTCACGGTAAATAACAAGACCTACGATGGTGCCGTGTATAATAATGAAGGACAGCTTATTTCAGTTACAGCTGAGGAAGGTTCTCTTGCAGAGTCACTTCTTGCTGATGCGGAAAACACTGATGTTGTAATTGAATTTTATAACTATGATGAGAATGCTTCCAATAACAACTATTGTGGAAATGAGCCTATTGAACCTGTAAACGCAGGCAAATATGTTGCAAAGCTTACCATTACAAACAATAATTATACTGAAATCGTTAAGTACAGAGAGTTTGAAATTGAAAAGGCAGTTGTAACGGTTGCACCGGTAGTGAAAGAGTTTTACTATGGTACAAAGAAATTAGCAGAACTCGAAACTGTTGATAATTTCACATATACCTGTGAAATAGGATTTGATATGTCAAATCTTCCTAATAATTATTTCAAGGTATACTTTGGGGATACCCCTGTTTCAGCTGATAGAATTTTTGAAAATGCAGATAATGATTCGTTTATTGATGCAGGTCAGTATACCTATGAGTTTAATGCAGATGCTGAACTGCCTGATTATATGAATAACTACGAGCTTGTCTGGACAGAAGAGGGAACAGGAAATGGCCTTAGTGTAAATATGGTTGAACTTAATGCTGATCGTTTTACTGTTACACAGGGAAATAATCCCACATACAATGGAAACGAGCAGTCTCCGGATTTCTTCTTTGTTGATACTTTGACAAGTGAAGTGCTGGTTACTTGGGCAAATAATACGGAAAGCAGTGTCGGTGTTAGAAGAACTGGTATATTTGGTGTTGAAGGTGCAGAGACTGATGCAGGTACTGGTTATGAGATGATTATAACGCCTGACTGCGAGCATAATTATATCGGATTGTTCAGCTTTGGTTACGTCATTAATCCGCTTTCTATCGGTGATGGAACTCAGATGGCTAACGGATTTACCTTCGGGTTGGTTGACGATTCTTTGACTTACAACGGTGAAAATCAGGAACCTGAGGTGAGCAGTTTTACATATGCTTCAGGAAATATTAATCTTGAACCTGCTTTGGACATCGATTACGAGTTTGATACGGATTCCGCAAAAATCGTCGGTGATGAATATAGCTATACCGTAACAGGAAAAGGAAATTACACCGGCAGCTTCACGGGAACATGGTCAATTGACCAAGAAAATGCCGGTAATGTAAACAGCATAGTTATAGGGGCTCAAAGCATAGTGTATAACGGCTCCAATTATGATGCCGCAAACATAGAGCTTTCAGTAGCTGGTACAGACCCCTTGTCGGCAGACGTTCTTAATGATGCTAACAATAAAACTAATAACGGAACAATAACTTACAAATATGTAGGTACCGGTGATACACAGTATGATGAAAGCACTACCGCTCCTGAAAATATCGGTACATATAAAGTAACGGCTGAAATTACTACCGACAATATTAAAGGCACAGTTACTGTTTCGGCAGATTTCAGCATTACACAGCTGAAACTAAATGTTTCAATTGCAAATGTGTCAAAGGAATTCGGTACTGTTACCGATGGTGCTGTCACAAACGGAGACCACTACAAGTCGGCGCGTGCATGGGTTGTAGACGGCGACAATATTACACTTACAAATGCAACTGATAACGGCTATGATCCTACAGCCGATGATCTGGCTGCAGTAAAGGATCTGGTTGATGTTGTTACTTATGGCGAAAATTATAAGAGCGTAAAAAATGTCGATACTACAAAAGATGATGCCTATTTCCTTAAGGCAGGAACCTATCAGTATACCCTTACCGATAATCACATCGGAAACTTCTCGGTTGAGCTTGTTGGGGAAACAGCATTTACGGTAACAAAGAAAGTATCATCGAGTGGATGGATATTTACCGATCCCGCTTATCTGACCTATGACGGAGAGGAAAAAAGGGTTGTAGTTAAATATGATCTGTCTAATCTTTGGCAAGGTTATGATTACATGACAGATGAGGTGGTTGTCAGTGGAAATATAGCTACCAATGCAGGAACATACAATGTGGTCCTGACACCTGTTGATGCTGAGAATGGTAATATTGATCCTTCAATATGTACATATGACAATGCAAAGCATGAATGGACAATTGCCAAGTTTGAAATAAAGGATGGTGATGTTTCGCTCAGTAGTAATGAAGAGTATTACAAAGGCACTCCTTTGTATCCGAGCATAACTGTAAAGGTTGATCTTGACAGCGACAACTCAACAGAGAAGATTGGGCTTGAAGAAGGCGATGATAAAGACTACACAGTTGCATACTATAAGGTTGTTGATAACGTTGAGACCTTGATTAATGCTGATCAGTTTGTGAATGTAGGCAATTACAGAATCAAGGTAACAGGTATCGGTAACTACACTGGAACGATTTCAAAGGACTACACAATCTTGAAATCAGAGCAGCGAGTTTACGTTATACCTGGAAACATCGTTTACGATGGTAAGATTGTTGATGAAAGCGACTTTACAATCGAAAGTGAAGCAGGCAATCAGATGGGCTCTGTTACTCTTGAATTCTTCACAGGTGCAAATGGTGTCGGCAAGCTTGAACCAGCTCCGATAAATGCAGGCACTTATTATGTAAGAGCGACAGTTGCAGCCAGTGATAACTACAAAGCAGGTTATTCGAATTATGTTCAGTTCACTATCCAAAAACGTTGGGTTACCATTACTCCTGCAAAGGATAATAAAGTAACCTACGGTAACAAGGGTGCACTTGATTCTACTGTACTTAAGTATAGCGTAGAGCTTGCAGGAGAAACCGGAAACACAGGTTTCATCGGTACTGAGAATGATGCCAAGGAACTTTTCGGAGACCTTCTGACAGTAGGTAAGGAGATTTCTACAACCAATGTACAGCATACGGGTACGGCTGATAACTATGATGTAACAATCGCAACCAACGATGCAGGAACATATGAGTATGAAGATTTCAGAAGCGAGAAGCAGATAGGTGAGATAACAGATTCTACGCACACGGCTCTTCCATTTAATGGTCGTTATAAGTATGGATACAGCTTCCAGCTTTATACACCCGATGAGATAGGACATGCTCACGCTATCGATAGTATCTCGTATCATGTTCAAGGAACAGATAACCTTGCTCATAAATTCGACATCTATCTGATGGATGTGGACACAAATTTCACTCTTTATGCTGGATATGAGGATTATTTTAAAGCAGATATTATGACCAAGGTCTACTCGACTGATGGATATACGTTTACAACAGGCTGGAATGAGTTTAAGTTTAACAGCGATTATTCTCATGAGCCAGGTAAGCAGGTGCTCGTATTGTTTGTAAACAAAACGGGTTCATTTAATAATAACAATTTGCAATTTTCCACTTTTGGTTCAGAATTAAACAATATATATAATTACTCTGATTCTGATCAATATGATTTTAACGTTCCAGAACAACAGCTCTATGAAAAAACTAATAATTATAAAAACGTCATCAAGCTTGGTTTGGCAGGATTACAGATAAGCGACAGTCATCCTAACTATGAGCTTGTTCTTGAAAACCCTGACAACAACGTGTTCACGGTTGAGAAGAAAGATCTCTCCACTGCAAACATTACACTTAAGATCGGCAGGAACAAGAATGGTTCGGATGCAATTGCAGTAACAAATAATACTGTAAGCTTTGATTCAAACAGGTACTATGTATTCTATGATGTAAATGATTCTAAAGATAATGATTCAATTATCACTGAAAATGATTATGAAGCATTTACTTCATACAGCTGGAAAGTTCAGCCGGGTACATATGAGTATGAGTTTGATGCAGAAGACAATGGTAACTACACCGGTGAGCCTGTTGTTAAAGAATGGACAATAACAAACAGGCAGATGGCAGTTACTGTTGAGGTTGCAGAAGGCAACTTTACCTACACTGGTGAAGCTTTCGATGAAAGCAAGCTCAGTGTTACCACAGGGGTAGGTCTTAATAAAGAGGAACTTACCGCTCCTAACTACACGATAACCTACAAGTACAGGAAGAGCGGCACAGAAGATGACTTCGTGGCAGGTGCACCTGTAAATGCAGGCGAATACGAAGTAAGCGCGGAAATTACTGCGAACGGTACATTATTTAATGTAACTACCGCAACCCTTACAATTGAGAAGAAGACAATTACATTTGTGCCGACTGCAACTTCATATACCAAGGTATATGGAGAGGACGATCCCGAGTATGGTTATACATTTACAGGTATTGTTGATGCAGATGCCGGTAAGGAAATCTATACCGGAACGATCTCAAGACTTAACGCAGCAGCCCATGAGGATGCTAATCTCTACACTAATGAAAAGTTTGATGTAAGCGGTCTCGCACTCACCGAAGAGGGTGCAGTGAACTACGTTATCGGACCTTATTCGACATACTTCACGCTTGATATCAAGCCGTGCCAGATCAAGCCCGAGAACCTCATCATCAAGACTCCCAAGATTGCCTACACCGGAAGCTTAAGGAATGTTGAGTATGAAGTGGTTGTAAACGGCAAGACCGTTCCCGCAAGCGCATATGACGTGAGCGGCAACACAGGCAAGAAGGTAGGAACCTACAACCTTGAGATCTCTGCTGAAGGCGGCAACTACTACACCGACGATGAGTTCGAGCCGGTGGAAGGTGAGTGGAAGATAGTTGAGGATGAAAGAAAAGCAGAATTTTCATCACCAACAATTACAGTAAGTGATTGTGTTACATTAAAGTTTAAGTTCTTGCTTAATGAAGCAGCTTTGGCTGATGAAGGCGCATACTTTGTTCTTTCTTCCGATAATGGCAGTTCAAAGAAGATACCATTAGCTGATGCTGTCTATGAAAAGAAGAGTGGTAAATATGTATTTTCTTTCGAAATAAATCCTGATAGATTTAGTGATGTTATGAAGGCTACGATAATCTTTTCGGATGAGGTGGTTGCAGATTCTGTTGAGTATTCTGTTGTTCAATATGCTAATGAAATGAGGAGCGCATATCAAAATGACGAGAAATTAGTATATTTACTTGATGCAATGATGAATTATGGCGCTTCAATGCAAGTGTATAAGAATTACAAAGTGGAATCGTTAGCAAATGTAGATAATATAATTGACTTCTCGAAAGATATAACTATTAATGAACTATACGAAAGTAAAACTTATGGAGAAGCTACTGGAGTAAAGAATTCAACGCAGTCGATTAGTATTGGTACTAAAGTTTCAATTACATCAAAATACGAGCTAACTGGAGATATAAATGACTATATCTTCGAATTGTATGATGAGGAAACTGAAATTACAAGAACTCTTAATCCAGTTAAGAGTGGTTCAAAATATGCTGTTAAAATTGAAAATTTATCACCGAAGAATTTTGATAAGATTTTTATAATTAAAGTGATAAATAAAAATGATAACACTGAAATGAGTGTTAGCTACAGTGTAATGTCTGGATTAAAGAGCATTCTTGAAAGCACTACCTATGAGGAAAGTCTTAAAGATATTGCTAGAGCATTATATTATTATAATGTTGCCATGGAACAGTATTGACAGTATTGAAAGGAGGAAAATAAAATGAGATACGAAGAAGTCGATTTTGAAGTAATCTACTTTTCCCAGGAAGATGTAATAACACAGAGTACATGTGATCCTGTTACAGGAGAGGGAGATGAAACGTGTATTCCTATGGATAATTAATTAAAAAATTAGAACAGGCAGCTTCGGCTGCCTGTTCTAATTAATGGCAATATGTATTAATATTATGCACAAAAGGTAAAAATAACAAAAAAGTACGCCCTCGGTTCTAAAGAGCTTGCTGCAGATAAACTTTGTTCCTTATATCGAGAATAGTACTTAATACCCTTTTTTTTTATAAAATATATGTAATTAAAGCAGTCAGGTGAATCATGCATACAATAATTCTCCCCAATGAAAAAGTAACAGCCTTCCTCTCAACTAAGTATCCCGAAACCAATACCGGGTGGCGCTGGTCTGTTTGGGCTGTGCATTATGCTCAGGATGGCAAATATGTGATAAAACACAGCTTCTCAGGCGAAATCATTACCTTAAGTGATGAAGAATATACCAATGCCTTAAACAACGAAGAACTAAGGAGGCGTCGATATGTTGTTCCGAATGATTTTGATGAGGCTACAAAGTATAAAGAGGTGGTGGGCCTGATAAAACTTACCAACCCCGAATCCGAGGGACTTAGGACATATACCATTCTTCCGACCACAGCATGCAATGCACGTTGTGTTTATTGCTATGAGGAAGGTTATGCTGTCAGCACGATGACTCAGGCAACCGCCGAAAGACTTGTGGATTTTATCTGTGAAACAAAGCAGGAGGAGAAAATCACTCTTGCCTGGTTCGGAGGCGAACCTCTTGTCGGTACCAAAACGATTTCTTTCATATGCAATTCGCTTGCGGAAAGAAATGTGCCCTTCAGATCCAGGATGATCACGAACGGCAGTCTTTTTACCACGGAAATGGTGAAAGAAGCAACTGAGATCTGGAAGCTTGAGAAGGTGCAGGTATCGCTTGACGGTGACAGACGTGACTATGAAGATCGTAAAAGATATATCTATCCTTTAAAGGATAATTATGACATTGTGATGAAGTCGATCCGTTTGCTGGCCGATGTCGGAATAAAGGTCAACCTCCGTGTCAATTTTGACCGTGAGAACATCGGAAGGCTCAGGCCTTTCCTGCTTGAAATGAAGGAGAGATTCAGTGAAGATAAAAATGTTTCGCTCTATCTTTCCGCGCTTTATCAGGAGAAGGAGAAACCCTACTTTATTGAGCTCGAACGCGAAATGTTCGAACTTAACCGGTATGTCCGCGAGCTTGGGATCAACTATGAAAACAGGGAGAAGATACAAACCTCCTTCCGATTAAACGGATGCATGGCCGATGCCCTCGACAAAACGATAGTCATCCACCCCGACGGACGCTTCTATGACTGCGAGCACCTGCCCGAAGGTCATTCCTGGGGCAACATCTTCGACGGAGTGACCGACAGGGAACTGTTTGAAAGGCTCAGCGCACCGCATGAAATTGATGAAAGATGTGCAAAGTGTCCGTATCTTCCGCAGTGCACCCCGTTCTACATCAAGGGCTGCCCGGGCTGGTTTGAGAAGTGCAGGGAATACATGGAACTTAAAACCGAATACGAACTCCGCCGCATAGCAGAAACCTGCAATCAGCGTTAACGAAAAGTACATGTCGGTTGACCGCGACACCGCGGGCCTGATCAAAGAGGCCACGGGGTCGGAATTGGAACTTAAAGAAGAGGAGGGAAAGGTTGATATGTGTCAGGCAATTAATGATATGAAAAGGCATTCGATGATGGATGGTGTCAAGAAAGGCAAGGTCGAAGAACTCGTTTTCCTTGTGAAAGAGGGCGATATCTCGGTTGTCCGGTCGGCAGGTCGCCTCGAGATTACACCTGAGGAGTTTACGGAGAAGTACCTTAAGGAAGAGTGATTAAAGAGTTTATGGCAGGCTACCCGGTTGGGTGGTCTGTTTTTATATGTCAATATTACTACTCCGCTTTTGTGCACTTTCCCATGTGCATTATGCACAAAGAATTTTTAAACCTCAAAAATCCTGCACAAAGAATCATGCTGAAATTTGGCATATTGCCGATTTTGATTTTTGTGCTTGCCATTCCTCCGGAATTATGCAAAGATTATCTTGTCGTTGACAACCGTCTATTGCAAGTCTATAATTAAGGAGTAGGGTATGGGAGATTTTGATGCGAGGGTAAAGGAATATATGTCGCGTAATGACAGGTTTGCGGATGCTTTTAATTTCTATCTTTATGGTGGAAAGCATGTGATAAAACCGGATGCGCTGAGGGAACTTGATACAAGCGGAATCGCAATTCCATATGCGCCGGAGAGTGGAAAGCCGGTTCAGAAGTATCGTGATGTTTTCAAGAGCTGGAAGGTGATGAGCGATGGCCGGGCGATATATGCATTGCTTGGAACGGAGCTACAGAAAAAGGTGCATTATGCCATGCCGGTAAGAAATCTTCTGTATGATGCGATCAATTACTCAGATCAGGTAAAGCAGGCCGGCCAGAAGAACAGGAGGACGGCATGGAATAAATCGCAAAGGTTTTCTTCGGCTGAATTTCTTTCGGGATTTAAAAAGAGTGACAGGCTGATACCGGTGATCACGCTGACAATTTTCTTTGGAGCGGATGAATGGGACGGCCCAAAAACCTTGCATGAGATGTTTGGCGATGAGTATGAGGAGTTTGCTGAGTACCTTCCGGATTATAGGTTGAATCTGCTTGAGCCGGCAGGGATAAATCCGGTGGATTTTGAGAAGTTTGACTCGGAGCTCGGGACTGTGCTGGAATATATCAAGTATTCGAAGGACGAGCAGAAGCTGGAGTCGGCAATCAGTAATAACGAAAAGTACAGGTCGGTTGACCGCGACACCGCAGGCCTGATCAAGGAGGCTACCGGGTCGGAATTGGAGCTTAAAGAAGAGGAGGGAAAGGTTGATATGTGTCAGGCAATTAATGATATGAAAAGGCATTCAAGGATGGATGGAGTCAGGGAAGGCAAGATCGAGGGTAAGGTCGAAGGCAAGATTGAGGAACTTGTTTTCCTGGTGAAAGAGGGCGATATCTCGGTTGTCCGGGCGGCAGGCCGCCTCGAGATTACACCCGAGGAGTTTACGGAGAAGTACCTTAAGGAAGAGTGAGATTCAGGGTTTTAAAGAGTAAAAAAACTAAAAAAATGTTGACAATATTAATTGATGAGGATAAAATAAAATTAATATCAGGTAACTGATAGGGGCTGATCATAAGATCTAGGTCCACAGAAATGGCGTGGGGATCCCGCGCCTCTTTTTTTAGGGAGTTTATGAAATGTCAGAAAGGGTAATAAGTTGGCTTAAGCTATCAAGAATGAGATAGAGCGCAATAATGATTATTGGCATTCTTTTGATAAAATAATCATCTATTATGATAATGGACAAAAACCCATAAAACGTATATTGAATGTCCTTTTTAATAGTATGTTTTCAAATGTGGAAATAAGAAAAATAAAACCGGTTGACTATAGGCTTTTTCAAGTTGCAGATTTGATTTGTACCCTTGAACATATTGCAGGCAAAATTGAAAATCAACGTATGTAATGATATTGGTGGGAGACGATATCATTGGGAGTGCGAGAGCAATCCCGATAAAACGATGCTACTGAGGCTTTGGGAATATGATTTCGGATATGCTTGACGAGAAAACACAAGGAAATTCACGAGGAGGTGGAAAAACTTATGGGTGGAGAAATACTTGAATATGAAGCTAAGACAATTCTGAGGCGGGGAATTGCGCAGGGGCTTAATGATGCCCAAACGGGTAATATCAAACGAATGCTCGGAATGGGCTATACCAAAAAACAAATATCAGAATCTCTCGACGTGTCGTATGAAATGATTGACAAGGTCAAATCCGATATGGATGGAGGGAAAGGTTGATATGTGAGACGGCAGGCTACCCCGTTGGGTGGCCTGTTTTTTAATTCATAATATGCGTTATAATTTACTTAATGTGGCTAAAAAAACGAGATTAAGTAAATTATAACGCTGTTTTTGATTGGTTTTGATCAAATAGTTCTCCTGCTTTTTCCATAGCTTTCAAGATACTTTTCTTTTCTAAGGCATGTAAATAAACAGGATTCAGCTTGCGTTTGGAATACTGCATGTAGGTATCTTTCGTTTCTTCGATCAGCAGAGCCGTGAAATAACGTTCCCAGCTGAAATAGTCTTCGCTTCTGATATACAGCTCAGGGGACTGTAGTATATCCTGAACTCGATTCCCATCTATAAGTCCAGATTTCAACAAAAGCCATTCAAATGATTCAGGGAGAAATAATATAATATCATCATTGTCTGTAATTTGTTTCATTACACGATCGATTTCGGAACCGAAAGCTGCTCCGTCAGCAACAATAAGGCATTTTTTGCCGGTATTCTCCATTATTTTGGCAAATACACCCGATTTTCCCTCGGAACTAATAACCTCAGGATAACCATCTACTGTCAAAGAAGAAAAAAACTCATATCCGGAGTTTGTATCTTCAACAATAACACTGTCTATCGAAGGCAATTCGTTTATCTTTTCAGGGTGATAAATCTTATAAAACTCATTATATACATGCTTTAAACCGGCATATTTACCGGATTCACGGATGCCATATATCTCATCCACACTGTATGGAAGATAAGGGAGTCCTTCTCTAGTGACTATTACATAATAATTGCTGCTGCCACGGATTGCCTCAGCAAATTCAAGTGTCCTGAGAAAATCATTTTCTTCATCTATGAAGACAATACTGTTTTGAATTGTGGGAAGCAGAACGGACCAGTCACGGCCTTCAAGAGTTCTACAGGGAACATCGGACTCGAGAGTAATGCCGCTCAGAGTATTATTCTCATAGTACTCTCTGATCATTTCAACCAGGGTTGTCTTTCCTGTGGCGCTATCACCCTTCAGGATGGTTATATTCCTGTTTATTGTAAATTCGTATTTTAGTTTACTGTTGCCGATTTTGACTGTATGTTTTCCTATCATACTTTACGTCACCTCACAATCATTCCGGCAATCGGAACCAGTTCTTTCATGCTGTGAACAATCTGATCAGTATTGCGGATATAAATATCAAAAGGATCATTGCCAAAATCCATAATATGACGCAGATTGATTGTAATATCTTTGGCTTTTCCCATTTCCAGCAACCACTTGGCACAGTTATCACCACATGCAGAGGCATTGAAAATCATATCAGGCACTTTATTGATTAGAATAAGTGTCTTTACGCCTCCGGACAACTCCCTTGGTGTGATACCACCAAGCACGGGACTGTCAATTACACGCGCACTGATTACGGTAGAACGGTCAACATCCTGAATCATCCTTCTTGATAGTTCATCCGTGATCCATTCATCTTCGTATGTATTTTTAAAATAGACTGCCGGGTTGGTTACAACGCCTTCACAGTCACCATATATAATATTCAGCATTTGTTTTTCCTTTCCGGTTCCCATGCTTAAGTCAGTTCTATATTATTTTACCCCAGATTTACTTTTTTGGCTATACTGTTTTTGAGTTTTTTCATTATGCTATAAGTGCTCTCAGGTTATTTTTTCCTTGACAAAAACAGTAAACGACAGTAAACCACAGTAAAAACCTGAAAACTGTCAACGAATACTGGAAAAGCAGGTAAACAAGACGCTATATTTTACTTAATGTGTCTAAAAAAATGAGATTAAGTAAATTATAACGATACCAAATAAACCCCTTGAACGAATCCCGATTGTCTGCTAAAATAAGGCTATTAAAAACCCAGGAAGCGATTCATGAAAATAATAAAAGAACCTAACGAAAAAGTTATTGCCCTAATCAGCACGAAGCATCCGGAGAGTAAATGCGGATGGAGGCCTTCGGTGTGGGCGGTGTCGTATGATAAGGATGGGGCGCATCTGATAAAGCATACATTCTCGGGCGAGATCGTAAGTCTCACCGAAGAGGAATATGTGGACCTTGACAGCCTTGAGGAACTAAAAATGCGCCGTTTTGTTGTGCCTAACGACTATGATGAGGCTAAGCAGTACAAAGAGACTGTGAATCTGATAAAGCTGATGCAGCCTGAGGAGGCGGGGCTTCGGACCTACACGATACTTCCGACCACTGCCTGCAATGCGCGCTGTGTCTACTGCTACGAGGAGGGCTATCCTGTCATAACGATGAACGAAGAGACAGCCGCTAGGCTGGTAGATTTCATCTGTGAAACCAAACGGGAGGGAAAGGTAACGCTTTCATGGTTTGGCGGAGAGCCGCTTGTTGGCGCAAAAATAATTTCCTATGTTTGCAAAACACTTGGTGAAAGGGGAGTGCCCTATAAGTCGCGCATGATAACCAACGCGAGCCTTTTTACCGAGGAGCTTGTCCGGGAGGCAAAGGAGCTATGGAAGCTTGAAAGAGTCCAGGTTTCACTTGACGGAGACCGTAATGACTATAAAGAGCGCAAGCGTTATGTGAACCCCACTGCCCATAATTATGATACCGTGATGCAGGCAATACGCTTGCTTTCGGATGCGGACATAAAAGTTAACCTGCGTGTGAATTTTGACAGTGACAGCATCGGAAGGCTTAAGGCTTTTCTTGACGAGATGAAGGAACGCTTCGCTGCCGACAAAAATGTGACGCTCTATCTTTCCGCGCTCTACCAGGAAAAGAGCAAGCCCTATTTCATCGAGCTTGAGCGTCAGATGTTTGAGCTGAACAGCTATATCCGTGAGCTTGGCATCAACTATGAAAACCGTGAGAAAATACATACTTCGTTCAGGCTTAACGCATGCATGGCGGACGGCCTTGACAAGAGCATAGTAATCAAACCCGACGGAAGCTTTTTCGACTGTGAGCATCTTCCGGAAGGTCATTCATGGGGCAATATTTTTGACGGCGTGACGGATGCAGAGCTTTTCGAAAAGCTGAAAGCTCCCCATGAAATCAATGAAAAGTGCAGGAAATGCCCATATCTTCCGCAGTGCACACCCTTCTATATCAAGGGCTGCCCGGGTTGGTTTGAGACCTGCAGGGAGTATAATGATCTAAAAACCGAATATGAGCTTAGAAGGGTTTCCGAAACCCAAAATTATGAAGAAACGGAGAAAGATGATGAAGATTAAGAAGGAATTTATCATACATGAGTCAGGCAACGACACCATGCTTGTTGCCACAGGAAAGGCAAATTTTTCGGGACTTGTAAAAGGCAACAAAATGCTCGGAGAGATCCTTTCACTGATGAAAGAGGATACCACCGAGGCTGAGGTTGTACGCAAGATGCGCGAAAAGTACGAGGCTCCCGAGGGTAAGATCGAAGAGGATGTTCATAAGGTTGTGACCGAGCTTCGCGGAATCGGAGCAATCGAAGAGTAAAGCTTTAAGGACGGACGATGAAGCAGGTCTACAAAATCGCAGACAAGATAATTGAGATAGAATCGCTCTATACACGGGTGCATGAGTACTGCAAGGACTATCTGGTGCCAGATCAGGCCCATGATTTTTCGGTAAAAACCACGCCCGAGGACATAGTCTATGAGCGTGAGCGTAACGAAAGGACTGCGGAGCTCGAGGGCAGAAGGAAATATAATTCTTCGGACGAGTACCTTGAGGAGCTTGCGGTTTACCGTAAGATAGCCGAGAAAATGCCGGACTATGATACCTTTCTTTTTCATGGTTCCTGCGTTGCGGTGGATAATGAGGCCTATCTTTTTGCGGCGGTTTCGGGAACCGGAAAGTCGACCCATGCAAGGCTATGGCGTGAGTATCTCGGCGAGAGGGCGGTCATGGTAAATGACGACAAGCCGCTGATCCGGGTAAATGAGCCGGGTGTGACTGTTTTCGGTACTCCGTACAACGGAAAACACAGGCTCGGAAGCAATATTTCAGTGCCGCTTAAGGCTGTATGTATACTGACCCGCGACGAAACGAACCATATCGAAAAGATCACAAAACAGCAGGCCTATGCCACACTCCTGCAGCAGACCTACCGCCCGGCAGATCCTTTGCAGCTTGCAAAGACCATGTCGTTACTGGACAGGCTCTCGGACAGAGTGAAGCTTTATCTTCTGGGCTGTAACATGGACATTGAGGCTGCGAAAATTTCTTATGAGGGAATGAGATGACCTACGAGGAATATCTTGATGAAAACGGCGAACTGACCTACACTAACGTCGGCACGAGCATGATGCCGCTCCTAAAACAGCACCGCGATCTTTTCACGGTAACGAAAAGGGGCAGCGGGAGGCTTAAGAAGGGTGACGTGGTGCTTTACAGGAGGCCGCCGAACCGCTATGTGCTGCACCGTATAATAGAGGTAAGGCCCGAGGACTATGTTATTTTAGGCGACAACTGCGTGAAAAAGGAATACGGGATAAAGGATGAGGATATCCTTGCCGTGATGACCGGCTATGTCAGAAAGGGCAGGGAACATAAGACAAGCAATATTAGCTACCGGCTTTATTCTTTCTATATAATGCACACAATACCGCTCCGAACAGGAGTAAAAAGACTGTATTTCAGGCTGAGGAAGCTTGCCAAGAGAGTAATCTATGGAAAAAAGTAAAAAAATCTACATACCGGCACTCATGCTTGTCCAGGCGATTAACGGCGCAAGCGGGGTGCTTTATGCGCTTTTTTTAAGGAAAATTGTCGATTCCGCAACCGAGCAGGACAAAAAAGGCTTCTGGCTCGGAGTGCTTTACATATGCATACTTGTAGCATCGCAGATACTTATCAGGGCTCTTATCAGGTGGCTTGGTGAACTTTCGAGGGCAACTTTCGAAAATATGTACAAGGCCAGGCTGATGGAGAATATCCTGAAAAAAGATTTCGCAAGGGTAAGCGCGGTGCATTCGGGCGAGTGGCTCAACCGCCTGACGAACGATACGGTAGTCGTGGCGAACGGTTATGTGGAAATCCTTCCGGGACTTGTCGGAATGGCCACAAAGCTTATCAGTGCGGTCGTCATGATGATAATACTTGACTGGCGTTTTACCTGCGTCCTTCTTCCCTGCGGTCTGCTTCTGGTACTTTTTACCTATGCTTTCCGCAAGGTACTTAAAAAGCTTCATAAAAATGTCCAGGAAAAAGACGGCAAGCTCAGGATTTTCATGCAGGAGCGCATCGGAAACCTGATGGTAATACGTTCGTTTGCGGCAGAAGAGCGGACTGCGGCCGAGGCTGTGGCAAAGATGGAGGAACATAAGGCGGCGCGCATGAGACGAGTGCGCTTCTCGAATTTCTGCAACAGTGGTTTCAGTGTGGCTGCAAACGGAATGTATCTTTTCGGAGCAATCTACTGCGGCTACGGAATACTGAAAGGAACGATCACCTTTGGTACGATGACTGCGATCACCCAGCTGATTTCGCAGATCCAGTCGCCCTTTGCCAACATAACAGGCTATCTTCCTCGCTACTATGCGATGTCGGCAAGTGCAGAGAGACTTAAGGAAATTGAGCGCTTTGCTGATGACGGCACCAAGGCCCTGCCACTTTCTGAAATCAGGCATTTTTACAATGACAGGCTTGAAAGCATCGGGCTTAGGAATGCGGACTATACTTACTTTCCGAATGTGGAAAGCCTTGATGCGCTAAGTAAAGATGAGCAGCCTGTTGCGATCAAGGATATTTCCGTAGAGGTGAAAAAGGGAGAATATGTTGCCTTTACGGGTCACAGCGGCTGCGGAAAGTCTACGGTGCTTAAGCTTCTGATGAGCATATATCCTCTCGATAAGGGCGAGCGTTACTACACCGACAAGAATGGAAAGAGTGAGGTTCTTGACGGAAGCCTTCACAGGCTTTTTGCCTATGTTCCGCAGGGGAACAGGCTGATGTCCGGAACCATCCGCGATGTTGTAAGCTTTGCGGATGCGGAAGCTGCCCATGATGAGCAGCGGATAAAGAACGCACTTAAGATCGCCTGTGCGGATGAATTTATCGGAGAGCTTGATGACGGTATCGATACGTTACTTGGCGAGCGGGGTACCGGTCTTTCCGAGGGCCAGATGCAGAGAATCGCAATAGCAAGGGCGGTTTTTTCCGATTGTCCTGTGCTGCTTCTTGATGAGGCAACCTCGGCGCTGGACGAGGTAACGGAGAAAAACCTGCTTGAAAACTTAAGGAAAATGACGGACAAAACGGTTGTGATCGTTACGCACAGAAAGGCTGCGCTTGAAATCTGCGACAGGGTTCTGGAGTTTTCCGAAGAAGGAGTAATTGAAAAACATGGACAAAACTGAGTACGGTAAAAATGCCGTCCTGATGATAAAACTGATTTCCTGTGTCTTGAATGACAAAAAGCCGGATGAGGATCTGCTTTCGGGTATTGACCCAGGCAAACTTTTTACGGTCGCAAGGGCACATAATCTTGCTGCGATAACAGCCTATGCTTTGGAAGAAGCGGGCATAAAGTACCCGGCGTTTTCCGAGGCTAAGGACAAGGCGATCAGGAAAAACATACTTCTCGATGCCGAGAGGGAGGCGGTAACTTCCGAAATGGAGAAAAAGGGCATATGGTATATGCCGCTTAAGGGGTCGCTGCTTCATGAGTGGTATCCGAGGATAGGCATGCGCCAGATGGCCGACAATGACATACTCTGCGACAGTACGAGGATGGAAGAGGTAAAGGATATTTTTGTTTCCAGAGGCTATTATGTCAAGCTTTTCGGAAAATCCAACCATGATGTTTACTATAAGGCTCCGGTCTATAATTTCGAGATGCACAGTGGACTTTTTTCATCGAAAAGCCATTCGGAAAATCTGTGGAAGTACTATGAGGGTATCGAAAACCGCCTGGTAAATGACGGAAAGGGCAGATTCGGGCGCAGGTTTACAAACGAAGATTTTTATCTTTACATGCTTGCGCATGAATGGAAGCATTTTTCGGGAAGCGGTACGGGACTTAGGTCTTTGGTGGATACCTATGTATTTTTAAAGAAATTCGGTAATGTTCTTGACTGGGACTATATAAGTGATGAGGCAGAAAAGCTTGAAATTCTGGATTTCGAGGAGAACAACCGCACGCTTTCGTGTAAGCTTTTTGACAGGGAAAGGCTTTCCGACGAGGAAAAGAAGCTTCTTTCATACTATGTTTACTCGGGTACCTATGGGAACCTGGAGAACCAGGTAACACACAAGTTACAGAAGCTTAACGGGTCAAGGCTTAAATATCTTAAGGGCCGTCTTTTCCCGTCCCGTGAATATCTTGCATTTACGGTTCCGTGGGTTGAAAAGAGTCCGCTTCTTGTGCCGGCTGGCTGGATATACCGCATAATCTA
>JAFRWN010000142.1 GCA_017437965.1 Lachnospiraceae bacterium
CTATGTGACCGTCTTTATGTGCTGCCATAGCTATTTGAGGGACTTTCATGATAGAATATAAGACGTAACTTCATTTCTTTCAAAAAACGGGGGAATAAAGTATCAATTTGTGCCGTTTTATGCAGCTTTTATGCGCTCTCCGTGCCATCCGATGCCATCTTGTTTTCCATCATCGCACGAATATTGTGTATGGCATTCTGTTCGTTGACCGGACGGAAGATTTCCTCTATGTCCTGCGTGCCATTATAGACACGCTCAACAATGACCCTTGTCTTAGTTCCTCCACGGCGGGAGGTGCTGTCTTTATCAGCAATCTTCTTAATATCCACATAAATCCTCTCCTTCCCGCACTGTCGCTGTGGTATTTCGGTGCATTCGCCGCCGATAGCTTTTTTACCAAAAGGATCACCTTGCGTCTCCGCCTTTCTTCGGCTTGCTCGGTTGATCCTGTTCCTGATGCTGCGGCTGTGACATCACAGGTGCGCTCTTCTGCAACTCCTTGCGCCTTGCCACCTGCCTTGCGGTATCTACTGCCTGCACCATATCAAGGATGTCCGAAAGCATTTCGATGTTATCTCCGATCTTCTGAAGCTTTTTCTTTGAATCCCTCATGTCTATCACAAGCTGTTTGGATTCATCTGCCCACTTGGAAGGCTGAAACAGTGTCTTGCCGGTATAGTGTTTGATGGAAGCCAGCCAGGAGTCCGCAAGCTGAAGTTTATCGTAGTTCTTATCCATGTATTCCAAACGCTTACTGCCCTTAAGTCCTTCCAGAGTTTTATGATATTTACGGAGGGGTCTATAGTTTTCCCCTGCAGTGATCAATGCTTCCACTTCCTTCTGCCTTTTACCGATTTCATTTTGGGAATATATTGTTTCCCTTCTGTTGTGCTTTTCATCAGCGACTGCCTTTTGAAGATCCTCAAGGGTTTTAATGCCGTTTGTTTGCAGATAGGCATACATGGCAGCGAAGTCCTGCAGGTTCCTTTTCTTTGTGGAATTCTTTTCATGTATACCTGCATCCTGTATAAACTGCGAGCGGTTCCGTTGAAATTCAAGGAGCATTCCCTCAACGGTATTTGCTTTAAGAGCTTCCTCTTTTTCCTTCGATTTTTCACGCTCCATAAGCATTTGCATTTTTCTGATCTTCTCATCAAGTTCCTTTTCTGCCTTATCGCCACGCTCCAGCATCTCATTTATGAGCCTTATTTCCCGGTTCATATCACCGACACGGGTGCGGATACCCTTTCGCTCCATTGCTGCCACATGAGGTCCCATATGAATGGTCGGTATTCGATGAATGCCCTGCTTCTCATATGAACGATGTTCAACCTTAACATCAAGCCCGTGATTCTTCAGATATTTCTCCATAAGTAAAGCGTAATTGGCACGCCATTTTTCCATGTTTCCCTTATCATCCCAATCGACCACATTTACCTTTTTTGTCTTATAGTCCTTTCCGTTCTTCAAAGGGATTTTCTGACCGTTTTCATCAAGGATATATTCCCGATGACTCTTATGTTTTATAAATGTCCCATCAATGGTAAGCGGCCTTACCGTAAGCATCATGTGACAGTGGATATTTTTATTTCCTCCGTCCGGCGCATGAATGCAGAAATCAACGCACATGCCCTGTTTTCTGTAATACTCCGCAATCTCCTTGCAGAACTTTATGTCCTCTTCAAGAGTAAGCTCAAAAGGAAGAGAGAATTCAAGACTACGGGCAAGCTGGGCATCGTTCTTTTTCTCAAAATCCTCAACTGCGTTCCAAAGTGTCTGCCTGTCTTCCCACTCCACCGGAGCATGATCTGCAAGCATGATCTCCGTATACAAAACGCCTCCTTTTCTCGTGTAATCAAATGTCTCACCCTCACGGTCGAGATAAAGTTTTTCTCCGCTCCGATATGCGGCATGTTCGACTGCGGATTGTCCTTTGTTACGGCTTACGATATCGCCGGTAAAATGTATCTGTCTTGTTTCTGGCATAATTACCTCCGTTCTAAAAAATGAATATGAAAATGCATAAACAAAATGACCGCTTGCGATTAGTTTTCGATGTGATATCTCCATCAAAAACAGGATCGTTTGCGGTCATTTATCGTATCCGTAAGCCAGTTCGCTCGGCTCGGATACGACATATCCCGATAGAGTGATAGCAGGGGTATTTCCTGCAAAACTTCATCGGGATATGAGATAGGGGAAGGTGCGTATTTTGCACCGGATGGGGAAAGTGAAACTTGCCCTATTTGTCTGCGGTTTATGCAGACAACAAGCCTGCGCAGCAGTCCCCGAAGGGCGCACGACACGCTTCAGCGTGTATAAGTGCGCCCTTACGGGAATGGCTACTCGGCATAGGGCTTCAGATCGTCAGGCAAAACATCCTTTATGTCCTTAGTGTAATCCTTGAGGACGTTGATGATCACAGGCCCGGTTCTTATCTCGGCAAAGATATGCGCGATGATCCTTTTCTGCGTATCTCTGTCGAGATAGGGGAGCAGCTTTTTAAGGGGCGGGCTTTTTCTGCCCACCCAGTATTCAAACTCAGCTCCCCACATGACGAGTCTGGCATTCCTGTCCTTGCGAAGCTC
>JAFRWN010000143.1 GCA_017437965.1 Lachnospiraceae bacterium
AGCCCTCGCGGAATGCAACTCTTGCCATTGCAAGATACATACCAACCTCAGAGCACTCACCTTCAAAATTAGAACGGAGGTCCTTCTTGATCTCCTCGTCAACATCCTTTGCAATTCCGACCACATGCTCCGAAGCCCAGTTCATGCCGCCTTCTTCAACTTTATTGAACTTTGATGCGGGAACCTTACAAACAGGACAGAACTCCGGAGGATTGTCTCCTTCATGAACATACCCACATACTGAACAAACCCATTTTGCCATACTTCCTTGCTCCTTTCTGTTTTTTGCGGTAGGTTTACCGCCGATATACGTTAACTATAGACCATCAGTCTTTTTCTGTCAATACAAGAAAAAATAATCATTATATTATAATATCTATTTTGACGTTTTTTACGTCATATTTTCCTTTTTTGCAATTTTTTTGTTGATTTTGCAGCCCATGATGCTTATGATAAAGCCATGGATACCAAAAAAACGATCAAAATCAGACAAAGCCTGGGCTACACAGGGTACTGCCGCCACGATCATGCGCGCATCATAGTACCCGACAGGCTGCCCGTAAAGCTTGACATAAAGGACACCCGCATTTTGGTAAATGTGGGTGAATTTGTCGTGCTTCCGCCTTTTACTCCCTATGCTTTTGCATCCGCTGCCGCAAGGGATCTGATAGATTTTGACTTTTCACTGCTTTCGGAAAATCCCGAGTTTACCCTTCTTCTGCCCGTGCTTTCCTCTCCCTATGTCTGCCGGTCCGAAAAACCGGAAGCAACACCCGAAGCCAAGGCTTTCGGAAGGATAGTACCGGTTTATTGCCAAAAGAAGGACCCTCCGCGAAAGGAATCCGAAGCCGCATCTCCGATGGATCTTGTAAAATCAATGATTTCCTTTGCATCCGCAGGGAAAGCTTTTCCCCTTACCGCTACCCTTTCTCTGTTTAACGCACTTTTCTGTCTTATCGGCGGCGAGATAACGGAAGCGATAAAGGAAAGCGAACCTGGGTTTTCTGCTGATACAGCAGGCAGGCTTTCCGCCGCCATAAGTTTTATAAACCACCATTTTCACGAAAATATAGACCTCAAAGAGACAGCAAAAGAGGCGGGCTATAATCATACCCACCTCTCTCATATCTTTAAAAAAATATATGGTATTTCTTTATATGACTACCTGATCCACACAAGGCTCGTAAACGCCGCCTCTCTTATCAGCGGTAAAAACAGCACTTCTTCCGAAGCCGGACTTCTTTCCATTTCCGAGATTGCCCTTGTGTCCGGTTTTTCAAGCAGTTCAACCTTCAACCGCTGCTTCCTTAATGAATTCGGGCTTTCGCCGAGGGATTTTGCAAAATTACCCGGCGATGAACAGCACGCCTAAGGTTCCCGGACCGCAGTGCGCCGATATTACTCCGCCCGCAATACTTTCAAGCACCTCATCAAAATAGCCGAGGCTTTCAAGATAACTCTTTACTTCTTCAACAATTTCGCGTTCTTTACACGTATGGGTGATGAATACTCTATCCTTACGTGCTTTTTTAAGTTCGGGAGTAAGGTCTGTCACATATTCCATGATGGCCTTTGTATTTTTACCCCTGTACTTCTTGTCGGGGTGCATTTTTCCGTTCTCAACCACAATCTTGGGATGAAGCTTAAGCACGCTTCCCGCAAGTGCGGCAACCGCCGAGCAGCGTCCTCCTCTGTGGAGATAGGTCAGGATATCGACCGTAAAGCTCGCCCTGGTAAGAGGAATCAGGCGTTCGATTTCCTTAACAGTCTCTTCCCTGCTCTTTCCTGCTGTGACAAGGTCTGCGGCAGCAAGCACCAGCAGTCCGATTCCTGTCGAAAGATTTCTTGAATCGATAACGGATATCTTATCGGCCGCTCCCATATCCTCTGCCGTAAGCTTCATTATGTTGTTGGTTGTCGACATTTCGGAGGAAATGCTGAAAACGATCACTTCGTTTCCCGCATCGATCTCAGGCTTAACAGCAGCCTCAAAATCCTCAATCGAAATCGCAGAAGTCTTCGGAGTAGTTTTGTTTGCATCCGCCCACTTAAAGATTTCAGCGGGTGTGATCTCCAGACCGTCACGATATTCCTTTCCGTCCATCACTATGTGGAGAGGAATAATTCCGATGTTGTATCTCTCAACCAGTTCCTTTGAAAGATCGCAGGTTGAATCAGCGAAGATTTTAATCATTTTTTATTGCCTTTCTTAAGAGCTTCATCTATTAAAACAGGGAAAGGAATCCTGTCGATGATGTCCTTTTCCATGTCTATTCCGGGATAAACCTCAATGAGCTTAAGTCCTTTTTCGGTCAGCTCGAACACGCAGCGTTCCGTTATATAGAGCACCCTCTGGCCGTTCGCCATCGCACGTTTTCCGGAGAATGAAATGCTGTGAACCTCGTCTACAAACTTCGCTATGTCGCCCTCGTTTACAATCTTAAGCGAGCCATCGTCCCTCTCAATTACCTTGAGTCCCTTTGTATCAAAGGTAAGGCAGAAAACAACCGTGGGTGTCTTCGCGGTAATGTTCGCGAAACCGCCGATTCCGGCATATGCACCCGGTCCCCTGTGCGAATTGACGTTTCCGTACCTGTCAACCTCCAGTGCGCCCATGAAACAGATATCAAGACCGCCGTTGTCGTAGAGGTCAAACTGGTTCGCCATATCATAGACAGATGCGGCACCGATCATGGCACCGAAAACCGGACCCGACGCAGGAAAGCCTCCGACACCGCCGGATTCAACAGTCAGTGTTATTTTATTGAGTATGCCCTTTGCCTTTGCAAAGCGGGAAATGTTCTCGGGTATTCCGATACCGATATTTACGATATCCTCCTCGTGCAACTCCTCCGTCGCCCTTTTTGCGATGATGTCGGCCGTCACATTGTTGCGGCGGTGCGTTGAGGAAAGCCTGTCGATGATCTCGACCCACATATCCCACTGGCCCGAAGGAATTTCAAAACTACCGGTAAGGGCCTCATAACCGCTCTCCGAAGGCTCGGGCTCGATCACAACTATCGCATCCACAAGGCAGCCGGGAATGATGGCGTTACGGGGTCTTGCCGGCTTACGCACAAGCTTGTCAACCTGGACGATTACCTTGCCTCCGTTTGCCCTTACTGCCTGGCAGATTGAAAGCGCGTCGCCCGACATGTACATGTCATCGAAGGAAATGTTTCCGAACCTGTCGGCTGCGGTACCCTTTATCAGAGCAATGGTCATCTTCGGAAGCTTATAGTAAAGGAATTCCTCTCCGTCAACATTCACGAGCTTTACATATCTGTCATCCTTCGAAATATTGTTGATTCCGGGGCCCTCGATCCTTGGATCCACAAAAATATCAAGTCCGACTTTAGAAAGCGCTCCGGGAAGTCCTCCCGCCTGGGCACGGATAGCATGGCTGATGCAGCCGAGCGGCAGGTTATAGGCCTCGAAACGATCCTCAAGTATCAGCTTTTTTGTACTCAGCATTGCACCAAAATGGCCACAGATCAGTCTGTCAACCGCACCGTCACGGATATAGCCCTCGGCATTACGGTTTTCATCCCACACACCGAAGCCCGCAGACGAAACCATCGTAAGATGAGCCGGCGATCCGGTTTCCTTGAAACGCTTGTAGATTGCCTCATGCAGCTCCACCGGGCTTTCAATTCCAACGAAGGAATTTACACAGATGCAGTCTCCGTCCTTTATCAGTTTTACCGCCTCTTCGGCAGTCATTATTTCGTACATTTATTACTCTCCTGAATCGACACTGTTTTTTATTATACTATATGTTGGGTTTTAAAGCAAATACAATTGCAATGTGTTTTTAATCCTCAAATAAATCTCAATATATCTCCTCCGCAGTCTTCGCAAGTGCCATCGCACCGGCGCGAAGAAGCTCCTTGTCATGTCCGTAGCCGTAGAGAACTCCGATGGTCCTCATGCCGACCTCGGATGCGCCCAGCACATCGTAGAAGCGGTCTCCGACCATCAGCGCCTCGTAGGGATACATGATTTTTTCATCCTGCGATAATTCCACTCCCGCCGATGAAAGCGCATATAAAAGCACATCCTTCTTCTTTGAGCGTTTGTCATCGGGCGAAGCACCAAATACTCCGTCAAAGAATTTCGCAAGGCCAAAATAGTCAATTATCCTCTTTGCAAAATGCTCGGGCTTGGAGGTTGCAACATATAGCCTGTGCCCTGCCTTCTTAAGCCTGTTGAGCATCTCGGGCACGCCGGGATAAACCCTGTTTTCCTTCCAGCCCAGCTCATTATATCTTTCGCGGTAAAGCTTCATTGCCCTGTCAATATCTTCAGGCTTGTCAAAATAATCCTTATAGCATTCCACCAGCGGAGGCCCGATATATCGGTGGAGATTACCGAATTTTTCCTCCGGCACGCCAAGGGCCGACAGCGCATATTTATGGCAGTTGATGATTCCCTCCTCCGAATCCGTCAGTGTTCCGTCCAGATCGAAGAAAATATTTTTATATATATTTTCGGGCCCGAAACCAAGCATGGCTTTTGCCCTTTTTTCAAGCTCGTCCTCTGTATTAATAAACGGTTCTTCCATTGCTTCGTACAGAAGCTCGTTAAGAACTATGCCCATGCCCTTACCCGGTTTTGCGCCTAGTTCAATAAGCCTGCGCCCGTCAATCCGAAGCTGCGAAAGCATGTATGGCTCGTCGTTCTCAAAAAGTCTTTTTAGGCTTCTTTCCATCTCGCCGATTTCAGCCACTCCCGAAGAAAAGAACTCCGGTGCCTGGGCCATCATATCGGCATACTGAACCGGTATCAGCATCTCACATGCCCTGCGGCCGATTTCCCCCGAAAGATGGGCTGCCGTATGCTTTCCCTCGCTCCAGTCATAGCGATAGCGGTCGTCATGACGGCCGACCAAAGTATTTACAAGCTCTATCGTTTCGTTGTCAAACTTAAGCCTGTGCATTATTTCATTTGCCATCACTGCGGAAACTGCCGGATGTCCGTAGAAATGGGCACCCCTTGCATCAACAGTCTTCGTGGCAGGCTTTCCGATGTCATGAAGGAGCATCGCAAGCATCAGTATATTCTTGTCCTTATCACTGAATACGGACGAAAAATCTGAAATTCCAAGGCTTCCTACCGTGCTTCCCGAGAACTCACGTTCCCTGTCACCCGGGTGCAGATTTAGTAAAGCATGCATGACCTTTATGCTCTCAATAATGTGGTCCGCAACGTTATATATATGGTACTCGCACTCCTGCCCTGTAGTCTCGCAAAGATCCCATTCCGGCAGTATGTGCTTTGTAATTCCGGTCTCATAGAGCACATGGAACTTCTCCGGTCTTTTTCCCATGATAAGCTTCATGAGCTCAACCCGTATTCTCTCCGCGGAAACTTTCTCTATGTTCGGAGAGAGCTTTTTCATCGCTGCGAGCGTTTCGTTTTCCATTTCAAAATCAAGCTCGGAGGCAAAACGGGCTGCGCGCATGATGCGGAGCGCATCCTCCGAAAAACGCTGCACAGGGTCTCCGACCGCGCGTATCACCCTGTTTTCAAGATCTGCCTGTCCGTCAAAAATATCTACTATACCCTTTGTTTCATTATAGGCCATGGCATTTATCGTAAAGTCACGGCGGAGAAGGTCCTCGCTTAACTTTCTTGTGAAGCTTACACTGTCAGGATGCCTTCCGTCCTCGTATTGTCCGTCAATACGGTAGGTTGTGACCTCAAAGCCCTCTCCGTCAAGCATGACCGTAACGGTCCCATGCTGAAGCCCTGTATCAAGGGTGCGGCGGAAAAGACCCTTTACTTCTTCCGGCAGGGCGTTTGTAGTAATATCCCAGTCTTTGGGCGCACGACCAAGAAGGCTATCGCGTACGCAGCCTCCGACCGCATATGCTTCATAGCCCGCTTTCTCAAGAACAGAGATGATAAAGTCAACTTTTTCCGGTAGTAAAATTTTCATGTTTTCCATCATAATACAAAAACCCGCCTCGGCAGATACAGTAAATTAAAGTATAGCATCTGCAGGCGGGGTTTGTCAAAAGTTTTATTTACAAGCTCTTCTAAATTTATCTCTGTATCATTCTTACCAGCTTCTCATACACCTTTTTGTAGGGTGTATAGCGCATCGGAAGATCAGGGAAGAGGTATTTTTTCACGACAGGCTTCTCGTTTGAGAAGGTTCTGAAGGAATATTCTCCGTGATATTTGCCCATGCCGGAGTTTCCGACTCCGCCGAAGGGCAGCCTTGAGGAAAGGATATGTACGATGGTGTCGTTTATGCAGCCTCCACCGAAGGGCACATGTTTCATGAAACGGTTTTCTACCTTTTTATCGTTAGTAAAGAGGTAAAGTGCCAGGGGCTTTTCGCGGTCTTTGATAAATTCCTCGGCCTCCTTCATGTTCTTTACGCTGATTACCGGAAGGAGAGGTCCGAAGATCTCCTCCTGCATTACCGCATCCTCTGCCGTCACATTATCGAGTATCGTAGGCTCTATTTTCAGCTTTTCCTCATCTGAATTTCCGCCGAAAACCACCTTATCTGCATTTATCAGTCCGCAGACCCTGTCGAAATGCTTTTTGTTTACCATATGCGCAAAGCCCTCATTATCAAGAGGATCCGGGCACTGCTTTGCAAGCGATTTCTTCATTTCTTCAATGAATCTTTCATGTACTTCTTCCTCAACAAGCACATAGTCCGGCGCGATGCAGGTCTGACCGCAGTTAAGAAGCTTTCCGAAAGCAATACGCTTTGCCGCAAGCTTAACATTTGCCGATTTCTCGATGATCACGGGACTCTTTCCGCCAAGTTCAAGTGTTACAGGTGTCAGATTCTTTGCGGCGCGTTCCATAACGGTCTTTCCGACAGCCACGGATCCCGTAAAGAAAATATGGTCAAAACGGAGGTCTAAAAGGGCATTGTTCTCTGCTCTTCCTCCCTCAACTACCGCAACATGCTCGGGCATAAACACTTTGTCGATCAGGGCTTTCAGCGCACGGCTGGTTTCCGGAGCATAGGCTGAAGGCTTTAAAATCACGGTGTTTCCTGCAGCAACGGCACCTACAAGAGGGTCAAGGCAGAGAAGAACAGGGTAGTTCCATGGTGCCATGATCAGCACATTTCCGAGCGGTTCTGAAATCGTCATGCTCTTTGCAAAGGAATTCACAAGATCGGTAAGCTTGCGCTTGGGCTGTGCCCACTTTCTTATGTGCTTTATCTGATATGAAATCTCGCACAGTACATTTCCGACCTCGCACATGTATCCTTCCGACTCACTCTTTCCGAGATCGGCAGTCAAAGCATCCGTAAGGTCCTTACTGTTTTCCTTAAGCTCCCTGTAGAGCCTTTTTAACATTGCTATCCTGAAATCCACATCCATAGTCCTGCCCGCGCGGAAAAAAGCACGCTGGGAAGCAAGGAGGGATTCGGCTTTATTTATTGTTTCGGACATGGTAGTCTCCTTGTTATGACGATTTCTTCACATGAGCTCTGTGCGCATCGTGCTCTCTGAGCCCGGCTTCCGAAGCCTTCTTGAAGTTATGTTCCCTTACATTTCCGCAGACCACTCTGTACATCTTCACCAGCTCATTCTTATCCATCAGCACAGGAACGGGATAGAGAGGATTTGCCTCCTTGTCGGCACGGCCTGCCATGAAATCGAAATCTGCGGGATCGATGCCCTCTATGTAACGGGGAATTTCCATCTTTTCGTTCATTTCCTCAACCCATGAGATGAACTTCTCGCAGGCTGCATGGTCATCATCGAAAACATTTGCCTCGCAGGTTATTCTTGCAAGCTTAGCAAGCTTCTTTTCAACTGCCTTTCCGTAGGCACGGAGGAAATGCGGCAGGATCACGGAATTTGCAAGTCCGTGAGGAGTACCATATTTTCCGCCGAGGGCATGTGCAAGCCCGTGCACATAGCCAACATAGGACTGGGTAAATGATGCTCCTGCAAGATATGAAGCGTAGAGAATGTTCTGCCTTGCCTTTTCATTATGTCCGTCAAGATAAGCGTCATAAAGATTGTCATGGATAAGCTTAACCGCATCCTCGGAAAGCTTTCTGGTATGCTTTGTAGTGCTGCGGCCGATATATGCTTCAACTGCATGAGTCAATGCGTCCATACCGGTTGTCGCGGTAAGATGCTTCGGAAGTCCCGCAGTAAGCCTCCAGTCATGTACAGCATAGTACGGAATCAAAAAGAAATCGTAGATCGGATATTTTGTCTGGGTTTCCGAATTTGTAAGAACTGATGCAACCGTTACTTCGGAGCCGGTACCGGCTGTGGTCGGAATTGCGATCAGAAGCGGGATTTTCTTGAATACCTTGAATTTGCCCATCAGCTTGTCGATGGTTTTTTTGGGTCTTGCAGCCCTTGCGCCCACGCCCTTTGCACAGTCCATGGAAGAGCCTCCTCCGAGGCCGATAAGACAGTCGCATCCCTCTTTTTTATAGAGCGCATATGCCTCCTCAACGTTGTCAAAAGTGGGATTGGGAACGGTCTTGTCATAGATCACATAGTCCACGCCCTGTATTTTCAGCTGATTTATCAGGTTCTCATGGATTCCGAGCTTTGTGATTCCTGCGTCGGTAACGATCATGACCTTCTTTCCGCCCTTGGCTCTTATCAGCTTTGCAGCGCCGCCTACAGTCTTTAAAATCTTCGGTTCCCTGTAAGGAAGAAGCGGAAGTGCAAGACGAAAACCTGCCTGATAAACCCTGCAGTATGCCTTCTTTAAAGTGTTCATTACTATTACTCCTCTTTTTTGATACAATGGTGGTTTTCGCATATAGAATCAAAAACCACATCAAGTAGTAATTATAACACTTTTTCCGGGTTTGTCAACTGCCCACTTTCTTGAAAATCCACTTCTGCGTGCCGCCTGCACCTGCAGCGTTAAGGGTTGCCTGCTGTCCTTTCTGTTGTACGGTCAGGAGGCGTCCGCTCTCATACGGTGTCTTGATCGAGTAGCTTCCGTCAGAATTTTCAACAAGGTACCAGCTCTGGGCATCTACATAGCCTGTGTAAATCCAGAGACCGATGGTATTGCCCTCGCTATCCCATGCATTTCCGAGATCGACAAGCTTGTCAGGGAACTCCTTAGGAGTAAGTGCAAAATGACCATTTCCGTTGTAACGGATGTTCCATACGCATTCAGTGTCGGAAAGGGTAAGAAGCGGAGCATCAGCAAGACCGGTCAGATAGCCCTTGCCGTCTGCGGCCTTAATTGTGAAGTATCCGAGGTTGTAGCGGTTGCGCTTTGCAAGAGGCCACATCTTGGGATACATACCGACATGCTTTATGCCAGAACCATTGTTATATTCAAGCTTTCCTGTAAGAACAAGCTTATAGAACTCAAAGTAATCATAATCATTCTCGTCAGCAATATACTTCTGATAGCCAGCTGTATTTCCCTGATATACGTGGGTGTCAGGATATTCGATGCCGAGTATGGTCTTCATCGGCTCAAGCTGGTGCATCCATTCATGTACAGCAACTGCTGTTGCATTTAAAGAAGGAGTCTCGGGATCTGCAAGAGGATAGGTTCCATCCTTCGGAAGCTGAAGATCAAAGGTCGAATAACCGATATCTGCAGTTATGTTTGCGGTCTCAAGTCCGAGCATAACATAATTTACGCCATAGCCTTCCTTGCCCTCGTTTCTCTTGGCATTCTCGTCTCCCGCTGTCTGAACGGTTGTAAGAATGGTATCATATTCATGGTCTACTGAATATGCGTCAATTGCAGGCTGTACCGTCTCTTTTGCAAGGAAAAGCCAGTCTGCATTATCATTCTTTGTAAGAGGGGTAGCTTCATTCACAAAGTGAAGATCTACTGTGATATCAAGGTTATGGTTGGTGATTTTTTCAACAGACTTCTCAAAGTTCAACACTACTGCCTCAAGATATGCCTTGTCGAAATCAGTCATCTGGAAATCAAGTTCATTATAGGTCACATGAGTAAAACCAAGCCACAGAACATTATACTGTACAGGCTCATCGAGGTTGGTATAATCCTCAGCGTTATACTGGGCAACAGCATCCTTTATCATCTGGTCAGTCTCTGCCGACATCTTTGCAAAAGGGTAAGACAAAGGCTCTTCTTCCTCTGCCGAGCTTTCATCACCTGAGGATGAGGAATCCGAGCTCTTAGAAGACGCGCTGTCCGACTTCTTATCGGAAGACGACTCAGCGGACGAACTGTCCGAATTTTTCTTGGAACTGCTCTCCTTTTTTCCGCATGCGCCGAAAATCAAAAGCACACAGAGAGCAAGACACAGAAAGCGTCTGAAAAATGTTTTTTTCATTAAGTTTCTCCTATAAATTATATCTTGATTTTTTTAATCACATATATAACAGAACACAAGTATTCTTGTTGTGGAATCACCCTCCGAGCAGGTCGAAAGTCCCAAAATCCTTTTTCCCGCAAGCTCGGGCATCTCCACATAGTATTCCGCATTTTCCTTTACATAGGCCTCAACATCGTTAGTCTCGGTCGGGGCAAAAACATTTTTATTCTTTGCATCCGCATGCATGGACGCAAAAACCTTGAGATTATATATAATCTTGCCTTCTTTACCGACTATCAGGGTTCCTGTGGAATGGTTTTTCAGATATTTAAGGTTCAGAAAGTCATCCAGGGCTCCGAACATCTTGCCATATTCCATGTGATGACCATAGACCAGCGAATAGTCATCCGAAAAATCCGCCGCATTCCTGCTGTCGAGGAAAATACTGCCTGAAAGCGAATATTTTCCGTAAGGATCAAGATTCAGATATTTCGAATTGTCCTCACCCTGCATGACGGGATAGTCAATGTTGGTATCGTCTATCGTAAGCCAGCATACATAGTCATTGCTTATCGGCGAGTCCGCAACCGTCCCCGGATTGTCCGGCGTCGGCTTATATTTCAGAAAGCTTTTGTCGCTTGCATGGTCATATACATACCAGGTGTCATACAGGCAGTAAAGCACAATCAAAAAGAGCACGATAAATATTATCAGCAGAAGACGCTCATAATAGTCATTCAGTTTCTTCCAGATGCGCCGCGCCCGGTCCTGCACCCTTTCGTGCGTCTTTTCCATCATATACCTCTTCTGCGCATGATAAAGATTACCTTGCCCTTTATTTCACTCTTTTTCACAGCGCCGAATTCCCTGCTGTCGGTAACCTCAGCCCTGAAATCATTGAGGATAAAGTATGAGCCTTCAGGAACAGTGTAGGGGTATTCAATTTTTGAGCCCTCGGAAGTTGTTGGATATACAACGTCCGTCGTCACATTATAGCCGTTGACCATCAGTACGTCACCCTTTATGTCGACCACATCACCGGCCTTTGCCATTATCCTTCCGAACTTGATCTCACCATTCTTTTTATAGGCAACCTCTTCGCCCTCAGTCACTTTTCCGAGCCGCAAGACAAGGCAGAAATCACCGTCCTTTATCATCGGGTACGAAGCATGGCTATGGTTCACATAGATTGCAACCACAAATCCCAGAAGTATCCAGAGCACAACCGCCGTTACTCCGAGCTTTATAAAAAAAGCAGCCGCAAGCTGTCCGGCGCTTTTTTTCTTGTTTACGGACTTTTCCGGTTCGGGTTTTCCTCCGGTTTCCTCCGGAGCTTCATTCGGAGTGGTTTCCTCCGTTATTTTTATTTCCTGCTCATCCAAGACAAAATTCCTCTTTAAACATTACTCTCTTATTTCTCGTCATCCTCATCATCACTGTCATCCTTCTTTCTTGTGACGAGAAGAATAATGAAAACAACTACCATTACACCGGCAAGTACCGCATAGGCCGGAATATTGCTTTCATCACCGGTCTTTACGGGAGGAGTCTTTGAATCCGAATCGCCATCTATCTTGTTTTTGTCCTCGTTCTCAAACTCAACCCTGTCAGGCTTTTCACCGGTAGCCTTTACGGTTGCCACAACGTTGAAATCCAGCTTCTTTTCATCAGTCTGGGTGACAAAAACCCTGACATTATATACCGTATCATCATACATGGTATCCTTGTCATTTCCGGCTTCCTGATATACAAGATAATCATAATTTCCAGGCTCATTAATGGAAATCACAAAATAGCCCGTACCGTCCTCTTTTATCGTAAGCTTGTTTTCCTTCGGAGCGGGATACGATTCATCGGTAGATTCTATCTTTACAATATAGTTTTCAGTACGATTCCTTGAAAATTTAATGCAGTCTACAGGTATTTCGGCTTCAAGCGTTTCATTGGAGCTTCCTGCCACTGCCGTTCCCACAAAAAGACACAGAAGGAGCGCACATACTGTCGCAAAATAAGTTAAATTTTTAATAAAATGCTTCATAGTGCGCCTCCTCTCTGTATTTTTGCGCTTAATTATTCTTCATCATCATTTCTTCTGCGTGCCGCAAAGATGATCACTCCACTACCGAATACTACAGCAAGTGCTGCAACCGGAAGTACGTGCATGATGATACCGGTAGGGATGGTACCCTTCTTTTCGTTGTTGAAGGTAGCTGAAACATCAGCTGCCATATATGAGTCAGAAATACTTGCTTTAACGGCTTTATCTTCGGTTGCGACGGCAAGTTCTATCACATCCGTAGAATCTTCATTGCCATCCATGTAATCATAGCCATCTTCTTTTTCCATCTTAACGGTAGGCTTGTAATCCTCGCTGTACTCCAAAAGCTCATACGCAACGCCCTCGGGAAGTCCGAGAATGGTTATGAACTGGTCAGCCTGAAGGTAGAAATCATAACCCTCTTTAAGCTGCTTGCCGCTCACATAGGTAAATTCCGCATTATTATCATTGTCGGCATCAAAAGCTGTGGCTGCATTTGCGGTATAAATGGTCTTTTTGCTGTAAGCTGTTGCGCTGTTAGGCTTTTCGGTATCTTCTTTCCATGAACTGTTAACAACCTGAGTGCTGTCATCGCTTATGGCAAAGATCATGTCATCTTCAAGCGAAGCGGTAGTTACCTTCAAGGTAAATTTGAAGAACTGGTCGTTTGAAGCCTGGTTTCCGCTGACGGTCTTTTTGAAAGTAAGGTCATTGGACTTGTAAAGATTTCTGATGCCTTCCGATTTTATCGCTTCAGCTACCTCGGCACCGTTAGCTCCCCCGTTACCCGAAGGATTCAAATGATCAAGACCATCCTCCATTGAATCGGCAGTAGGATTAGCATTAATTACAGGAGCAGCAGCCGGAGCCTCGTCTGTAAGCATTCCAAGATACATCACATAACCGGCAATACGGAGGTCGTACTGCTTTTTGTCATCCGAAGCCTTTACATAGGTCGCATCCTCAACATAGACATCAAGGGTACGGAAACCGAAGGCCTCGCTGCTTTTTCTCGTTACATCATCTTCGATGGCGTCTGAATCGGAATCAGCCTCAATGATAAGATAGCGGTAGATTCCGGGCTCGGTAAAGCCACAATTTGAGAAATCCATCTGAACTGTCTTGATTGCAAAGTAGGTATTTACATCCGAATCAGTACCCTTTCCCTTTGCTACATTGTTGATAAGCACATTATCTAAAGCCGCAGCAGCGCTTCCCTCAGCCGGAAGATTTACTGCCTGGGGCTGATATTCGAGAATGAAAGCCCCGTATGGAGTCAACTCGGTTACAGGATTATCATAAAGTCCGGAGTTATCATCCGAGTCCTTCCTTGAAACATAACCCGCATTACTGCTTCTGACAAAATCAGTGCCCGAAACATTTTCAAGCTTATAGACAATTTTGTCAGGATTTATTCCTTCCTTGACCTGAAGGGTCTTAAGTTCGGTTCCATCATAGCTTGCAGGAACCTCATCTCCCGGCATAACGGAAAACTTGAAGCTTGCAGCCGGTATATTAGTTCCGTCCTCAATCTCAAGAACCTTTTTGAATTCCGTTGCATTGTAGGATATGATCGCATCGCTCTCAATCGTGGCGCCCTTAATGTTATTGTAATCCACCTTGTTTGTAAGATATGCGTCATTTAAAGCCACGGCGTTTGCGTCGACAACTGTTGTGCCGTTGGACGCGCCGATAACGCCTGCATAGCTTATCGCATCGGTTGACTCAGCCCTTGCGGCAGGAAGCAGCGCAGTGCCCTGCATAAGAAGTGCTGCTGCAAGCATGGTTGCTGTTATCTTTTTGAATTTCCTCATTGTATTACCTCTTATACTTCCTCGTTCTCTTCCTTCTTAGCCATGCGGACGGTGAGTACCGAAATTCCGCCGATGAAAAGAAGCGCAATTACAACGATAGGAACAACCTTCATGTTAACGCCAGTAGGGATCTTGCCTTCCTTGGTGTTGGTGAAGGTAATCTCGTTGGCTTTCTTCATACCTTTACCGCTTCCGGTTCCGCTGTTAAGTACGATGATTCTTTCAGTGTCATCAATCTCACCTTGTTCGGATGCATCGGTAACGCTCTGGGTAATAACTGTTGTATACCCTGCTTTGGAAAGCTTTCCTTCAGTGTCATTTTCTTTTACGGAGTAGAAACTTCCTTCCGCAAGACCAAACACTCTGATGCTCTGACCATGCTGAAGCTCGAAAGTAAGCGATCCATTACCGTCGGCGTCAAGAGCTATCTGAGGAGCGGTGGTACTGATCCCATTGTTATGATCATCATTGATAACCATATTGGAAATGTCAAGCGTAAGCTTTGCATTGGGTGTACCATTGCTGATTTCAAGAGTAAAGCTGAAGAAATCTGACTTGCTTGCCTGGTTTCCGGAAACCTTCTTCATGACAGTAAGGTCAACGCTTGGATACTTGTTAACTACGATATCATCCTTAGTTGCTCCGGAAGGACGCGAAGCGGGATCATTATTTCCGGGAGCTTCCGTTATATTTCCATCATACATTACATATCCGTCAACAACAAGATCATAGACGCTTCCGCTTGTTGTTCCGCTGGGATCCGTATCGGAAACATAAACATCAATAGTCTTATATTCACCATGCTTGATTCCAAAGCCGGTTGTCGGATTCTCAGTGATATAGTAACGATAAACACCGGGTTTTTCAAAAGCAACGTCAGTAAAATCAATTACTACACTCTTCTTGGCATACTTGGTTCCTGACTCAAATCCTTCAAGATTTTCCGCACCCGAATCACCGAAGCTCACATCGGCACTTGCACCGGAGAAAGAAATGTTATAACTTCCGCTTGAACCATCAACACCATCTTCTGCAACATAAAGCTTTACTTTTTGGGGATCAGGTCCGCTAAAAACCTGAAGTGAGTTTGAGGTAGCATCAATATCATCAATAGGCGCAGTCACTTCAAAATTAAAGACTGCTGTGGGAGGTATGATATCATTTTCCTCAATGATAAGATACTTATCAAATCCGGCACCAGATGTACCACTGGTAGGATTATAAGTGTTTTCATTTGTAAGGCCTCCTGCTGCCAGTGCAGGAATTGCTGCCAACACTATCAGTGCCATCGCTGCTATTATGGCGATTATTCTGTTTCTCAGTCTCTTATTCTTCATTTTCGTTCTCCTTTTCAAGTTTATATGTTAGTCTATATATATTTAATGTTTTTTCAACATAATGTTTTCTTAAGCTCTTTTATTCTTCCTCACGCTTTTTAAATACAAGCACCAGAACGCCTGTCATAAGCACTGCGCCGAGTACGATGACCGAAACAAGTGGAAGCTTAACGCCTGTCGGGATCACACCTGCACGTGAGTTTGTGAAATCCAGGGTTACGTCATCCGTAAGTGAAGGATCCAGTACTTCGTTTACTTTCGTGTCATCAAGCAGGTCCTCATCATCGGTGTCATCATCGAAGGTTTCCTTTTCATCCTTATCATCACCGGTAAGCAGGATTTCGGGATCATAATCCTCTTCGTTCTCGGAGAGACTATAAATTGCCTTGTCCGGAATTCCTCTGACTACGATTTTCTGACCATGCTGCAGGTAGAAGCTCTGGCTGAGCTCACCCTTGGAATCTGCTGTCAGAACGGTAGGCTGTTCAACATCGTCAGTGATAACCGTGGTAGCCGCGTTGGGATTTTTGGAAATCGTCACGTCTGCATCACCGTCTGTGGTCGAATCATCCTGGTCGTCGGCATAGGATACATCCAAAACAGTACCCGGTCCCACATTTCCGATTTCAAGTGTGAACGCGAAATACTTATCGCGTGAACCCTGGTTACCTTCAACTTTCTTTGAGAAAGTAAGGTCATGAGTGTTGTATTCATTTTCAAAGCCGACCGACTTGGCAGCATCCTTGACTTCCTTGCCGTTGGTTGACTTGCTGGTTGTGCCATCCTCAAGCTTTACAGTATCGTCAACTTCATTTGCAGTCACTGTTGTGTCGTTTGAAGGACCATCGGTAACAACTCCCTGGTAGAGTACGAAGCCGGAAACCGCAAGCACGGGATTTTCATTGGCATCCACACCGGCATCGATAACATATACATCAAGAGTTCTCTTGCAATTGTCATCGCCTGTTACGTTAGGATCGCAAATGATTCCGTTCACGCTGTCATCAGTCTTGATATAACTTTCGGTAATGATGTAACGATAAATTCCTGGCTCATCAAAGCCGACTTTGGAAAAATCAAGACTTACGGATTTTGTTGCGGTATACTGGGTATCGCTCTCCTTCGATCCCGCACGGTTATCGGTTATGGTCACATAGTCACCATCCTCATCGGGAGCTGCGCTGTCCTTTGCCTGAGCTGCATATTCAATGGCTCCGATCATAACCGAACCCGCGCTCTGATTTTCGTTCTTCCAGACAATCGCATCAGGATTAACGCCCTTGATAACCGCAAGCGTATCAGCGGTTGCATCGCACACGAGCCTTTCATTATCCGAACTGCAATGATCTGCATCCGGTACATCAGCCGTAAAACCAAATGCAACATTCGGTATGTTCGCTCCGTTTTCGATGATCAGATTTTTCTTGATCACCGTAACGGGCTCGTAGGCCAGACCGTTGGTTTCGTCGTTGTCGTCGTCAACCACGAGTACTTCGCTGTACTTTTTCTCTGCTGCAGCAGGCGAAAGAATCGTTGTAAACATTGCTACCGAAGCGACAAGGGTTTTAAAAATCAAGCTTTTCTTTTTCATATCATTTCCCCCCTCTATTCCTCATCTTTTCTTGCCATGCGTACTGTAAGCACCGATATAGCTCCGATGAAAAGCACTGCCGCTAAGATGACAGGTATTATTTTCATGTCTATACCGGTAGGGAGAACTCCATTCTTTGTATTGGTGAAAGTAACTGTATTAACCTCATAAATACCGGTACCGCTGTTAAGATAAGCAATTCTTGTATCGGAACCGCTTCCGGCGGTAGGTGTTGTTCCCGAGGCACCGTTGTCAGTCACCGTAACCTTTGTCGAATAACCTTCTTTGTCAAGGTCTTCACCGTTTAATTCGCGGACAGTATAGAAAGTTCCTTCATTAAGCCCGTAAATTCTTATGCTCTGACCATGCTGAAGCTTAAACTCAAGGCTGCCGTTTCCGTTTGCATCAGTTTCAATGTACTGCTTTGTAGCAAGCACACTGTTTATTCCGTCTGCACCGCTTTCAACAACCATGTTGCTGATATCAACCTCATATTGGGCGTTTCCTACAGCATTGGATATATCCACTCTGAAATCGAAGAATTCGGATCTGTCAGACTGATTACCCGTTACGAACTTCTGAACAATAAGATCCGAGCTCGGATACTTATTAATAAATGAAGCGTTCTTTTCGGCACCTGAAGGATGTGATGTTCCGCTGGTTGTAGTTCCCGAGATATATACCGGCGCATTTGTAACGCTGCCCTTATACATCACGATTCCGCTAACTCTCAAAGTGTCGGTACCGCTTGATGCGGTGTCTTCAACATAAACATCAATTGTTCTTTCTTCCTGATCAATATTGAATCCCTGTGTAGTCTGCTCATTTAAATGATATCGATATACACCCGGCTTACTGAAAGCAATACCTGAAAAATCGATAACGACCTGCTGAGCGGCATACTTTTTGTTTTCATCATTGGCAATGCCGTCACCGCTTGCTCCAGGAGTAGTCTGTGCACCGCTGGGAAAAGCAATCGAATAGCTACCTGAATTTTTAGAGGACGCCTCCGGAGCTGTTCCCGATGTAAAGATCACTGCTTTGTCCGCATCGAGTCCGTCATATACGGGAATGGTTCCTTCTCCGCCCTTAGTACCGCTGGCATTTGTCAGGGCAAAATCAAAAACTGCTGTGGGCGGGATATTTGCATCCTTTTCAAGAACCAGATACTTTGTAAAATTCAAAGTAGTTCCCGAAGTAGGCTCATAGGTAAATGCATCTTTCGCTCCGTTTACTGACTCAGCAAAAGCCGTAATTGATGCAATAACAATGATAATAACCGCTGTTACAATTGCAATCAGCCTGTTTCGTCGCTTAGCGTTTTTCATGTTTGTTCTCCTTCTAACGTCATCTATTTCTACTTGTTCCAATTACTGATTTAACCACATTACTCTTCGTCGCTTTCTTCCTCGTCTTCATCTTCCCTGCGTTTCTTTCCGCGTATAACAAGGAATACAACCACAGCCAAAGTAACAACGCCTGTTATCACAACAGGGAGGACTTTCATTATTACACCGGAAGGTACGATAGCACCCATTGTGTTTGTAACTGAAAGTTCGGTATCTTCCGAAACCGTAAAGGTCTTAGTTTTTACCGTCTCTGCCGATTGACTATTAAGCTTGAATGTTGTTTCATATTCTTCCGCACCATTTTCAGTGACGGTCACCTCCGAATCTGCCGGAAGCGTGATCACAACCTCATCATTATGGCGAAGCTTGATTATATCGCCGGAATGAAGCGGATCTGCCTGTTCCACACCATTCTTGGACCAAACGAACTCATCCTCAGAAGTAGCTCCCGCAACACAGAATTCAAAATCAAATTCTTTAGATCTGTCGCCAAACGAGCCCTTGACAATTTTGGTGATTGTAAGGGTTGTATCGGTGACATCTGTCTTAGTATTAGGAACATTGATTATATAGGCATGTTGGGTTCCGGTTTCATTATCTTCACTTGTGAAAAATCCTAATTCAAAAGAATTAACAACCTCAATCACACCCATTTTTGAAATTGTAAATATGATGTCATGATCAAGCCCTGTATAGCCCTCAGGTGCTGTTATCTCAGTCAGATAATAAGTTCCGGGATCAAGCGTCTGATCAATTTTAGGAATACATCCATCCGCAGCTGTTACCAGATCTTCGTAACCCTCCATCGGATAATAATCCTTAACAATGCTTCCATTGTTTCCGGTTTTTCCTTCATATAATTTGAAATGGGCACCTTCAAGTGATTCATTCGAATATTTATCTTTCTTGAATGCATCAAAGGTAAACGGTTTATTACGCACGTCAATATATGCAATAAGATCGCCATCGTTTAATGCACTGGGTCTTACCTGATACCATTCTCCGTCACCTTGTGTGCTAACAGTATCAAGATTAGATACACTAAACTCAATAGGACTCTGCATTCCAATATAACCTTTCGGAGCCTCAATCTGTGTCAAAACATATTCCAAACCGGAATCAAATGCTCCGCTTTCATCGTATAATACAGTTACCCTTCCTCTTGAATTTGAAGTAAATATACCGACTACTTTACCGCTGACTTTTTCTTTAAGCTCAAATTTTCCACCGGCAAGACTTTCAGCATAATCCCATTTATATAATGTAATCTCAATTCCGCCTCCTCGGGTATTTGAGATAACATCCGTTCTGACTGATCCGGCATCATCGTCTTCATCATCATGAGACTCTCCCGTTCCCTGTTCATAAGTAACAGTATATGAATGGGTTTCATAATCTGTAGAGCCATAAGCGATGGATCTGATATCAGTAATACCTCCATCGTCAATAGGTGTTACAGAACCATACGAACTTACTATTCCGTATTCATTAACGACAGGATTAACTACTTTTACTTCACGAACCACATAATCCTCAAATGAATATCCTTCATCCAGTTCTTCCAGGAAATATCTGACCGAAGTATCAGGATGAACCATTGGCTTTATCGTACCGGGAACCAAAATATATTCCTGAGTTGAAGGATTCACCTTATAAACAGCGAAATAAACGGTATCATGGGAAGTAGCAAAATCTGCATCACTCCATATTTTATCAGCCTGTATTCCCCAGCCACGCTTGTTAACAACGGTCATATACGGAGATTCATTTTTTCTTACCCGACCTTCATTGGCCGTATCTCCCTCTTCAATATTATATGTACCATCTACTCTTGAATATTCTTTTAGACTATATCCAACCGGGTTATCCCATTCTCTTTCTTCAACTTTAAACTTAGTACCTGCCGGGATATTGTACACTTCCACATCATAACCGGCCGGAATCTTAGAAATCGTTCCGTTCGTCGATGTTTCAAACGTAACAAGTTCCTTTTGTTCCTGAGTCAACGATTTATAATCCGTCCATGAAGTCTCCGAAAAGCTTTGGCTTGAAGCATTCCATCTGCAAAGTTTTCCATCCGGAGTTTTAACACTATACTTGTACATATAAGCAAGTTCAAGCGTACTATCATCCACACCATTAGAAAGGTACAAACGATAGCTGAAAGTAGTATCATCTTTTGAAGCATCTAACTCATTACCACTTTCATCTAAAAGCTTTTTATGAATTGTCAGTGTTCTTAAACCAGCCGGATCAACATGATTTTCAAAGGTTACTCTTGGTCTGTGCTCAACAGTATCAGGAGTAGTTTCATATTTTTTATATGCTTTACCATTTGTATCAGTAGTATTGTTGACTACATCACCGTTATATTTTACCTCATTATACACATCACTGTTAATACCACACTCAACAATTTTGTACTCTATAGTATTAATAGGGAAAGCAATTTCAGCACTTTTACCCGGAGCCAAGAAAAATACAGAATCATATACATCTCCACTAGGAGTAGAATAATGCTCTTTGTAGCTTACGCTTTGAACCGAATTCTGATATTTGACAAAAATATGATTTTCATCATTAGTAAGTAACTTAAAACCTTCGTCTTCATCATCTTTATACCAAATCTGGAAAGGATACTCAACAAGGGAAAAATCCACATCGTTAGATCCGGTTATCTCCTTAGATAAAACAACGCTACCCGGAGTAACATATGTAAGATTAAAACGCATATGAAGATTAGAAGCACCAGCACCTCTCTCCATATAAAAAACTTTCATATTATGTGATGAATAGTCTTTAAAAACAGTTTCGTATTCTCCTCCTACTTTGTCAAAAAACCGATCAAGATAAGTATTAACAGCATTTACAACTTCTATACTGTTTCTATATGTTTGAATTTCTTCTTCTGTTGCTGAATCATGCTCTTCCTTATATGCGTTAACCAATCTTGAAATATAATTTTCTTTGAACACATCTCTCAGATTTGTGTGAACATCATTTACAACTACTTCACCATTAGCAAAGTTAACATTTCCTGCTAACGCACTATGAATCCCCCCGAGATCGATAACAAGTTCGCCGTCAACGTAAAGCCAGAAATCATCGTCTCCTGTGAATTCAAAAATCATATCATGTCCCCATGCATCTTTTCCACGCGGAGTCTGCTCAAATTTTGCCTCAAGTTCAAGTCCGAACTGATAATTCGGATTATTTACAAGTAAAAGCTTTTCATACTTTCTGGGATCAGATTCGGGCAATTCTTCTTGAAGTGCATCATATATATTTTCGGGGTTTTTATTTATAATATAATTGCCGGCCACAATATCGTTAAACGGCATAAACTGACCATGCTTCAAGCTTGGTTTTTCCGAATTATCCATAGAACCGATTTCTTTATAGACGGTAAAATCCCCACTGTCATTACCCTTCAATGTTGCAAAGTTCTGACAACTGTCATACTCAAAATAGCCGGTAGCATTGTATGTACTTTCAATAAATAGATGATTTACTTCCTTTGCGTTTTTATAAAGCTCATACAGGGATTTTCCCGCTGAAGTGGTAGGATAATCTCCTTTTTCAGAATCAATTATAAGATTAGTTGAAAGAATCTCCGATTCTGGTTCAAACGGATGGCTTTCATAACTCGTACTATCTCCTAAAATATTTTCTTGTACGGTTTTATTTGCATAATCTACTATTTTCATGGTTATGCCATATTTATCATTATCAATTGTCTTAACCTCTGTAAGTGTTGGAACCACCGGTTCCATTACAGCAAAATAAAATGTTTCAGCTTTAGATCTGGATGTCGAAGCAATTTTGCCATTTACAATATCCGACTTTAATCCAGCATAAGCGTAATAAGAATCATCCCATGCAAGAATATCCGTATAATACTCATTATCTCTTCTTCCGGGAAGGTTAATACCGATAGTATTATCTGATAAAACCTGTCCCGCATTTATCTGTGGAGCCAGATACTTCCTTGAATAAGGATTATAGAGTTCGTAGTAATAATTTGGCGTTGTTGTTCCTTCGTAGTAATATTCCGTAAAATCCCATAAAAAAGTATTGAACTTGGTCCCCACCCACATGATATCGTCACCACGTTCATAGCAAGGAACAAGACTTCCATCATAATCAACGGCATAGAAATCATACTTTTTTTTATCATAGTCCCATACTCTTGTATATATTATTACGCTTTTTCCATTCGCAACATTAATTGTGTCCGAAACGCTTACTTTATTTGCCGAATATACTACAAAATCATCGTTAGTATAATCATTACTATATGATATCAGATTCAACCACATATTGGAATCAGTAGCAGAGTCATTGACAAGTTTATATACTCCTTCCGTATAGCAGATTACTTTTCCATTACATAAAAGCTTTACCTTTCCCTCGTTCGAACCTGTTCCCGGAGTAACCACTATAGAAGATGCTTCTTCTTTATCAACGAAAGAAAAAACATCTCCTGAAATCTTCAAATATTTTTCCACACCGTTAACAAGCGCAGAAATACTGTAAGTGTCCTTTCCTTCAGAATGGAACGTCCACATTGATACATCGCTGTCAGAAGTAACAAAGAGCACCTTATCATCATTAATCGGATCAATTCTCGTCATTGCTATCTTCGAATTAAGAGATTTATTGTCCTTTAATTTAGCCATTAAAGCCTTACCCGATGAACTACTATCATAGTACATTAGGCCATAAGATTTACCATCCAGTTTGTAGACATCGTCAGGCGTTTCAATCGAAGAAACAAAAACGGCTCCAATTCTACTGTTTTCATTAGTACCATCATTATAAAATCTAATACCACTACCACCGTTCGAGTGCGTCAGCCATTTATTTTGTCCTTTTATTTTAAACTGAAAAATATTTGGAGCGTAATTTGAATTAACACTTGCTTCAAAAGCAGTTGCATCTGTAGGAACTGTACCATCGGAATTTGCTTCTGTTAATCCAATTAAATTACCACTGGTATTTTTAATATATTTTTTTGTGCTGCCCACAAATGTATAAATGTAGTAATATCCATTTTTCTCTTCTACATACCATATAGCGGCTGCCGACATAGTATCTGTTTCAATAAAAGCATTATTTCCGTTCAATGTACTGGTAAAATATTTATTATTATTATCTAATGTAGTATAGTAGAGTATCAACCCAGCATTTGCTGCTTTATCTTCATTTGCAGGATCGGTATCAATTAATAACGAATCTAAACTGTCAGCATTTTCAGGAACTGTCTCATAAGTCTCCGGTCCCTCCACTATCTCATACACACTAAACCCATCCGCTTCAAAGCATACCTTCCCCTCTTCAACAACGATATTCTCCACCTTTTCCCTTGTTCCGTCGTCTTTGACGTGCCAAAGCTCAAGGTTTTCGGACACACTGATTCTGGGGTCGTTGATAGTTACTGTGATGGGATAGTTTTCGATGGGCTGGAATTCGGTGCTGTCTGCCAGATTGCTTTCGCTGATAGTGATGTCATATGCCGCGATCACGCCGTTTTCGGTCATGGTTCCGTCGATGGACATGGTTTTAAGACGTCCCGATTCAACATAATCATCGGTCACGTCGACAGCGCTCGCCTCTGCTCCTTCCGGCATCAGGCCGTGGAGAGTCACGGATTTATCTTTATTTTCTTCATCGGGATAAACTTCAAGACTCTGGATCTGATAGACCATTTCGTCATCCGCCTGGGCATTGCCTGCGGTTGCCAGCCTGTCGGCAACTGCGGTTGTCCTCGGAAGATTCGAAAAATAAGCAAAGGAGACAAGCACGCCAAAAAGCATGGTAATAGCACATACCATGCTAACGACTCTGGCTGATTTTTGTCTCCTTCTAACGTTCATTTCCCCTAACAAACGCCCCTTCCGCGTATGTCAAACCATATTTTTTCGGTTAAGCTAAAAAACCACTATTCATTATATTCCTATTATTATCACAATTCTATCACAATTTTACAAAAATATCAATTTTTTTCTACCTTTTCACTATATTTTTGTAGCATTCGGGCCTTCTGTCCCTGAAAAGGCCCCATTCAAGCCTGGCCTTGCGGATGCTTTCAAGGTCATATTCCGAAATCAGTATCGCATCACCGCTTCTTCCTGCTTCGGCAACCACCGCTCCCGTTTCGTCAGTCATGAAGCTTGTCCCGTAGAAGCAAAGCGAGGAGCTCTGGTTTGAGTTTTCGGGGCAGGGAACAACGGTTTCCGTGCCGTAACGGTTTGCCGCGATGACGGGCACAATGTTCGCTGCGGCATGGCCCTGCATGGTCCTTTGCCAGTGCCTGCTGCTGTCCACCTCAAGTATCGGCTCGCTGCCGATCGCCGTGGGATAAAAAATCAGGTCGGCGCCGTCAAGCGCAAGACATCTGGCAGTTTCGGGGAACCACTGGTCCCAGCATATGCCGGCTCCTATGCGTCCGAATTTTGTATCAAAAACCTTAAATCCGGTGTTGCCGGGAGTAAAGTAGAACTTTTCCTGGTAAAAATGATCGTCGGGAATGTGGGTTTTACGGTAAACGCCCAGGTTTTTTCCGTCGGCATCAATGACCGCCAGGGAATTGTACAGCACATTCCCGTCGCGCTCATAAAAGCTTACAAGCACAACTACCCCCTTGCTTTTTGCAAGCTCCGAAAAGGTCTTTACCGCAAGGTTTTCTTCGGTTTTTTCGGCAAAATCATAGTACTCATAGCGCCTTTCCTGGCAGAAATACTGTCTTTCAAAAAGCTCGGGCAAGAGAACAATGTTTGCCCCCATGTCGGCTGCTTTTCCTGCCATCTCGGCAGCCTTATTTATGTTTCTTGTTCTGTCATTTGTACAATCCATCTGAATGGCACAGGCTTTTACTGTCATGTTACCGCTCGCTTTCGTTTATATATGTCTGTATTCGTTGATCTCACTGCGGCAGCTGCATCGTGATGCAGTGGATGTTTCCTCCGCCCTGGAGTATTGCCATGGCAGGAACCGGAACCACCTTTCTGTTTCCGGCAACGCCCTCAAGGATCCCGATTGCCCTTCTGTCGCTCTCCTCATTTTCACCGCCGAAAACCGGAACTAAGATCGAACTGTTGGTAAAAAAGAAATTTACATAGCTGGCGGCCAGCCTTTCACCGACCTCGCGCATGTCTTCTCCTGTTTCGAATTCATAGCCGGAAAGAAGCTTTTCGTCGACAAGTATTGGATGTTCCGGTATCGGAAGCTTTGTAACCTTAATTTTCCTGCCCAGTGCATCGGTCTCATTTTCAAGGTAATCAAGGCTTGCCTTTGAAAGCGCGTACTGGGGATCGTTTTTATCGTCAGTCCATGCGAGCACCACATGCGCAGGCGAAACGAAGGCGCAGACATTGTCGACATGCTCATCCGTCTCGTCGTTATATATCCCCCTTGGCAGCCAGAGTACCTTCTGTCCGCCCAGATACTTTTTTAAATTTTCTTCGATCTCAGCCTTGTCAAGCCCGGGATTTCTTCCGGGAGACAGCAGGCAGCTTTCGGTTACCATTATCGTTCCTTCGCCGTCGGTGTGTACCGAACCGCCTTCAAGTATGAAGTTTCCGGCATCATAGCAGTCAAGCGACAGTTCTTTACAGACCTTCTGCGCCAGCTCATTATCCTTCCTCCAGTCGGCATAGAGCCCGTTATATTCACCGCCCCAGGCATTAAAACCAAAGTCGATCCCTCTCACCGTCCTGCCGTTTGTGACAAAGACGGGGCATACATCCCTTGCCCATGAGTCATCGGTTTCAAAACTTAGAAGCGAAATATTGTCTTCTGTCCCGCCTTCTGCCCTAAGATATGCCAGAGCTTCCTCTTCATGCTCTTTTCCGACTATCACATATGCCTGTTCATCCCGGGCAATTGCGTGTATCACAGCCGAAAAGGCCACGCATGCGGCCCTTCTGTCTGTGCCGAAGCTACCCGGCCTGTGCGGCCAGATTACAAACGACGCCCTGTGTTTTTCATATTCCGCAGGCATATGAAAGCCGTCTGCAGAGGGTGATCCGTTTAATATTTTCAATTTATCCTCCGTTTGTCCGCCGATCCTGCCATCAGTCTACGACAGCCTGTTTTTAAAGTCCTCATAGCCGAAACGTTTAACAATCTCCAGGCTTCCGTCCTCATGCAGCACATCGATGTCCGGCAAAGGCATGCCGTTAAACGTATTGTTCTTTACCATGGAATAGATTGCCATGTCCTCAAAGACAAGCGTGTCGCCCACGGAATGCATGCTGTCAAAACTGTAATCTCCGATCACGTCACCCGCAAGACAGGTACATGACGAAAGCCTGCAGGTATACGCTTTTTCACCGGGAAGCCCGGCGTTTTTAAGCGGCGGCCTGTAGGGCATTTCAAGCACGTCAGGCATGTGACAGGCAGCCGAGGTATCTAATATCAGTATCGGCATGCCGTTCTCCACGATATCCATCACTTTTGTGTAAAGATAACCGGCATCTATCGCAACAGCCTCACCGGGTTCAAGATAAACCTCAAGGCCGTACTTTTCTTTTATGCTCTTTATCAGGCTTACAAGGCCAGCTCTGTCATAGTCGGGTTTTGTAATGTGATGTCCTCCGCCAAGGTTTATCCATCTGATTTCTTTAAGATACTTTCCGAACTTTTCTTCAACCGCCGCGAAGGTTTCGGCAAGCGGTGCAAAGCCCTGCTCGCAAAGGGTATGGAAATGAAGCCCGCTGACGCCTTTCGGAAGCTCATGCGGGAAATTTGCAAGGGTTATTCCAAGCCTGCTGCCCTTTGCACACGGGTCATAGATTTCATGGCATTCCTGCGTTGAATGCTCGGGATTTATACGAAGTCCGATAAGGGCTTTTCCTTTTTCCCATGCCGGTCTGTGCACTTCAAGCTGGTTTACGGAATTGAAAATCACATGATCGCAGATTTTCAGTATCTCAGCCATTTCTTTTTCGGTATAGGCCGGGCAGAAGACATGGTTTTCGCCGTGAAACGTTTCATGGGCGAGCTTAGCCTCGAAAAGCCCGCTGGCAGTCGTTCCGGCAAGATACTTTTCTATGAGCGGATACACTCCAAACATCGAGAAGGCCTTCTGCGCGAGAAGGATTTTCGCACCGCTCTCCCCGGATACCTCCTTCAGTATCTCAAGGTTTTTACGTAGTTTTTTTTCGTCCAGCACATAAGCCGGGGTGGAGATATCGGATATCGTCATTTAATCCCTCTAATCTACCGTTACCGGGTTTTCGTCCACCTTCCAGGGCAGGCCGAAGCGGTTCAGCATGTCCATGTAGGGATCGGGATCGAGTTCTTCAAGGTTTACGCAGCCTTTTTTGTTCCATACGCCGCTTGCCACAAGGGCGGTACCGATCATTGCAGGCACACCGGTCGTGTAGCTGATGGCCTGGCTGCCGAGCTCTTTGTAGCATTCCTCATGATCGCAGATATTGTAAATGTATACCGTCTTTTCTTTGCCGTCCTTGATTCCCGTGAAGATGCAGCCGATATTGGTCTTGCCCTTTGTTCTGGGGCCGAGCGACGCGGGATCGGGAAGAAGTGCTTTAAGGAACTGTATGGGAACTATCTCCCTGCCCTCATACATGATCGGCGTTGTGGAGAGCATTCCGACATTTTCAAGGCATTTCATGTGGGTAAGATAGCTCTGGCCGAAGGTCATGAAGAAGCGTATCCTCTTAACTCCGGGTATATTTTTTGCGAGAGACTCGATTTCCTCGTGGTGAAGAAGGTACATATCCTTCATGCCGACGCCTTCAAAATTGTACTCTCTCTTAATTTCCATGGGCTTTGTCTCAACCCAGTGTCCGTTCTCCCAGTAGCTTCCGTTTGCGGAAACCTCGCGGAGATTGATCTCGGGATTGAAGTTTGTTGCAAAGGGATAACCGTGATCGCCGCCGTTGCAGTCAAGAATATCTATGGTGTGGATCTCGTCAAAGTAATGCTTCAGGGCATACGCTGTAAACACGCTTGTCACGCCGGGATCGAAGCCTGTTCCGAGAAGCGCGGTAAGTCCTGCCGCCTTGAATCTCTCGTCATAGGCCCACTGATAGGAGTAGTCAAAATATGCGGTAAAGCCTTTCTCACGGCAGCGTTTTTCATAGGCTGCGCGCCATACAGGCTCTTCGATGTCCTCGGGCTCATAGTTCGCGGTATCGACATAGTTCACGCCGCATTCAAGGCAGGCATCCATTATCGTAAGATCCTGATAGGGAAGGGCAACGTTAAGCACGACATCGGGTTTGTAGGACTTAATAAGCTCTGTAAGCTCCGAAACCTTGTCGGCGTCTACCTTGGCGGTAGTTATTTTTGTCGATGAAACACCCTGCTTTTCAATTTTTTCCTTCAGGGCGTCGCACTTTGAAACAGTGCGGCTTGCGATGCACATTTCATCAAAGACCTTGTCATTCTGACATATTTTCTGAATTGCCACGGAGGCTACGCCGCCGCAGCCGATAACCAAAACTTTGCTCATATCGGGCTCCTTTCACCTAATTTCTGCCTTTATTTTTTTCCTCTTCCTCTTCGAGGAGGTCTTCAACATATCTCGGAAGCATAAACGCTCCCTTGTGGAGATTTGTCGTATAGTACCAGGTTTTTATGTGCCTGTCATTCCATCTTTTAGCGTCAAAATCGAGCGGTTTGTACTTTTTCGAGCCGAAGCCGAAAAGCCAGTATCCGGCAGGGCAGGTCGGAATGTGAGCCTGATATACCCTGCTGATTGGAAAGCTTCTGAAAGCCTTTCTGTGCATCGAACGGCAGGGCTCCTCGTCCTCGTCAAAGAAGGGCGAACCGTGCTGGTATACCATGATGCCGTCCTCGCGGAGTGCCTTGTAGCAGCTCCCGTAAAATTCCTTCGTAAAAAGTCCGGCAGTGTGTCCCAGAGGGTCTGTCGCATCATTTATTATCAGGTCATATTCGTTGTGACGGCTCCTTAAAAACCTCAATCCGTCCTGATAGTATATCGTAACCCTGGGGTCCTCAAGTCCCCTTGCATTGTCCGGGAAAAATTCTTTGCAGACCTCCACAAACATCTCGTCGGGCTCGACCACCTCAATCGACTCGATCTCGTCATAGTATGAAAGCTCTCTTGCCACGCCGCCGTCGCCGCCGCCGATAACGAGTATTCTTTTCGCATTGGGGTGCACGGCCATAGGCACATGAACTATCATCTCATCATAGACGAACTCGTCCTTTTCAGAGAAGATGACGCTGCCGTCAGAGGTTATGAAGCGGCCGAATTCGGGCGAATCAAACACGTCAATACGCTGGAAATCGCTCTGCCCGCTGTATAATTGTTTTTCCACACGAACCGACATCTTTACGTTGCCGGTGTGGTATTCGCTGAACCAGTAATCCATGCTCCGCTCCCTTTCTCAGTATTTTATCACGTTAAGTCTTGATATATCAGGGCTCTCGGGTCCCTGCATCGAGCAGCCTTTTTCCTTTGCGTACTCGATATATTCAATGATTTCTTTTGTTATGATCTCGCCGGGTGCAAGGATCGGAATGCCCGGAGGATAGCACATAACAAACTCCGCACATACCTTGCCTGCCGTTTCCTTTACCGGCAGATTTTCCTTCGGCGCGTAAAATGCCTGCTGGGGCGTTGCCACAACAGCGGGCGGGATATATTCCGAAATAAAGACGTCGGTCACGTCCTTCGAGTACAGCCGTTTAATGTCCGCAAGGGCACCTACGAGCCTTTCGATATCCTGTATCCTGTCGCCTATCGAAATATAGGCAAGGATGTTGCTTATGTCGCCGAATTCTATCTGGATGTCGTACTCATCGCGGAGAAGGTCATAAACCTCGATTCCTGCAAGACCGATATCCCTTGTATATACCGCAAGCTTTGTAACGTCGAAATCATAGACGCTGCCGCCGTTTATCAGCTCGCGCCCGTAGGCATAGTAGCCCCCGATGGCATTGATCTCGTCCCTTGCATAGCTTGCCATCGAAGCCACCTTTTCAAAGGACTGCCTGCCGCGAAGCGCAAGGTTCCTCCTTGAAATATCGAGGCTCGCCATCAGAAGATAGGATGCGCTTGTGGTCTGGGTAAGATTTATTATCTGGCTGACATAGCGCTCGTTCATTTCAGGACCCAGAAGCAGTATCGAGCTCTGTGTCAGGCTTCCGCCTGATTTGTGCATGGAGACCGCTGCCATATCGGCTCCCGCCTCCATCGCCGACACCGGAAGCTTCTCATCGAAATAAAGATGAGTGCCGTGGGCCTCGTCGACCAGTGCCAGCATCCCGTACTCATGTGCAAGAGACACAAGCTCCTTAAGATTTGAGCATATTCCGTAATAGGTCGGGTTATTGATGAAGATTGCAACGGCATCCTTGTTGGCTTCCATCGCAGCCCTCACATCGCTCACTTCCATTCCGAGCGGAATACCGAGCTTTTTGTCGACCTTCGGATCGATATATACCGGAACGGCGCCGCACAGTACCAGTGCGTTTATCGCGCTTTTATGAACATTTCGGGGCATGATTATCTTGTCCCCGGCCTTACATGCCGAAAGGACCATTCCCTGTACGCTCGAGGTTGTTCCGCCAACCATCAGAAAGGCATGCGCCGCACCGAAAGCATCGGCCACAAGCTCTTCCGCCTCTTTGATAACCGAAACGGGGTGACAGAGATTGTCAAGAGGCTTCATGGAATTGACGTCAATTCCGACGCAGCGGTCCCCCAGAAGCTCCACAAGCTCGGGGTTTCCGCGTCCTCTTTTATGTCCGGGCACGTCAAAGGGCACAACTCTCTGCTTTCTGAATTTTTCCAGTGCCGTAAATATCGGCGTCTGTTTCTGCCTGTCTATGTTCATTCTCGTTTCCTCATTAATAGTTTTTGAAAAACATGCACAGAGTATTCTACCATAAAGCTCAGAAATATACAACAAAAAAAGCCCCTAAAATCTGCCTTGGCAGAACTTAGAGGCTTTTATCACCTGATATCGGTTTTTACGATCGGACTATACGTCGTCCTCTCCAACAAAATCATCATCCGGGTTTTCATCGAAATCATCGAACTTGGTGTTCTCAATGATTTCAGTCGAAGGTCTGATATCATCATCATTGATCTGGCCGTGCTTGCTGTATTCGGCGCTGATGTTGATCACTGCAGAAGCGCTTTCAGCGTCTACCGTATCTTCACCGCTCTGGAAGAAGCCCTTTGCAAGGCCTTCGCCTTCAGCCTTTACGTCCTTTGTTTCAAGCGAAACAAGATTTGCGTCTTTGTCAAAGGTAAATACCATGTTTCCGGTCACGCTTACGTTTTCAAGAGGCTCGTCCATACCGAAAAATGAGCTGGGATCAACCCCGTTAAGATCGATGGTTACCTTATATCCGTCAGCTGTTTCTTCAAGCTTTGCAGATTTCATTGCTTCATTATTTTCGAGCAATGAATCAACGAATTCACCGGAATCGTCTCCAAAACCGTCTTCGTGGGTTCCTGTCCATGTATCATCGGTTTCGGCCTTTTCAAATTTGGAAACGCCCGACTGTCCTACAACATAGTAAACTTCTTTTTTCTCATCGCCGTCAAAGAAAGCTCCCATACCGCTTATTGAGGAGGTCTCAAAAACATGTCCGTAGTTTACGGTGTAATCTCCCTCACTCTTGTCGGACATGGTCATGGTGTTCTCTTTGCCACCCATAACATATTTGATTTCGAAGTCCATTGAACTCTTTACGCTGTAGTTGGCTTCTTTTGCGTCAGCATCTGTAAAAAGGCTGAGTGCGGAATCATATTTCTTTGCATCCGAAGCGCTTGATGATTCAGCGGAGCTTGATTCTGCAGAGCTGGATTCTGCCGAGCTTGATTCTGCTGAGCTGGACTCTGCTGATGAGCTGGACTCTGCCGATGAACTGGACTCTGCTGAAGAGCTTGATTCTGCTGAAGAGCTTGACTCTGCTGAGCTTGAGCTTGATGCTTTACTGCTACTTGAGCTCGATGAACTTGATGATCCGCATGCCATAAGACCAAAAGCCATGATAAATGCACATGCGCCTGCTAACATTCTTTTTCTCATTGTTTTACTTTCCTTTCTTATAGGTACTTTTTATTATTTTAAGGAACTATGTTCCAAAAAACCTTATTTAATCTTTACGATCCAGCCTTCGGGAGCCTCGATTGTTCCCATCTGGATTCCTGTAAGTGTTTCACGAAGCTTGGTGCAGACAGGTCCCATCTCTGTCATTCCTGAAGGAAGGAAGATGTCTTTGCCATGGTCGTTGATGCGTCCTACAGGCGAAATAACTGCTGCGGTACCGCAGAGACCGCACTCGTCCATATCCTTTACTTCGTCGAAGAATACTTCCCTGTGCTCTACTTCCATGCCGAGATACTTCTCTGCAACGATGCAGAGTGAACGGCGGGTGATTGAAGGAAGAATGGAGTTTGACTTCGGTGTGATGAGCTTGTTGCCCTTGATGAAGATGAAGTTTGCACCACCGGTCTCTTCAACCTTTGTCCTGGTTGCTGCATCAAGGTACATATTCTCGTCAAAGCCCTGCTCATGTGCCTCAACAATTGCGTAAAGGCTCATTGCATAGTTAAGTCCGGCCTTGATGTTTCCGGTTCCGTGAGGAGCCGCACGGTCGTAGTCACATACTCTGATGGAGATGGGCTTTGCGCCACCCTTGAAGTAAGGACCTACAGGTGTTACAAGGATCCTGAACTGATATTCATCGGCAGGCTTTACACCGATAACCGCATTTGTTCCCATGATATAGGGACGTATATAGAGTGTTGCACCGCTGCCGTAAGGAGGTACATAGTCTGCATTTGCAAGCACTACCTTCTTTACTGCCTCGATGAACTTAGCCTCATCGTAGGGAGGAATCTTAAGTCTTCTTGCAGAATCGGCAAGACGTGAAGCATTGAGGTCGGGTCTGAAAGTAACGATGTCACCGTCTTTTGTTGTATAGGCCTTGAGTCCTTCAAATACCGTCTGCGCATACTGGAAAACACCGGCGCACTCATTAAGTACTATGTTATGGTCTGTGGTAAGCTCACCCTCATCCCATGCGCCGTTCTTAAAATTTGATACAAAGCTGCAGTCAGTGGGCATATATCCGAAGCCCAGATTTGACCAGTCAATATTTTTGCTCATGTTATTTTCCTCCGAAAGCGTTATACCGCTTTACTTATTTTGCAAAGATTATACAGCAGATAGCATAATTAGTCAAGAGCTTCTGTTATATGCAAAACAAATTTCGTCAAGTTTCAATAAAAAGTTGCTACTTTATTATTAATATGATAAAATAGTATTATTAGAAGTATGCAAAAATCCATCAGGAGGAATTTCTATGGCAAACTGGGTTATGGTTGTGGATGACGACACCGCAAACCTGAAAATTGCAGGTACTATTTTAAGTAAAAACAACATGCATGTTACGGCAGTAAAATCCGGACGTGCAATGCTTGACTATATTTCGGAGAAAGGGGCTCCGGATCTTATTCTTCTCGACATCAAAATGCCCGAGATGGACGGTTTTGAGGCTCTTGCCAAACTCCGCGAACTCGAAAAAGAAAAGGGCTTCCATGAAATCCCCGTTATTTTCTTAACGGCAGACGACACGACAGGCACCGAAAGTAAAGGCTTTGAGGTCGGTGTATCCGACTATATCAGAAAGCCTTTCAATCCCGAGGTTCTCCTCCGTCGTATCGACAATGTAATTTCAATGCAGAGCGAGGTAATAAACCTTAAGAACGAAGCAACCATCGACAAGCTGACCGGTTTTCTGAACAAGGCAGCCACTGGCACCGAGCTCACCAAGATGTGTGCTGAAAAGACCGGATGCCTGATGATGATCGACCTTGATTCTTTCAAGCTTGTAAACGACATCTACGGTCATGAGATGGGCGACCGCGTTCTCTTCTCCTTTGCCCAGATAATCAAGAGCACTGTTCCCGCAGGCAGCAAGAACGGACGTATCGGCGGCGATGAGTTCGTTTCCTTTGCCCTTGAAGTCAGCACCGCTAACGAGGTGGCTGAGATTTCAAGGCAGCTGAATGAAAAGCTCCTTGCTTCAGCAAAGAGGATGATGGGCGAGGACATGACCATTCCCCTTGGTGCTTCAATCGGTGCGATCATGGTTCCGAAGCATGGCAATGACTATACTTCCCTCTTAAAGCTTGCCGATAAACTCCTCTATGACGTAAAGAAAAACAAAGGCAAACATGGCTATTCGCTCTACTCACCCGAACTTTCCGCAGGTGATTCCTCCTCATCGGTAATGGACATCCACAGCCTGACCGAAATTCTTTCTGAGCGTAACATTCCGAACGAGGCTCTCTATGTTGACATGGAGTCCTTCTCCTATGTTTACCGTTTTGCCTTCAGATATTTCATCAGAAATAATATAAATGCCTGCAGGGTACTCTTCACCCTCAGTCCGAAATCAGGTCTGCAGGACAACAGCTTCAAGAACAGCTGCGAGGATTTCGGAAACCATGTAAAAGAAATGCTAAGAAAGTCCGACATGGTGACAAAATGCCGTTACAACCAGTACTATGTGCTGATTTCGGATGTCCGCAAGGAATTTGTCACCTCGATAATACAGAACATCACGGACAGCTGGTACGAGAAAAACGATATACTTAACATCGATTACGAGACCGAATATGTGAAGAACGACGGAAGTGTCAGTCCCGAATCTTCGCTTGCAAACATCACGATAATCGATGACGATCCTTTCACCATAGAATTTATCAAAAAGACCCTTGCGAACACGGGCATAGGTGTCACAAGCATAGGTTCCGGCAAGGAATTCTTCGACTATGCTTCCACAGTCGAGAAGCTTCCCGACCTTATTCTGCTTGACGTCGAGCTTCCGGACATGGACGGCTTCGAAATCCTTGAAAAGATCCGCGGTTCCGAGGGAGAACTTTCTTCCGTTGCGGTTGTTTTCCTTACAGCCGATGCAAACGACGGAACCGAAATCAAATGTCTGTCAAAGGGTGCGATGGATTTCATCAGAAAACCGATGCTTCCCGAAGTACTGCGTGCAAGGATCAACCATATCCTCGAGCTTGTAATGCTCAGACAACGTTATAAAGGAAGCGCCAACAGAGCATAAGGAGAACTGCATATGAATGCCAAGAGTGAAACCAATGACCTGTTCAAGACGGCACACTCCGTACTTCTGATAGGTTATTCAATATTCGTAGCGATGCACTGTACCATCACCTTCCTTCTAGGATGGGATAAATGGATACTGATACCGATACTCGCAGGCCTCTTTGCCGCATGGGGCATGCACCTCTACCAGATTTTCACCGACAACCAGAGGCTCTGGCTGACAGCGGGCTTCATGATGTGCACTTACTTTGTGTACGGCACTCATCAGACAAGTACCTACGATCTTTCGGTCGTAATGGCTTCCATTATCATGCTCTTTATCATGACCAGGGTAAAGGGCGTGATTACTTTGTGCCAGATTACATTCTATATAACGATAACCTATGACCTCATCATGATAGCAAATGACGGCTATAATTTCGAAATCCTCGATATCTGCCGTATTGTCATGAACTACAGTGTGATCACCATGATCGCGGGCTTCATCAAGACCACGATCAACAAGTGGAACCAGGTGACCGAGGCCTCAAAAGAAGAAATACATGTTCTTACAGAATCCGCAAGCCGTCTGAATGACTTCCTTGCGAATGTCTCCCATGAGCTCCGCACTCCGATAAATGCGGTAATCGGTCTTTCAGGCATATGCCTCGATAAAGAAACAAATCCCGAAATAAGAAAAGATTTAAAATCAATACGTAAAGCAGGCCACAGGGTTGCCGAGCAGATCAGCGACATTCTCGACTTCTCGGAGCTTGACAATGACAAGCTCGTCAAAAACTGTGAGGACTACACCATCACTTCCCTGGTAAACGACCTTATCCTCGATTTCCGTGAGATGAAAAAGGATACCACGGAAATGGTAATAAATGTCGATCCTCTGGTTCCCGCGGTACTTAACAGCGATGTTTCAAAGATCAAGAAAATCATCAAATCCCTTGTATCAAACAGCCTGAAGTTTACCGCAGAAGGCGGTGTATATCTTAAGATCGGTTTTGAAAAGCAGGAATATGGCATAAACCTCCTTATCGAAGTTTCCGATACCGGCTGCGGAATGAGCGAGGATGAGCTTGAAAGAATATTTGACCGCTTCTACCAGTCAGATTCTTCAAGAACAAGAAAAACCGGAGGACTTGGCCTCGGCCTTAGCCTTGTGCATGGTTTTGTATCGTTACTCGGCGGTTTCATGGTAATAAACAGCACCGAAGGAAAAGGCACCACTGTTTCGGTAAGCATTCCCCAGACCGTTGTCTCCGATGCCGCCTGCATGTCGATCACAAACACCAGAAAGCTTTCAATCTGCACCTGCATGGACCTGAACAGATTCAAAAATCCTTTTGTCAGGGAATATTTCAGCGAAGCTTTCAAGACACTTGTACAGGGGCTCAGTGTTGAGCTCTACCGTGCGGAAAATCTCGAGGCTCTTAAGAAAATCGACAGCGAACTTGAGATCACCCACCTTTTTGTCACACAGGATATTTACATGGGCGGTATCGACATAATCGAAAGACTTGCCGCAAAGATGGTTGTGGCAGTAATGTGCGAGCCCGGCTTCGCTCTTCCCAAGGGTTCGAAGGCAAGGCTTGTCGAAAAGCCGCTGCATGGTCTTTCCCTTGTCAATATCCTTAATTCCGAGGTGAGTGATAACGAGAACCTCGGCCAGCTTAAGCTCACAGGAGTTCATGTGCTTGTTGTCGATGACGAGCATATGAACCTTGTTGTGGCAAAGAGCATATTCAAGCGCTATGATATCGAGGTCAGCACCGCACCCTCAGGCCCGGTTGCGATCGATATGTGCCGTGACCATGTCTACACACTTATCTTTATGGATCACATGATGAGCGGCATGGACGGTGTTGAGGCAATGAAGAGAATACGTGCGGATGTCAAGGGACTTAACCATGAGACACCTGTTATCGCGCTGACCGCAAATGCAATGAGCTCCGCAAAGCAGATGTTCATCACTGAAGGCTTTGATGGATTTGTCAGCAAGCCGATAGAATTCGAAGAGCTTGAAAGAGTACTGAAGAAGGTGCTGCCGAAGGATGTTATCAGGTATGAGACTGACGAGGTGCAGCCTGCAGATACGAAGCCGACAGGAAAAGATGATGATATCATGGAATTTTCTGCAGATGACGAGGTTCTTGAGTTCGGTCCCGACGATGAAGTCCTCGAATTCGGTCCTGTGGATGATACTAATAATGATCCGGGTTATTCCCCCGACGAAATAACGAAAAAGCTTACCGCTAACGGTATAAATGCCGAGGGCGGATTGTTCTTCTGCGCTGGTGACACCGACCTGTATTTCAAGATATGCTTCGGTTTTGCGCTTGAAATGGAGGAACGCGTCGGAAAGCTCAATGGTTTCTATGATAATAAAGACTGGAAGAATTATGAGGTACTGATCCACTCCACCAAGTCTACCGCAAAGATGGTGGGCGCCCAGACGCTCTCGGATCATGCTCTGGCACTTGAAAATGCTGCTTCCGCACTTGACGAGGACTATATCTCTAAAAATCATGCCTCTGTGATGGCAGAATGCACGGAAATCGGCGAAAAGATACTCTCTTCCGCGGACAGCCCCGAGCTTGCCGAAAAACTGGCTGACAGAGAGGAGGACGACTGATGTTTAAGAAGCTTCGCAACTACCTCTTTGATGACAACCTTGACATCAATCAGAGAATGTTTCTTCTGAACCTGATCAACATATGCTCCATTCTGACCATAGTCTGGATTGAAACCCTGTTTATGAACTCCACGGCCGGAGATATACTTGCTATCGGTCTGTTTGCCTTTGTCATCGGTCTGACAGGTACTGTCTGCCTGCGCAAAAAGAAAATAAAAACCGGAGCGGCAATCATTGATTTCCTCATGGTTTTCATCTTTTTCCCCATCATTTACTTCGGAAACGGAGGCATTGCGGGAACTGCTCCTCTCTGGTTCATCTACAACATTCTGATGATAAGCATTTTTCTCGACGGAGGTGCACGCATTTTCTTCGGATTATCCCAGCATATCATCGCAATCGCCTGTGTTATAGTTTCCTATATGTCCCCCGATTTAGTGAAGTTCTCCGGAACCATGAACGGGATCAAGCAGTACATTTATTCCTACACTGCGCTGCTGCTTATCGGCATTTCGATTTCGGTCATGCTCTATATTGAAAACCGCCTTTATATACGCCAGAATGAAATCGCCAAAAAACAGGCACAGGAGATCGAAGGGCTTGTGGCTTCCCAGAACCGCTTCTTCTCGAGCATGAGCCACGAAATCCGCACGCCAATCAATACCATCATCGGACTCAATGAAATGATACTCCGCGAAAACATCAGCGACGAGATCACCGAGGACGCGGTAAACATCAGGGCTGCCGGAAGGATGCTTCTCAACACTATAAACGATATTCTCGACATGTCAAAGTTCTCCTCGGGCGACATGCACCTTGTAATCGATAACTACAAGACCGGAGACATGCTTTCCGATATCGTCGGAATGCTCTGGCTCCGTGCGAAGGAGAAAAATCTTGAATTCAAGATAAACGTTGCTCCCGACATTCCTACTGAACTCAAGGGCGATGAAATGAGGATCAAGCAGGTTCTCATGAACATACTGAACAATGCCATCAAATATACTAAAGAAGGTTCGGTTTCGCTTTCGGTTGAATGCGATAAGAAGGAAGACGGAAACATCAGTATGATATATACCGTCGAGGACACGGGCATGGGTATCAAAAAGGAAGACATACCCTATCTTTTCACCGCTTTCAAGCGTGTTGACGAAAGCAATACCAAGCATATCGAGGGTACCGGCCTCGGTCTTTCAATCGTAAAGCAGTTCCTGGATCTCATGGGCGGCAAGGTTACCGTAAACAGCGTATATACCAAGGGTTCCACCTTCATAGTTGAAATACCTCAGAAGATCGCCTCGACCGAGGAAATCGGAGAATATGACTACAGCAAAAAGCATAAGCTTTCAAAGAAGGGCAAATACACCCAGAAATTTGAGGCTCCCGAGGCAAGGCTTCTGGTTGTCGACGATAATGACGCCAATATACTTGTCGTTACCAAGCTTCTGAGAGAAACCAAAATCCAGATTGATACCGCAAAGAACGGCAAGGAAGCTCTTGAGAAGACCCTTGACAATTCCTACAATCTCATTTTCATGGATCACCTGATGCCCGAGATGGACGGTATCGAATGCTTCAGGGCAATAAGAAGCCAGATCGGAGGCAAGAACAGGGATACCAACATTGTTATCCTTACCGCAAATGCAGGCGAGGAGAACCGCAAGCTTTATGCGACAGAAGGCTTCAATGGTTATCTTGTAAAGCCCATCAGCGGAGACGAGCTTGAAAATGAAATCTACCGCCAGCTTCCCAAGGAGCTTATCCAGCTTACCGGAACCGAGGGTATCGTCAGCGAGGACAAGGTTGCATGGCTCAATGCAAACCGTAAGAGAAGGATTGCGATCACAACCGAAAGCACGGCTGATCTTCCCGCGAAGGTCATCGCAAGATATGATATTGCTGTGTTTGCAGCAAGGGTAAAGACAAAGGACGGCGTCTTCCGCGAAGGTAAGGAGATCGATACTAACGGTCTTTTAAGATACATGGAGAACCGCGAAAACATTGCTACTCCTCTTCTTCCTGCCGCAGGAGATTACGAGTCTTTCTATGCCGAGCAGCTTAAAACAGCAAACAATGTCATACACATCTCGATAAGTGGTGCGATAGAAAACGGTGCCTATGGTTTGGCTAAAGAAGGTGCCAGCTCCTTTGATAACGTTACGGTTATCGACAGCAGACACATATCAAGCGGTCAGGGACTGGTTGCCATCTTTGCCGGACGTATGGCAGAAGCCGGAATGGGCGTTGCTGAGATCAAGCACAGGCTGGGTTACCTTTCAAAGCGCATCCGTTCAAGCTTCATGATAGGCAACATGGATTATCTCGCAAGAAGCGGACTGACAAGCCAGACCTACGCCAACCTTACAAAGCTTCTCACTTTAAGACCTCTTATTGTAATGAAGGAAGGTAAATTCAAGTCAAAGGGCATGATAATCGGTTCAGACAAACGCGCATGGAGAAAATATATCAGCCTTGCTCTCTCAGGCAAAAAAGTTGCCAAGACCGCAATTTTCATTACCCATGTCGGCCTCAGCAAGAAAGAACTTGAATATATCAGATCAGAGATTGAAAAGAATCAGAAATTCGATGCCTACTATTTCCAGCAGACCTCACCTGTCGTTGCGATAAGCTTCGGCCCCGGTTCGTTCGGAATAAGCGTTGTAGAGGAGAAATAAAGACTGTCAGCCAAAACAACAAAAGCCACGGCACCCCGTGGCTTATTTTCATTTCCTTTTATAAGTACAGAACTTAAACCTGATCCCTTCGTGTTCCATCTCATCGGAGGTTTCGGTAAGTTCCCAGTCCTCGTTTGTGTCGAGATCCGGGAAATAAGTATCGGCAGGAAGCATTACCGAAGTTCTTGTGACAATCGCCGTATTTACAAACGGAAGCATGGCTTTATAAATGCTTTCCCCGCCGATGACATAGACATCATCATCGGTATACTCGGGCCAGTAATCGTTGATTATCTCGTGAGCCATATCAAGTGCTGCGTCAACGCTGTCAACATATATCAGCCTTGTTTCACCCTCGAGTCCGTCCACTTCACCCTTGCGGCTCTTGGAAATTACAATGTTCACCCTGTTTTTAAGAGGCTTTCCGCCCGGAAAGCTGTCCAGGGTCTTACGCCCCAGAATAACGATTTTATCCTTCGTATGGGTTCTGAACCATTTCATGTCATCGGGTATGTTCACCAGCAGCCTGTTGCCGTTGCCGATACCCCAGTTACTTGTTACGTTAACTATACACTTCATATTTTCTCACCTCCCGACTTTCTTTACCGGCTGACCCCTTTAGATTGCAACCGGGATTTTATCGACCGGAGGGCCGAATTCATAATCATCGAATCTGAAATCATCCTTGGTAAACTTATAGAAATCATCAATTTCGGGATTCATCCAGAATTTCGGTGCCGGATGTGGCTCTCTTTCAATGAGTTCCTTTATCACAGGAACATGGCGGTCATAAATATGTGCATCAGCAATTACATGGACAAACTCTCCGACCTCCATGTCACAGACGCGTGCAAACATATGGGTCAGTGCCGCATACTGGGCAACATTCCATGCATTTGCGGCAAGTATATCCTGCGAACGCTGGTTAAGTATCGAGTTTAGCACCAGTTTGTCCGAACCTTCAGGCTTCGTAACATTGAAGGTCATGGAATATGCGCAGGGGTAAAGATTCATTTCCGAAAGATCCGCCTGGGTATATATTCCGGTCAGGATTCTTCTTGAATAAGGATTGATCTTAAGGTCATATATTACCCTGTCAACCTGATCCATCTTCCAGAGGCCGTTCTCAGCCTTTTCTGCAATAAGACGTCCGTCAGCCGAAAGCACTCTTCTGCCATCGGACGATGCGCCCGGAAAAGCGATGAGGATATTCTCCTCCTTAAGATCCTTGTAGGGCTGCTTGAGGCTCATCTGATAACCGTAGGCTTTACCGATTGAACCGCTCTCGTCTGCCCAAGCGTCCCAGATGTGCTGGCCGAAATCATTTACGTTGTTGGATTTCTTCTGCCAGATCCAGAGTACCTCGTCAACCGCCGATTTTATCGGGGTGCGGCGGAGTGTGATCGCAGGGAATTCCTTCCTGAGATCATAGCGGTTTACCACGCCGAATTTCTTTATCGTATAGGCAGGGGTTCCGTCCTCCCAGTGGGGGCGTACCTTCTCACCTTTTGTGTCGGTTCCGCTTTCCAGTATTTCACTGCACATTTTTATGAAAATATCGTCTGCTAAGCTCATAGTAGTTTCCTTTTTTATACTAGTCTTCTGGGCACATAGGCTTTGATATAGGTACCTTCGGCCCTGTAGTCTTCTTCCACTATCTGGCCGAATTTCCTGACCTGGTTGAGATATGCACCCTCGCTGTAGGGTATTGTTTTTTCTATCAGCACCTTGCTTTCACTGAGCACCTTTTCGATCAGGGCCGTAAGTTCTTCAAGTCCCTCTCCGAATTTAGCGGAGATTTTTACGGTATAGTCGGCGCGGAGATCCTTTAAGATGGGAGGCTCTTCGGAAGCCGGCACTTTATCTACTTTGTTGAATGCCGTGATCACGGGCTTTCCGATGCATTTGAGACGGTTTAAGGTATCATAGACCACAGCCATCTGCGTAGCGCTGTCCTTATTTGCCGAATCCACCACATGAAGAATCACATCCGCATAGTTTGCTTCCTCAAGCGTAGACCTGAAGGCGTCAACCAGATGGTGCGGAAGCTTATTGATGAATCCTACAGTGTCGGTAAGAAGTATTTCCTGGCCCGACGGAAGCTTCAGATTCCTTGTCGTTGCATCGAGTGTTGCAAAAAGCATGTCGGCGGCAAGTATGTCGGAATCGGTCAGCTTGTTTAAAAGTGTCGATTTTCCTGCGTTTGTGTAGCCCACGATCGCGATGACCGGAACCATGTTCCTTTCACGCTGCTTGCGAAGTACTTCACGGTTTTTCACGATATCGTCAAGTTCATCTTTAAGATGCGATATCCTGTCCCTTATCAGTCGTCTGTCCTGCTCGATCTTTTTCTCACCCGGGCCTCTCGTTCCGATACCGCCTCCGAGCCTTGACATCGCTATACCCTTACCTGTAAGTCGCTGGGATGCATAGCGGAGCTGTGCAAGCTCAACCTGTATCTTACCTTCCTTCGTCCTTGCATGCTTTGCAAAAATATCGAGTATTACCATGGTCCTGTCACAGATCTTTACGCCGAGCTCGTCCTCAAGGTTTCTCATCTGGGCGGGGCTGAGCTCATCATCGGCTGCGATAGCGTCTGCCGAAAGCTCGGCTATCATGGCCTTGAGTTCTTCTACCTTGCCTTTTCCGAAATATGTCGAGCTTGTGGCTCTCTCACGGTTCTGGACCATCCTTCCGACCGGTTCGGCACCGGCAGTCTCAAGAAGATCCTCCAGCTCCTTTAAGGACGCTTCCATGGATATTCCGAAATTCTTTCCACTGTCGTCGCTGTCGACCGCTATCAGTATGACTCTTTCTTTTTTCTGTTCTTCCTTAAGTATTTCCTGCAATATATGTCCTCCCGAGCATTGCCTCTTTATTTTGCCTGAGTATACGTTCTTGTTCCGAGATACTCAAGTTCAAGCTTTGCTGCCTCGTCTTCCGGATATTCCAGCACGAAGGTTTCAAGCTTTGCCTTGGCATCCTGCAGTTTTCCCATCTGCTCGAGGCAGACTATCTCGTTCTTTTTAAGATCGCGTGTGACACCCGAAGTTCCGTTTGAAAGGCCCTTTTCGATCCATTCCATTGCCTTTTCATAGTCCTTGTCGTAGATACAGCAGCAGGCAAGATCGTTACATACCGCCGGGGATTCCACGCTTGCACGTCCAAGATAACGTTCAAAATATTCCTTTGCCTTATCATAGTTTTCATCCATCATTTCCATCTCGGCAAGATAGAAGCAGGCATCCTCTATGCCGTTTTTAAGTGCATACTGCATCTCGGGCTTTGCGGATGAATATTTCTTCTGATAATAATGTACAACACCGAGATAGAACTTGTCCATGTCGGACTTGATGTCCAAAAGCGATGCATTGAAAAGCGCCTCATCGGCTTCCTTCTGATGATCGGTCTTAAGGCAGCTTGCCGCAAGCCCGATGTAGATTTCGAAAGCCTTTTCCTTGTAAAGCAAGGCGTTGTTATAGTCATTTACCGCTGAAGCATAGAAGCCTTTCTCATAATTGATCTTTGCCCTTGCTTCATAGGCATCTCCGTTCTCGGGATCGGATTCGAGTATTTCCGTATACATCTGGAGCGCCAGATCGGTATTTCCCGACAGCAGCGCCGCATTGGCCTTATAATACTTGATATCGGTGTTCCACTCGGGAACGATATCAATTCCGAGTGCCAGGTCAAAGTTCTCTATTGCCTTAGCATAGTCCTTCTTTTTCATATAGGCCATGCCGAGACCTCTGTAGGCATATTTGTTGTTTTTCTTTGCAGACTTGGAATCTTTTGTACTTAGCGTGGACGTAAAAAGATCTATCGCCATGTCAAGCTTACTCTGCTGAATCATTATCATGGCATAGTTCTGAGTGAAGGTCTTATTTCCCTTGTCCATGTCGGTGGCTTTTTTCAGGTATTCCTCGGCCCTGTCATAGTCCCCGTTGTCGTAGTACTTCATGCCCTCTTTATTGTAATCTGAAGCTTTTTTCCCACTGCATGCCGTAAGCACTGCCGCAAGCATTACTGCGAGAAGGACAAGCCCCATGGTCTTTTTTAAGGATTTCATCGTTTCTCCTTTAAGTATCAGTCTGTGCGGACCAGAGTTCCGTCCGGCTGTATCTTTGCATTTATAGAATGCTTGTTCATCAGATCGAATACCGAATTGTCGCTTACATCGTCTGTACGGTAACTATGTGCAAGACAAGGCATTACGCTGATGTCATATGAAAGCTTCTGCGGATCGTAAGTGATTGTCACGATGCAGGTTTCCCTTCTGTGGCCTTCGAAAAGGAAGTTTCCGAGGCTGTAGAAAATTACACCGTCTTTATAGTATTCCATGCCCTGAAGCACGTGGGGATGCGAACCGATGATGATGTCGCAGCCTGCATCTATCCATGCATGGGCATACTGCTTCTGAACTGCATTCATATCGTAATGCATTTCATCGCCGAAATGAGGCATCCCGATGACGAGATCGCATTCCTCACTTGCCTTTTTGATATTTTCAATGGTTTTTGCATATGAATCATACTGGGGAAGATCCCATAGTGAATTCATTCCGGGCTTGTCGGGACCTGATATCCAGTCCCTATGGGTGATTACACCGTTTGCCGCAAAAATGGCGATCTTGATGCCGTACTTTTCAATTATAACGGGCTTATTGGACTCTTCACTGTTCCTGCCGGCACCGACATAGGGTATGTTGTACTTTGTCAGGATATCCAGAGTGTCAAGAAATCCCTGGGGACCGTAGTCATAGCCATGATTGTTTGCAAAGCCCGCAACATCAATTCCGAGCTCGGCAAAGATATGCTCCTTGTCGGTCGTCGCATGCTCAATATAGGTCTGGTATGAAACCGCGTTGCTCTTGTCGATATCGGTACAGCAGTACTCATGGTTTGCTACCATGAAATCCGCGCTGGTCATCTTGTCGAGTACCTTCTGCGATACAACACCGAGTATTCCGCCCTTTGCATAGTTGTTGCAAAGTCCGTAGCTCATCAGCACATCACCTACAAAAGAAATGGTGAAGGGCTTGGCATTCGGATCGATAGTTCTTGTCGGTATCGGAGTATCCGTAGGAACCGAGGTGGGCTCTGAAGTCGGCTCTGAGGTTGGTTCCGAACTGGGCTCTGAGGTTGGTTCTGCAGGAGCCTTGGTCGGATCTGGCGGAACCGATTCGTTCTCAGTGGGCTTCGGAGTTGCAGTTCCGATTGAAAACTTGTCACTGCTGCTTCCGGAATCAGAAGATTTACCGCAGCCGCAAAGTACTAAGGCTGCCACAAGCACAATGATTAAAATTTTTGAAATATTTCTTCTTTTCATTACTTATTACTCTTGTCAAAATCTCCTAATTTGTTGAGCGGCCAGATTCTGAAGACTGCGTGTCCTACTATCTCTTTTCTTGTAAAGCCTCCCAGAGACCTGCTGTCCTGGGAATTACGTCTGTTGTCTCCCATGACGAAATACTCATTTTCGCCGCACACATAACCCGGGATTTTGGTTCCGTCCTCAAGCTCGATCAGCTTGTTGGAAACCTTGTTCAGCACGGTTTTTCTTGCTACCTCACCGTTTATGCTGATGTTCGCAAGATGTATGCTATCGTCAAAATATCCGTAAGGATCCTCAAGCACATAGGAATCTGCCAAAGTTCCACCCTCGGGAATTATGTGGATCTTTTCATCCAGATCAACATATATGGTCTCGCCCGGAAGTGCCACAACCCTCTTGATGTACATATCGTTGTTGGTCTTCTTGGACTTTATGGTTACAACATCAAAACGCTTCGGAGTATATTTTATCTTGTTGGTCCAGACAAAATTGTAATTAAACAGGGTGTCTTTCATTGAATCGCCCGATACGATTACAGGCTGTCCTATCCATTTTTTGATCGACAGTGCGACCAGGATAACAATCGCAAAGTAAAGAACCGTCTCGAAAAAATTCTGCCAGAAGCCTTTTGCCTCATCCTTTTTGCGCTGTGCTTCTTTTTTTGCAGCACGCTTCTTTTTCCATCTCTTAAACCAGGTATCATCCGCAGAGACCTCGTTTGTGACGGCTTCAGCTTCTGTCACCGTCTCGTCCGTCTCCGTTACCTCCCCGGTTTTCTTTATCTCTTCTTCCATAATTTCCTTCCCGACTTTGAATCAATCGCCGTCAACATATATAACATTCGCCATATATACATAGGTTATTTAAGTTTACATCATTTTTGGCATAAAATCAATATTTTTATACTTTTATCACATTTTAACGCAAAATTCCAAATTTCCTCTTGAATATACCCCCTTTATGCTGTAAAATAGTGATACATGGTTAACTAAATTATTAAAGAAAGGAAATATATAACTATGGCACTTGTTACAACAAAAGACATGTTTGCAAAGGCTTATGATGGCGGCTATGCTATCGGTGCTTTCAATGTAAACAACATGGAAATCGTACAGGGTATCACCGAGGCAGCCGGCGAGCTCAAGAGCCCCGTAATCCTTCAGGTATCAAAGGGTGCAAGAGCTTACGCTAACCACACCTACCTTGTAAAGCTTGTTGAGGCAGCTGTAATCGAGAATCCTGAAATCCCCATCGCTCTTCACCTTGATCATGGTGATACTTTCGAGCTCTGCAAGAGCTGCATCGACGGTGGTTTCACTTCAGTTATGATCGACGCTTCTTCAAAGAGCTTCGAAGACAATATCGCTCTTACCAAGCAGGTTGTTGAATATGCTCATGCTCACGGCGTAGTAGTTGAGGCTGAGCTCGGAACTCTCGCAGGTATCGAGGATGAAGTTCAGGTTGAGGCAGGTAAGGAAGCTTACACCAGACCTGAAGAGGTTGAGGAGTTCGTTACCAGAACAGGCTGCGACTCTCTCGCTATCGCAATCGGTACTTCACATGGTGCATACAAGTTCACTGCTGCTCAGTGCACAAGAAATGCTGACGGCATCCTTGTTCCTCCGCCCCTCCGTTTCGACGTACTCGAGGAGTGCATCAAGAGACTTCCCGGATTTCCTATCGTTCTTCATGGTTCATCTTCAGTTCCTCAGGAATTCGTTAAGATGGTTAACCAGTATGGCGGTAACATGCCCGACGCTGTAGGTATCCCTGAGGAGCAGCTTCGTCGGGTAGCAAGACTTGCAGTTTGCAAGATCAACATCGACTCCGATATCCGTCTTGCAATGACCGGTAACATCCGTAAGTACTTCGCTGAGCATCCCGATCATTTCGATCCCAGACAGTACCTTAAGCCCGCTCGTCAGGCTGTTAAGGACATGGTTGCTCATAAGATTAAGAACGTACTTGGTTCTGACGGTAAGGCTTGATAAGCTAAAACTTTTAAAGGCTCCGCTTACGGGCGGAGCTTTTTTTATAAGTTACACTGATTTCAGATCATCATAAGGAGTGGCAGGCAGTGAATCATTTCGGTAAAACCATAAAAAAGAGACTTTTCCCGTTTCTGACAGTACTTTTGGTACTGGTTTTTCTGTGCGCCTGCAATAAAGAGAGCAAAGAATCTTCTAAGGAAATAACAGGAGAGATAACTTCTACGCCTACTTCTGTTCCCGAATTGACTCCTACCCCGACTTCCACTCCGACTCCGACTCCGCTTCCGAAAGAGCCCTGCGTTGCGGCAAAACTAAGCGTCGCAAACAAGGCGATGAATACCTCGCTTTTCGATGATAATTTCATGACCACCTCAAAACTTTCCGGTGGGTCAAACATTGACTTTTCTTCTGACATTCCCGTGAAAAAACTATATATCATCTGGAACGACCACCCTGAAGCATGTTCCTTACTTACTCCCGGCGGTGACGTTACCATAGGCAACAAGGAATTCATGCATGAGCTTGTGACTCTTCCCGAGGAGGTGGACTGCTTTACACTCGTTGCACCCAAAAATGGTACCACACTCTGTGATATCTATGCTTTCTCCGACGGCATCCTGCCAGCATGGGTACAGGACTGGGAACCTCCCTATAAAACCGCCGACATCCTTCTTTTCTCCACACACTCGGACGATGAATTTATATTTTTCGGCGGAATCATTCCGTCCTACGGTGCCGGAATAGGACTACGGGTGCAGGTCGCATACATGACCTCTCCCTACATCGGAAGCGAACGTTACCGTTGCCATGAACTTCTTAACGGCCTATGGACAGCAGGCCTCAAAAACTATCCCGTCACAACAGACTACCGCGACTGGGGGCAGAAAACAGTTGAGGCAGCAAAAAGCTACTACGGAGAAGACAATTTCAAATCGTTTGAGGTTGAACAGATACGCCGTTTCAAGCCACTGGTGGTTTTAGGACATGACCTGAAAGGTGAATACGGCCATACTGTGCACATGCTAAGCGCATTAACCCTTAACGATGCTGTTCCTGCCGCTGCCGACGCCACAAAATATAAAGAAAGCGCCGAAAAATACGGCACCTGGGACACTCCGAAATTCTATCTTCATCTTTATGGTAATAATCCGACTATCCTTAACTATGAGACTCCTCTTACCGCCTTCGGAGGCAAAACCGCCTTCCAGGTCGCAAAGGAAGCCTATGCAAAGCACATTTCGCAGCAGAAATGGAGCTTTACCGTCTACTCCTTCGATTCCCCGCTTGACAGCCACCGTTTCGGTCTTGTGCGAAGCCTCGTCGGAGATGATATAAAAAAGAAAGACCTCATGGAGAATATCTCTCCCGAGGCCTTCCGTTCATAATCTACGCAATTTCAGCAAACTACGCTGTTTCAGTTTTTCCTTTGCTACGATGCACAAGAAGAATTAACGCCGCCAGCATATATACAACCGCTCCGATCATCATCGGTGTCAGAAATCCCTTGCCCGGCAGTATCATCAGCTCGGCAACAACCGGTGCGAAGGTAAGTAGTACATAGGAAAGAACTACCGCAAAGATCAGCGCACCCGATTCGTCCATTTCTTTCTTTATAACACCCATTTCCATAAAATGATCCATAACCATCGGTGTTCCGAAACCATCGAGGAAGCCGAGTACCATACTTGTTATAACTATCATCAGCGCAATAGCCGGCAGATGAAGTATGAAAATACTTACTCCGGTAAGCAGGAATGCAAAGGCAATGCTAGGCTTCAGTCCGAACTTCATCTTGGCCTTTGAAACCAGCGCCGGGCCGATATATATACCGGCAAGTCCGTTTGCGATATAACAGTAACTGAGCATTACAGAGGAAATTCCCTGGGTCTGGCAAACGGCCGGAACCAGTGTAACGCAGAGCATGACACCGATATTTAAAGGTATGCCGACAAGCACTATGAACGCCAGCATTTCGCGTGATTTAAGTATCCTCAGAATACTTCCAAGCTTAACCGACTTCTTCTCGGTACTTTCAGCATAACGCAATCCGAGCGATTTCCACGGAGGAAGGATCGCGGTTGCGATAAGATAAAGCAGGAAAACAAAAGATGAGAACATAAAAGTCATCGAATATCCTGCATTTGCCGACAGAATAGCACCGAGACCTGCACCACAGGTTGCACCTGCAAGCAGGCCGGCATTGTCCTGGGAAATGTTTTCCGCCCTGCCCTCTTCACTTTCATAACCACTTGTAATAAGGAAATTTGAAACCTGCTTGAAGCCCGAATATGCAATACCTGCAAGGCCACGGCAGATTACTATCATCAGTGCTCCGCCCGTGATAAACGCTGTCATGTTGCAGCCTATCATCAGCATTGCGGACAGAACCAGTACCTTTCTGACATTTATTTTCCTTACTAGACGCGGCAGCGCAAGCATGCCGATCATCTGGGCAATACTTTCAAGCGTCAGAGGAAGCGCCGCCGTCATACCGACAGAAAGACCGAACAGCGATTCACCGCTTTCCCTTATCATCATAGCCGCATAGGGCACGCACATGCACTCGGCCGCAGACACCAGAAAGCCAGTGAACCTTAACGACAGGCTGACCTGCCTCTCCGAGAATCTGACAGATTCCGAAAGTTCCTTTACTGAAGACAGTTCCACAAGATTATTGAGCTCAAACACAAAGATCATCAATATGATCATCGTTGAAATAAGCACAACCAAAAGGTTTCTTGATTCCTTCGCAACCGCCTTTTCCGAGATCTTTGCTTCAAGATAAAGAGGTTTGCCTTCTTCTCCTCCGGACTTGAGCTCAAAGGTAATATAATCCTTGTCACCCTTGACATCCGAAATATCGGAGCTGAGTCCTATCCTTTTTATAAAGTTGAGCGACTTAGCCTTGTCGCTAAGATACTGTTCGAGATCCTCTACCTCACGAAGATCCACTCCCTGTTCTCCGACACGGCTTACTGTCTTTTCAAGTCCGCCAAGGGACATCTCTACCGACTGCTCTATTCTGTTCCTGTAATCGTTCTGGTACATAGTGATGGAGATACCAGAAAGAATCAGTATGCCTCCGCCGACTATAATTGCGGAAACAAGCCTTTCCGTACGTCTTTTACGCTTTAATCTGGTCTCCGTGAGCCACTTTTCACTGCGCACAACGCTGGCAAACGCCAATATTGCGACTAATTCAATCACCATAAGCACGACGCAGATCTTTATCGCTTTTGACTTTATATCACTGAAGCTGTCGGAGAAAATATCCTTTTCATATAAGCAGCCGAAATATCCGACCAGCTCCTCTCCATCATGAATGGGGCTGAAAACAGCATATTCATCTTCCGATATTACAGGCTTTCCCTCTTTTGTCACAAGATCCGGAAGAGCCAGCTTAAACTCGCCGGAGTCTATAAAGCCTGCAATTTTTTTGATATTTTTGCCGTCATCACTTTCTGCGGCATAAAGTAGTTCTCCGTCCTTATTGATAATGAAAGGCACAGGTCCTTCATACTGGGCCGAAAAAGCCTCAAAAATATCCTCAATGCCGTAATATTTATCAAAGCTCTTTCCAAAAGAGATCGAAGTCTCAAGCTTTGAAACCATATCGTCTTCCACTTTTCCGATAACCTGGGTTTCCATTTCAATTGCCAGGGTACGGTAGTTAAGAAAGCCCATGATTGAAATAAATATCAGGCTGAAAGCCGCCACTGCGATCAGAAGCGTGACGAAAACCAGTTTTTCTCTTTTGTTAACCTTCATCTTCCACTCCCAATGTATAAATCTCATCACAAACGGCCAGAAATTCAAAGCTGGTCGGAAATCCTATCAGTTTCCCTATATCATAATTAAAATAAATACTGGGTGAGCTCGTATATACGCAAGGCAGCTTGCCTGCCTCTTTCCCGCCAAAGATCTTCACTATCGTGTCCGCAACAAAACGTCCGACATTCTTGTTGTCGTAGGCTGAGATGAGCATGGTTGCGCCCTTCTGCACATATGATGCGTCATCAATAAGATAGACGGGAATGTTCTTTTCATAAAGCGGTTCCAGAAAAGCTATGAGAAGCGATGAATCATTTATTACATCGCCTGTAAGAAGAAAAGCATCAATACCGGCATCTGCCATGGCACCGATTTTCTCCTCAAGTAAATCGTAGTAAGCATCCAGCTCCTCGTGTGTTTCCCTCGGCTGTTCCAGGATAAGATCCTTTACTACCTCAAAACCTATCTGCTCGGAGCACAGTTCGACATCAGGGATTCCTGCACTAATTTCGTCTCCGTAGGCAATGACTCCAAGCTTTTTGAAAGGTTTTACCGAATAATAATATTTTAACTGACGAAGCGGAAGTGAAGGCTCGACCTGAGCCCAGACATTTGGATTACCGCTGCCCTCCGTTGAAGAAGCGATAATACCCGAGGCCACCGGATCGGTTGCGGAAAAGTCAACCATAGGTATCGGAAGATTCAGATTCTTTACGAGAATACCCGCACTCGTACCGAAGGTAACGACCATATCAAGACCGTTTTCTGCCTTAGCCTTAAGGTCCTCTGCTATATCCTCTTCCTTCTCATTATAGAGGTAGTGAAAACCGCCCGGACAGAATTCTACATAATCCCCGAGGTCTGCCTTCTCGAGTCTGGCATACATTATTTTAGTAGACAGTTCATCTTTTTCGATTTCTTCTATTGTAAACGGCAGGCTGTTCTTCTTTATCCAGCCACGTTCCTCAAGCCCTAACAGTATATAGCAGAGCTGACGGCTCGCGGGCATATATTCGTCATAATCGACATAAGCAAGGCTGTACCTGCTTCCGTCCGCTTTTGTATGCGGCGAATAGTCAAAAATGTCCTGATCCTTACTCACATAGTCACTATATCCTTTTTCATCATCTTCGTTAAGCTGATACAAAAGCCACATTGAGTAACTTGTGACCGTGATAAGAACACATATCAAAAAAATCAGATTTATGATTCTTGCCTTGTTTTTCATTCAACCAGTACCTTTTCCAGTCTGCCCGCCGTGATCAGCATCCAGTCACAGTGAACATGATCAATGCTGTTACGCAGTGCTATATCCTCGGCATTGACTCCCGACTTTCCGAGAATCACTACCTTGTCTCCGACGGAAATATCATCATTTCCTGTAATGTCAATGCAAAGATTATCCATACAGGCCTCTTCCGCAAGTGTAAACATCCTGTCCTTTATCAATACCTGTACATCAGGCTGTGAAAGAAGCAGCGGACAGTCCGCATAACCTATCATCACGCGTGCGATTTTTCTTGTACCGTCGGTAACATTCTGTGCCTCATAGCTAAGAGGCACCTCATTGTCAACATCACGTATTGAAAAAATAGTTCCGCATATTTTCATGACAGACATAATTTTACCGTTATCCATGGAAGGCATACCGTAGAGTGCAGAACCTGTTCTCGCCATATCATAGGAATATTCGGGATACCTGAAAATCAGGGAAGAATTCTGAACATGAATGGTAAGGCGCTTACGGTATGCGGGATTTATCTTTTTCACAAGGCTGTCAAAAGCCTCAAGCTCACGCTTTGTCTCGGCACTTCCCTCATCGTAGGAGGAATAAATATGACCATAAAGACCGCAGACATCAATATTCGGATCATTAAAGATCTCATTCTCATACTTCAGATAGTCAGCATGGCAAAGACCCATGCCCGAGTCCCACTCATCAATCCTTATATGAACCCTCAGCTTTATTCCATATTCCTCAGCCAGCTTCGAAAAACTACGGAACTGATCCATATTCCATATGGAAAAAACAGCCGATTTGTAGGAAATACGGCCATCCACAAGCGGAGCACGCAGTTCTTCCGCCATACAATGACCAAGCAAAAGAAGATCACTTACGTCCGTAGTTTCTGCGAACAAAGTAATCATTTCACTGATCGTACCGCAGGCAAACATGTCGGCAAGGCGGTTTTCAGCCATATACTGCTTGACTCTGGTCATACCAAGTCCATATGCATCGCCCTTAAGTATGACACAGATTTTCGTGCCGGGTTTCAATGTCGACCGCATGACAGCTATATTGTGTTTAAGGGCTCCTGTACTGACCTCGGCCCATGAAGATTTTCTGATATTCATTTACAGTACATTTCCCGGAAAGCTTTTCCTGAGCTCCCGTCCCAAAGTTTCGTACCATCCATCCGGTCTTTCATCCGGATGGGTAAGATCCATATACATTTCGCTGAGTCCGATAAGATGTGCATCCCTTATGTTTGTACCTCTTATCATTCCTCTGATTGTTTCATATTCCGGTTTTTTCATCCAGAATTCCACGGGGCCGGCCGTATTTGCATAGTCTTCATTACCGTAAAGTGCAAACATCGGTCCGCAGACATATGCGGAGCAGTCATACTTTCCGACTGCAAGCGCCTCATCCTTCATTCCGAGCTTTTCAAGGAGATTTGCAAAGCTTCTCTGCCATTCAGGAAGATATTCCGTCTGGAAAACTCCTCCCATCCATGTGATCCCCCGCTCAAAAAAACAGGTACATGCAATAAGGAAAAAGCCCGGTATCAGTTTTCCCTCTGTAAGAAGCTCCGAAATACTATCGGGATCAGCGGCAAAAGATAACTCATTTCCTTCCCAGTCGGTACCGACTAGCCTTCTATCATTAGTCAGGCGAAGGTTTACCTTTCTTCCCTTTTTATCCGGAGTCTTGAAAAGTATATCGGTAATCGGGGCACCGTCACTTAATTTTTCCTCCTGCATGAGAGCAACTGCCCTCTCATCCGAAAAAAGTTTTGCAAGCGGAGTCTTTCTTTCCCGTATTTCCTTTGCAATAAGCGGCACATTCAACCTCTCCGCCTCAAGAAACACAAGTATCGGTCCGTTTTTCCCAAATAGTTTTTCGGAAAGAACCGCACCGATTTTTGTAACCTGGTCTTCAAAAGCTTTTGCAGACAGAACCTCATCCGATTCGTAAACTGCTTTTACAAGCTCCGAAATTTCTTTTTTATCATTTTCAGGGAATTCACTGTCTCTTAGTATTGTCCTGAAACGCCCTATCATTTCCCCATCAATTGCCTGGGCACTGTAAGCCGTCTTGGCAGCCGGACGCGAAGAAAAGAAGGGAAGCTTTTCCTTCCGGCTTTTCGTTGTCTGAACGCAGATTCCTCTGGCATATGTCGAATTGTCAAGCTCGACCTGTCCGCCGGACATTATCGGAATCATTCCGGTTTTATTTCCAAGACTGTTTATGATTTCGCCATACAGAAGATCCGACTGAAAGGTCTGGGAACAGAATATGCCTCCGTGATGGTCTGCGGTAAGAACAGTTCCAAGTCTTACGGCATCCGCCACGCTTTTTGCCTTTTCGCTTCCCAGACGCTTACCAGCGAACTCTTCCACACGCGCATAAAAATCCTCAGGATCCACAAGTGGAACAAGCTCCCGGTTTTTTCTGACCTTTTCGGCCTGCCGGAAAATGAACTCGTCCAGTGTAATTTCACTGTCAGCAAGGCATTTTCTCATTGTCCCGCTTCGTTCACAGCAGATTTTCAATAAATCCTCTGCAATCATACAAACTTGTCCCTGTCGTTTCCGTAATATATCATTCCGAGCATTGTAATATCGTCAAACTGAGGAGCCTCACCGACAAATCCGTCGATTTCCTTTGTGATCTCAGGCAAAAGCGCACCCGGCTTAAGCCCTGCATAACGGTTCAGTGCTTCATTCAGTCTTTCCTCACCGAAGAGCTGCTCATCCTTATTGGTAGCTTCCGTCACACCGTCGGTATATACGAAAATGCTGTCTCCCGGTTCAAGATCAAACTCAGTCTGCCTGAAGGTCATACCCTCCATAACAGCAACTGCAGGAGAATGCTTGGTACGTATCATCTCATAATTTCCGTTTTTCCTTCGGATAGCAGGTCTCTCATGTCCGGCATTTACCTCAAGCGCATGTCCGGTCTTAAGATCGATAAGGGCAATCCAAACCGTTACAAAAAGCTCTGCATCATTGCCTTCGCAAAGCTGCTCATTAACATGCTCGAGTGCCTCGGAAGGAGTCTCGCCCATCTGCAGACGGTTCTTTATCAGGGTCTTGGCAATAACCATGAAAAGTGCCGCCGGAACACCCTTGCCGGAAACATCCGCGATTACAAGTGCAAGATGATCCTGGTCAACCATGAAGAAATCATAGAAATCACCTCCGACTTCCTTGGCCGGATCCATGGTGGCAAAAATCTCATATTTTTCTTCCTCAGGGAAGCCCGGGAAGACTCTCGGAAGCATATCCGCCTGAATCTGGGTCGCAACATTGAGCTCGGCACTGATCTTTTCCTTCTCGGCCGTCACATGCTGCAGATTCTTCATATAGTCATCAAGACTTGTGATCATCTCGGAGAATTTATCGCTCAACGTACTGATTTCATCATTTCTGCCGCCGCGCTTTTTGATCTCCTCCGCCATTGCAGGGTCTTTATTTTCCGAATATTTTTCAACATCATCCTGGAGTCCTTCGATACGCCAGAGGATAAATCTTCTGATACATGCGAACAGAACCATTGTAGCAACCACGAAAATAAACGCTGTTACGATGCCCTGTCGGATGACAGAAAAAACTATTACATCGGTAACGCTGACGACATCCTTGTCCACGCAGAGCATTCCGACCAGTTTACCTTTGCTTCTGACCGGATAGCAGTACGTATACATGAATCCATATTTGTTGTCCACGCTGTCGGCCTTAAGAAGGGACTTGCCCTCCTCCCAGGTCTTCCACATGTACTTATGTTCCTTGGGATCCTCATATACCTTATCGCCTATAACAAGAAATTCACTGTCTTTATCATTATCCGGAATGGTTGTTGACGGATCGATCATATAAACAACGGTATTTTCCTCTCCCGGCACAGGGCAGATAAAATATGCATAACTCAAGTCAAACTCACGAATGATATCCGCAAATACCGACATCCAGTACGAAAGCCTGTAGGTCGCATAGTATATTTTTCCGTCCTCATCCAGTTTCGAAAAGCTGAAATCCTGGGTTTCATACATTTCCGGATAATTGACTCTCATATAAGAATAAAACGAAATTTCAGTATATTTTAAGTCTCTACGGAAACTGGGTAAAATCTGGATTTTTTCTCTGTTGTCAATAAACCATTCGACAAATTCGCGAAAATCCGGTTCTTCACTGATTATCCTGTCCGTAAAGTGCTTTGATATCTGATCCAGGTTTTCAAGACACTGCTCATTATAGGATTTTCTCTGATTCAGATAGGTCACATAGCCGTTGATGAAGATGGTAACAATTGCCACTATGACAAAAAGTATGCCAAACTGTAATGCAAGGCTTCGTTTTTTCTTTTTTTTGATTTTTTCTTTCATTTTTTCCCCTTTTTACCGGATTATTATCCCTAACCTTGTAATTTAATGGGTATTAAAAAAAACAAATACTCTTTTTATTATACTATCTGTGGCAAATCAAGTCAAGAAAACAATTTACGACAGGCGTATGCTGATCTCGCCTGAACTTAGTTTTTCAATTGTTTCGTCGGGATATTTTACAATAAGGCGGCATTCATCATCCACATCCATGGCAAAAGCCCTTTTTTCGCCCTCCGGAGACAGAACCCGTATCTCTCTTCCGATGGCCAGGCTTTTCTCCTTGTACCTTCTGCTGTAGTCTGAATTATCACGCCCATCGTAACATTCAAAGAAATGATTGATAAAAGAGGCCGCAAGCATATTTCTGCCGTCCTCCTTTTTATCATCAAAAACAGCACCGGCAATTTTCTCTATCTCTTCCGGGAAACCATCTTCCGGAGCATAGGCATTGATTCCGATGCCGAGCACTGCATATTCTATTTTATTATGTACGCCAAAAGCCGCCTCGGTAAGTATTCCCATGGTTTTTCTGCCGTCGATAAAAATATCGTTGACCCATTTGATCATGGCATTCTTCCCGCAGACCTCCTCTACGGCATCGCAGGCCGCAACCGCTGCCATTGTGGTAACTTTAAGAGCCTCGGCAGGCTTCATATCTTCGGGTCTTAAAAGTATACTCATGTATATGCCTGTTCCCTCAGGCGAAAAAAAACTCCGTCCCATGCGTCCGCGACCGCCCGTCTGCCTGTCGGCAATAATGATAGTTCCCTCCGCTGCGCCCTCCGAAGCCATCTTTTTCAAAAGCGTGTTTGTGGATTCGGTTTCGGAAAGGACCGTAAGGGAAGGCATGATTTTTTTCATGGATTGAGGTAATAAATATTTTTCAATTCCATTTTTTGATAATATGTCGATATTTCTTTTTTCTTTTCCTGATTCCTGTGCTTCATGCAAATTCATATGTTTGCCCATCCTTGCCTTTCCCTTTTCAGCTAGATTCTTTAATTTCCCGTCATAATCCGCTCTTTTTTTCTCATGAACCGAGTATTTTTTCAAGAAAGCACCTGCATCCAAGCTCAATATCCTCATAGGCCTGCCTGAAATCGCCCGTGTACCAAGGGTCGCTCACATCTCGGTTTACGCCGGCAAAATCCAGCATTTTGAATATCTTACCTTCGGAACGCATATGCCCGGTCATGTTTTCGATGTTCCTCATGTTCATGGAATCCATCCCGATCAGGTAATCATAGTAAGCATAATCACTTTTACGAAGCTGAACGGCCCTCTTCGCCGAGAAATCGGTATATGCAGTCTTTCCGATTCCGTGCCTCTTAAGCTCATCCCTCGCAGGCGGATAGACCGGATTCCCCCGTCCGCCCCAGATTTCCTCGGTACTTGTGGCCGCCGAGGCCACCTCGAACATATCCATTAGACCTTTTTTCTCAAGCATATCTTTAAAAACAAACTCCGCCATGGGCGATCTGCAAATATTTCCATGGCAGACAAATAGGATTTTCACTTTCTTCGCGTTTCCTTCCATCCACTGCTTGTCAGCACCCTAGTAAGCTCCAGCATATCGTTTCTGTTAATCATTACAAACTCTACAGTAAAATGCTCTTACTGTCTTCCTCTCGGTTTTTATTTCTGAGATGTTCCGGATAATTCTTTATCCTTGTATCTCATCGTTTCATAATAATTCCTTAAGCTCTTTAAGCCAGCCTTTAAGGTCATCCGGTGTCTTTATAAGCCTCTCGCTTACAAACTCAGCCCCTTTAACATAAGGCGCAAGTTTTTCTGCGGATTTTCCTATCCCGCTTCCGCCGGAGGTGGCAAACAATGCTATCTTCTTTCCCGTCCAGTCATAGCCCTTGCAGAAGGTATTCACCACATTCGGTGCTCCCATATACCAGATGGGAAATCCAAGAAGAATTACATCGTATTCAGAAAAGTTTTCAACACTGCCCTCTATCGGCACATCCTTCTTTCCGATTTTTTCCTTGTTGCATCTTGCAACCGGATTCATCCACATAATGTCAGCCTTTGTATAAGGCTCAACCGGCTTTATCTCAAACAGATCCCAATCCATGTGCTTTGCAGCAGCCTTTGCCACCTTTGCCGTTGTTCCTTCAGCCGAAAAATACGCAACCAATACTTTCATAATGCACCTTCTTTCTTTTATTTGTTTATTTCATCACCGGCAGCCAGACTCTCATCTGGTTTATGCCGCGGTTACCCCAGCAATAATACGGGATTGCCCTTGCTTTATATGGCTTTATCTCCGGGAAGATTATACTGTAGGGATCTCCCTTTGAAAACTGTTTTCCCGCCTCAACGTCTATTGCGTATGTACTGTATTTTTCAATGTTTATGCTCTCATATACGGTTTTTCCGTCTTTTGCAAGAACCAGGTCGCTGACGTAGCCATCATTGTCCGCTCCCTCAAAGCAGTATACAAGAGGGCCTCTTTTAAGGCATGCCTGCCCCGTAAGCCTGGGAATCTTGGGATTTGCGAATACATAATAGGGCTCATCGTCAAAGCTCAGATCAATTTCATCCGCCCCGTCAATCTCAAAATATGCATAGCCGTCTTTGATTTCCGGCTTAAAGCTTTCACCGTTTCTTTTTATGATGTTGTTCCTGCTCCAGCCCGGGATTCTCACGGCAAACTTTCCTTTCCCGCTTACCCTGTACTTTACGCCAAGTTCATAAGGATAACCTGTCTCGCATACAAGGTTCAGTCCGCACAGGCTCTTTACTTCTCCTGCAGCAAACAGATGACAGAAAAGAGTATCGGCATTTTCACCGTAGGCATACTTTCCGAAAGATTCTATCACCCTTGCCACGTTCGGAGGACAGCAGGCACAACCGTACCACTTAGGCCTTTCCGGCAGGTCATGTCTGTAAACCGCAGCCACTCCCGAGATTCCCGGATTCACCTCAAGCGGGTTTACATAGAAAAAGCGTTTTCCGTCAAGCTGCATTCCCGCCAGCACCGTATTGTAAAAAGCATTTTCCATCACGTCGGCATATTCCGATTTCACTTCATTTTCAAGCATGCGCGATGCAAAAAACATCAGTCCGCAGGATGCACAGGTCTCGGCATATGCGGAATCTGAAGGCAGATCGTAATCCACACTGAAAGCCTCACCGTGTACTGTAGAACCGATTCCTCCGGTCACATACATTCTTCTTTTAGTAATGCTGTCCCACAAAGTTCTGCACGCCTTATAAAGCTCTGCGTCGGACTTTTCGGAAGCATAGTCAGCCATGCCAGTGTAAAGATACACAGCACGTACCGCATGCCCGGTTGCATCCTTCTGCTCCCTTACCGGACGGTCGGACTGCTGATATGCTCCGTCAGAAGCATCGTTGCCCCAAACCTGCCAGTTTCGCCTTTCTTTTTCCTTCCTGTAAAAGTCGGCATCGACACCCCTTGTATTAATGAAATGTCCGGCAAGCTCAAGATATTTTTTCTTTCCTGTCAGCCTGTACATTTTCATCAGAGCGAGCTCTGCCTCGGGATGTCCCGGATAGCCTCCGTTGCCCTCCGTGATAAAATGCTTATATATATGATCCGCCAGCTTCTCACATACATCAAGAAGCTTTCTCTTGCCCGTAGCCTCGTAGTAAGCGCATCCCGCCTCAAAAAAATGACCGGCGCAGTAAAGCTCGTGTGCCTCCAGAAGATTGGTCCACCTTTTTTCTCTGTCCTTTATGGTAAAATAAGTGTCAAGATAACCGTCCTCATCCTGAGCTCCGGCGATCACATCTATAAAATCATCTACCTTCTTTTCAAGCAGGTCGTCTTTCTCGGCCGCAAGGGCATACGCTGCGGCTTCTATCCATTTTGCAGCATCGCTGTCCTGAAAAACCATACCGTAAAAGCCGTCCGCCGTATCCTCCCCTCGCAAAGCTCTTCCGGCATTTACAAAATTTGCGTATACGTGGCTTTTCTCGGTATCGGGCAGCTCATCCTTTAAAATACTGTACTGATAGGGGATCACAGTCTCTTTGACCAGCCTTCTGTAATCTCCGATAAAGCCCGAAGGCTTATATGCTTTTACATCTATCTGCTTCTGAATTTTCAAACCGTTTTCTCCTTTCGGTCAGGTGCCATGATGCCGGCATTTTTTTATCAATACAATTATTATAATCGTTACCGCGTGTTTTGTATATTTCTTTTTTTGATATTTTGTCTTTGATGTTTTTAAATCGGCTATTTACCGGTGAGTACTTTCAAGGAGAAAAACCATGACAGACTATGAAAAAGAAGCAATCCATGACAGCTCGGACTTTGTCCTTCTTGCGGATATGGTACCCGGAATCATCCAGGAGATCAGATATTTTTCAACGTATAATTTCATCGGAGAACGGATCCTTCCCTTCGACCTATTTTGTTTTTCCTGTCACCTCCGAAGTACTGAAACGTTAACGTAAATCACGGTACAAGGCTCGTATAAAAAACATGAAGGTAATCGATATCTACAGCCGGTATTATGAGGCTGAATGCAGCTATAACGGCATAGTCAGTATTGATCAAAATGCTAAAAAAGCCTTCGCCCCATGCTTATTAAGCTTAATACTGATGCTGCCCTCAGCCACACAGGTTTCTCCGCTCCATAGTTCGCATACTTCTTTTTTTCCGTCAGGCATTTCAAGGTCAGCAAAATCTATGCTGATTTCACTGTCAGACTCTCCTGTGTTAAATACTGCGAAGTACTGACCGCCTTCCTGTGAAACCGAAGTCCACAGAACATGTTCGATTCCGTCTATGCTTTTTCTCCACACCTGGTGTGAATGACGGGAATCCGAATGCATCTTTAGTATGCGCTCATTCGTGATCAGTTTCATCGTAAATTCATCAAATCCGGTCATTTCTCCCCCTATCATAAGAGGCGAGCGGAAGATCGACCAGAGCGTAAGCATTGTATATTGTTCGTCCTCCGTGAACTTAGTACGTGAATTTTTGTCATAATCCTGGAGTATCGGACCGATAGGAAGCATGTCCGCATCGGGCCAGTTACCGGCTCCGGTATGGACCGACCACTTCTCTGCCCTTTCAAACATCGCATAGAGCAGCTCCCACTTGTCCCAAAAATCATCGGTAATACGCCACATATTGGCAACCTGCTTATAGGTCTCTGCAAAATCAAGCACAGCCGGCCCGGGACTTATCGAGAAGACCATCTCACGCCCGCAGTTACGCAGGCAGTCACTGATCAGGACAAGCTCATCCTTAAGCCTCGGCATCTCACGGCAAATATCATCAAGCTTGATAAAATCAACGCCCCATGAAGCATACAGGCTGAAAATGCTCTCATAATACTTCCTTGAGCCTTCTTTTTTCGGGTTCAGTCCGTACATGTCCGGATTCCATTCGCAGACATTTGATGCCTGAGCCACCTGATCGGCAGTCTGACTTGATCCAAGTATCGGCAAATGAGCTGCCGCAGCCTGACGGGGAATACCCCTCATGATGTGTATTCCGAACTTAAGTCCCAGAGAATGCACATAATCCGCAAGAGGTTTAAACCCGGCTCCGTTCACAGAGGAAGGGAAACGGTTAACCGCTGGAATCAGCCTGCCATATTCATCCATCGCAAGCTTCTGGAACGGTATATATTCATGGTCCTTTGCATCCGGACCTGCCCACTGTATATCAACAACAACATATTCCCAGCCGCAGGCCTTAAGATTGTCGGCCATAAACTTTGCATTCTTCCTTACCGTAGCTTCATCAACTGCCGCACCGTAGCAGTCCCAGCTGTTCCAGCCCATAGGAGCCTTGTTCATAACATTGCTCATAATATCCTCCTAAAATCCTATTTACCGTCAGGGAAGCTGGTAAAGCTGTCCCTCTCCACAAGCGGATACCCGTACTTTGCCTTTGCGTCGGCTATCGCCTTTATCATAAAGCTCATATTCCTTGCAAGATTCCGCATAGTCTGTAATCCCTCAAGGTCCTTTTCAACATCCTCTGCCGAAAAGCCATGAACCTGATTCCAGTAGGTCGAAGATGCAACAGGCATGCCGCTTATCGTAAAGTACTTGTTAAGTACATCAAAGCTTGCACTGTTTCCGCCCCTTCTGCATGAAACTACTGCTGCGCCGACTTTCATATGCATGGAATATGATGCACTGTAAAACAGCCTGTCCATAAATGAAAGTATAGTTCCGTTAGGCGATCCGTAGTAAACCGGGCTTCCCGCAACAAGACCATCAGCCTGCTCAAGTTTTTCCGCCACTTCGTTTACAAGATCATCAAAGACACATTTCCCGCGCTTTTGGCATTGATCGCATGAGATACATCCTCGTATGTCCTTATTTCCCACATGGATGATCTCTGTCTCAATCCCTTCTTCCCCAAATACCTTTACCATTTCCTCAAGTGCTCTTGCTGTACATCCCCTGGCATGAGGACTTCCGTTCAATAATATAACCTTTGGCATGATTTTCCTCCTCCGTTTTATCCGATAACGCACATATAAATGCCTGTATTATATCCTACCATAAAACTCAGAGGTTTGCAACAAATCCTACCATCTTAGGTGATCATAATGAGGCACCGCGATAAGGGCCGCATCGATCAGTCCGCTGTCTAGCATTTTGACCGCATCATCAAAGGCTGTAGGATTCGGTGCAAGTTTCGAAGCATTGCCAAGCGCCTTTTAGAGGCAAAAAAAATGATAGCCGCAGGGCTATCAGCAAAAGAAGCCGCAATAAACTGCGGCTTCCGGGATTATTCGGTTTTCTATCGGGCCTTCGTCAAAAGATTCGGACACAGTCCGTCCGGACTTTTAAGCTGAACGGACTTTGCTACGGTTTTATTATACACTTCGAAATGATACCCATCATCACTTCCTTGGATGTGGAACAGTCGTTGTTCACCCAATCTGTGACCATTCCGACAAGCCCCTTCATGTAGAATATCATGATATAAGGCTGTTCCTCTTTGGGAACTCCAAACTTTGTAAGGATTGGGCCAAAAATGTTTTTAAACCAGTTTCCGTACATTTTTTCGGAGCCAAGCACGTCCGTCTTTTCATTCATGAGTCTGAAAAGCCTGCGGTTCTCTTTAACAAAATCAAGATAAGGACTTAAAAACTGTGGGGTAATAAGAAAAAGTTCCTCCGACTTTTTATCCTCTATCTTGAGCGCTTTTGCCTCAGGCACCTCGCTGTAGCGGGCAAAAAAACCCTTATATGCCGCTTCCACAGTCTCCGAAAGCAGGTCATTTAAATTATCGTAATGAAGATAAAATGTCGAACGGTTAACCCCGGCCGCTTCGCAGATTTCTTTTACGGAAATATACTCAAAGTCTTTCCTGTCGAGGATCTGTATCAGCGCGTCGTGCATTTTGTTTGCCGTATTAAAGTACTTACTCTCGTTTTTGTTCATATGTTACGTGCTCTCTTTCGATATTTCTTTCGCCAGCTCTATGATCTCAAACGCATATTTCTGTTTGCCTTTTTCAAGCAGTCTTTTGTAAAGCGGATAGTTTGCTATGCACATTGCAAGTCCCAAGATACCGAGAACACCTGCCAGTACCATGGCTGATGTTCCCGACCCGATTGCTCCGAGTCCGAAGCTCATCCCCGTTCCGAACACCAGGATTCCGATGATTCCAATTGTCAGTGCCGTGATAAATGCCGGTCTTTTGGCTTTTTCATCGAGTTTTTTCAGCTGCCTCAGTTTGCTTGTTTCCTTCGGCATATACTCCTTGGCAATATTTTCAGCATAAACTTTATCAAGATTATCCATATTCCGCCTCCTTACGCGATCTTTCCGCATTCCTTTAACCACTTGATCTCATCTCTGATAGTTTCCCTGTATGAGCGGGTTTTATATCCGAGATCGTTACGGGCCTTTTCGGAATCGAAGTTGTTGTTTCTGGCAAGATTGTAAACGGAAAATGTTGTCATAAGAGGCTTTTCTCCCTTCTTCTTCGCACGCTTTTCCATGTATCCCGCCATGAGGTTTGCCAGACCGATCGGGAGGAAGAACTTCACGGGCTTGCATCCGCTTTCTTCCGAAACAAGCTTTGAAAACTCCTTAAAGGTAACAGGTTCATTTCCGAGTATATAGCATTCCCCGGACTGTCCTTTATCAGCCGCAGAGATCACACCGTCGGCAAGATCCCTTACATCGCAAAGATTAAAGCTTCCGTTGATTCCTGCAGGCATCTGGCCGTTAATGATGTCAACGAGAGTTTTTGTCGTTTCTCCCATTGCATAATCCTCAGGCCCGAGGATTCCTGACGGATGGACAACACATGCGTCAAGCCCTTCTTTAGCTGCCTTCAGCACGATATTTGTTGCAAGCGCCTTTGAAAGAGAATAACAGCCTCTGATCCTGTCGGGATCGATCGGGATCTCTCCCTCACATTCCCTGATAGCACCGTCCTTTTCTTCCGGGATCGCACCGGTCGAAGAACAGTATACCAGCTTCGAAACATTTCGTTCTTTACACAGAGATACTATATTTTCAGTTCCTCCGACATTTACATCCATTACCTTCTGGCTGTAATCCGGATTTACCGTAACGATGCTTGCTATGTGGAGCACGACCGTATCATACTCCTCGGGAACATCAAAGAACCTTTTTAGAGCTTCCATGTCCAGCAGATCGCCGTACATGATCTCCGTTCCTTCCGGAAGGTATTCCGCGGATTTATCTCCGGGCAGTACATATGCCCTTACCTTTTCTCCTCTTTCAACCAGTTGTCTTACAATATTGCTTCCAAGAAATCCTGCTGCGCCTGTTACCAGATAATATTTTTCCTTTGCCTTACTCATGATCATTCCTCCTGTAGTCATCTTCTGTTTAATTCCTGTCTGTCAGGTTATGACCACATTTTATACGGCAAATCGGAAAAACTGAACATCACAAATCGAAAAAAGTGTCTATTTCAGAAAAAATCCCTGCTAAGACTATTTTTCTTTTATATTGTACCATTGTCTTATCAAATCCGCAATCGATTTCTCGATATCTTTGCGTCCTTTGCGCCCTACATCCTCCACTTCTATTATATCTCAACAACTGTACTAAAAAATTTTTTGAATCAAAAATGATGATCCACGCTTACGATGAAACATATCTTAGTTCTGCACAGAACATTTTAGGACATGCCGTTGATTTTGCTATCATGTCTCTCAATCTTGATCCCGACACATTTGGCAATGCTTTTTCTGTTTCGTCTGTCTCAAAGCAGTTTGCTATTGGCAATCCCCGCTATGTCGCTGGTATGAATGGTTGTGAGCTTACCCGGCTTGTTCTCGATGGAACATCACTAATACAAAACGGATGTCATCCGAGGCAAAAAGTCCAGGGAACTTCTGGGCAAAATGTACATAGGAATTCTCTGTCTGATCTGCTGTATCTTCTCAAACTTTGCCCCTGATTTTCTTTACATTTCTGTTCATCATATGCCTGCCGTAATACCTGAATGCCAGCTTTTTGATAAATGACAGGTCCTGATGATGTTCTCTTAACAATGCATCCGGGGAATCATAGATTCCGAAATCACAATTGATTCCGGTGCTCTGTATATATGTGTTATTCCTGTTAAAATCTATAACAGGGTTTCTGAAATCCTCCACTCCGACTCCGTATCTGCAAAAAGCACCGGCACATTCCCTGTTCATTTCCCAAAGCTTTTCAAGATAAGCTCTGTCTATGATAAATGCCTCCAGCTCATACCATTTACCTTCCAGATATACTTCAACCCAGCTGTGAAATATATTCTTTGGAGCCTGCCTGTAAACAAAACCCGTCATGGCCCCTTCCTGAAGTTCCTTTTTTATGGTAAAACCGTGAACACGGCATGGAATACCTACAGCTCTTAAAAGTGCCATGAAAAGAGTTCCTTTAGTATTACACTGTCCGTATCCGTCACGCAGAACCTTTGACGCGGGAATGCTGTCATCTGTGTTATATCCAAAAAGAATTTCATCCCTCACAAAATTATATATATCTCTGATCTTTTCAAAATCGGATAGTTTCTTCCATCCGCGTTTTTTTATCAATTCCTGGATTTTGTAATTATCATAATCCAGCATATGAGTCCTGCTTAAATACGGATTTTCCTTTTCAGTCTCATCTTTGGGAGCTTTCTTCAAAGTCATCAAAAATGTATATTTGCATTTTACTTCATTCTCGGCCTCAAACCCGAAGCCTGCGAAGAAACTTGCTTTATCGCTGTAATAGTATTCCTTGAAATATTTCGGTGTTCCTATACTTTCCGTAATATACATCGGTGCAAACTTAAGCTTACAGCCGGGTTCAGTCTGCCTGTCCCAGTCAAGAACGATCAGTCTTCCGTCATTCTTAAGAAGTCTGTGGGCTTCCGAAAGAATCGCCTTCTGAAGTTTCGGATCACATTCATGAAGAACCAGTCCAATGATTATATAATCAAACATTCCGGATTTCAATCCGGTATCGCTTGCATCACGGCATATAAACTTAACATTCCTGAGGCCAAGCGCACGAACTTTCTCTTTGGCTTTTCCGAGCATGGATCTGGACCTGTCCAGCCCAACTACCGTAGCTTCAGGTTTCTTCATCGCGATTCCCAGCCCATTTGATCCTGTACCGCAGCACATATCGAGAATCCTACATTTTTTATCAGGGATCATCCCGCTAAGTACTTCACGCGGATTTCTTCCTGCATCTTTAAAATATGTCTTATCCAGAATATCATATCCCGATGAAATCAACTTGTAGGTAACTTTACTTACCGCTTTACTTGACATAGCTTATGCTCCTTTGCATTTTTATATGTTCATTTGTTCATATGATAATATGATATCGCTGGTTTGTCAAGTACAAAAATATTATTGCAGGTCCGAAATCCACTTTTTTACGGATTCTCTCACGTCATCCCGTGCGTTTTGGGCATCATTTCCTCTTACAGCCAGACCATCAAGTACTGCGCTGTCCGGGCAGGCTTTTGAAAGTTTTTTATCGAACCCGGATAAGCCCGAGCCTTCATGTGTGGAAAAAGGAATCAGGTTTTTACCGGCAAGGGCATCTGCATTCTTCTCAAAGAAAGTGTACATGATCATCGGCCAGTCACCCCACCAGACGGGTGCACCTATAAAAATCGTACTATACTTTGACAGATCAGGCACTTCACCCGCATACTCCGGTCTTGCTTTTTTACTTTGTTCCCGCTTTGCCACATCGGTCAGTTCCGAATAAGTCATCGGATAGTGATCGTCAGCAGGAAGAACTTCAAACAGATCCGCACCGGTCTGATCTGCGATCATTTTTGCGACAATGGCAGTATTTCCCTCTTCGATCACTCCGACCGTGTACTGCTCGCCGGTACGTGAAAAATATACCACCAGGATTTTGCCGTCTCCGATTACGGAACTGTTGGGTTCCTGCGCATTCTTTTTATCCGATGATGCTTTATTTTTTTCTTTGTCATTTTCCTGTGAATTTCCACATCCCGCAATACAGATCATCATCACAAGCATAATTAAAAATACACCCAGTCGTTTACTTAATCTTCTCATGTTTTAAAAAACTCCCGGTCTCATCAACCATTCACGCCTTCTCAAAGCCCGGTTTCCATGCCGCAAAACCCGCAAGCTGCACGTCCGTTCTGTGATAATAACGCTCCTCCCTTTTTGCAGGATTTGTAGTAACCGTTCCGTTGTTTCCGGACGGAAGTTCGGATGTCTGCGGATCAAGTGATACCGTATTGTTCTGATCCCGTGAAGTACCGCATGCCGAAATCAAAAGTAGCAGCGAAACGGAAACGATCACAAACGCTCTCATTCTTTCTGCTCCTTCGGATCCTGCATTCTTATAACCCTTGCCGGAACACCGCCGACCACAGCATAATCAGGTACATCCTTAGTCACAACAGCGCCGGCAGCAACCACTGCATATTCACCTATCGTTACTCCCGGACATATAGTAACATTCATTCCCAGCCAGGCATTCTTCTTTACCAGAACCTTGCCGTAAGTATATTTTGTATGGCGCTCGTTCATATCATGATTGATACTTGCGATGCGAAGCCCCGGCGCTGACATCACACCGTCTTCAAATTCGATTCCGCCGGATGCGGAAAGGATTGCAGAATGATTCAGGAATACTCCCTTGCCGAATTTCACGCGGTTTCCGAAATCGCAGATGAACGGTGTCAGTATCCTCACATCGTCCAGCTTCCTGCCAAAAAGTTCTTCCAGGTCACTTACATAGGTGGGATCATCCGGCATTTTTGCATTTGCCCTGGCGCACAGCACCCTGGCTCTCATCATCTCCTCAACCGCTTCTCTGAAATAGGGTTCCCTGTTATCGGTCGGGCCGCCCTGATCCATCAGTTCATAAACATATCCCTTTTCGTATTCCATCCTGTTTTCCTCCGTTTCAAATCAGACCGTTCTTTTCAAACCACTCTCTTACATCTTCTTTTGAAGCGGCCGCATAACTGCCGGTGACCGCAAGTCCCCTTTTTACATCTGCGCCCTTTGCGTATTTTTTTATGTCGCTTTCGCTTGAACCTATCCCGCTGCCTTCGTTAGTGCACAGGGGAAGAATCGTTTTGCCGGCAAAATCGAAGTTCTCAAGGAATGATACGACTGCCATCGGCATTGTCCCCCAGTAATTAGGATATCCCAATACAATGGTATCATACTCATCAATGCTTTCCGGCATGCTCTTAAGCTCAGGTCTTTTTCCTTCTCTTAAATCCTTTTTTGCCTCATTGATACAGGTCATATATACCGGGGAATACGGATCCTTCATCTCAATCTTAAAGCTGTCCGCATCTATCAGTTCCTTCATGAGACCTGCCACGATTTCGGTATTTCCTACCTTCACATATCTCATCGCACCGCCAAAAAAATTTTCATCTGCTCTCGAAAAAAATGCTATAAGTGTCTTTGCCATGTCTGCTCCTCCTTAAATTAAGAAATTTGTTTTTTGTTATTTACATTTTACATGCTATGTTATAAAATGTCCAATAGAAAGATTTAATACTCTATTTAATTTTTAAATATCTAAATCCGGAGGACAGCGCTTATGACCACCAAACAGATCGATTACTGCATAGAGCTTGCCAGGACGCAAAGTTTTTCCCGAGGCTCTGAAAATCTTTTCGTCAGCCAGCCAACTTTTTCGTATCAGATCAAGCTACTCGAAGATGAGGTGGGCTTTGCCATCTTTGAGCGAAACGGCAAAGGAGCGACTCTGACTCCTGCCGGAACCCAGTTCGTAACATTTCTTTCCAATATGCGCGAGGATATGAAACGTGCCATAGAGCAGGGCCAGAATTTCAGCACTAAATACCGGAATAATATCACTGTAAGCCTCATGGTACGTCAGGCTCTTTATTTCCTGCCGGAAGCCATCCGGATTTTTGAATCAAACGACTCCGGAGTTCAGATCACCCCGCTTTTCCAATATGCTGACGGCCTGGATTCCTTTTTTAAGAATGAGTCTGACATTATTTTTGCTCTTAAAGAGCAAACAAAACAGCTCGCAGGAATCAACATCCACGAGCTGTTTGAAAGTCATATTTATTTGATCACCGACGTTAACGATCCGCTGGCACAGAAAAACCTTATAAAAGATGAAGACATTTACGGTCGTACACTAATGGTGGGCGGCGGATCCCCTGCGCTTTTAAGAAGCGTTCAGGCCAAACTTATATCTTCCGGCAGGATTGAGTATTTTAACAGCCCAGACCACGATACAACACTAACAAATGTGGCCGCCGGCAAGGGAATATGCCTCGCCCCCGGATTTCTTAACGATCACAGCGGTCAGTTTGCCTGGATACCATATGACTGCAAAGATACTTTTCACTGTGTCCTGCTTACCCACAGGCACGATACCAGAGAATGTGTCACATCTTTTGTAAAAACACTTCAGAAGCTTTACAGTGATGCAGTGGCCTTCCCTTTATAGAAGCAAATCTGCGCCGTCGGTGCCTTATGCGGTTTACAAATACTACCCGATTCCTGTCCGGGATATCAGCAGCCCTTTCCATCCAAAGAACATGATGTTTTTGCCCGGCTTGCAGTATATCCTTTATCACCGCAGATCTGATACCTTTTTTCACTACATCTTCCCGATATCTGTTTTATATGTCACATCGGTGTTTAGTGCATTTCTTTTCTGCCCTCTTTAGCATACCAGGCGCATAGTCTGTCGCTGTCAGTTTCAGGCATTTTCAGGTTTTCTCATAATATTTCATGCTCACAAAAACTTACAAAGCAAAAAAGTGCCGTGGTTTTCGCCACGGCACCTGACACAAATTATCATCATTCGATAAGGATGGTTCTCTTTTCGGGAACTTCTTCTTTTTCTTTCTTTGGAACAGTCAGCTTAAGAACACCATCCTCAAACTTAGCCTTGATGTCCTCTTCTTTTACATCCTCGCCTACATAAAAGCTACGCTGCATGCTTCCTTCATAACGCTCCTTGCGGATCGCTTTGCCTTTCTTTTCTTTCTCAAGGCTTTTTCCTGCTTCGATCACAAGATATCCGTTTTCAAGTGAGAGCTTAATGTCTTCTTTCTTAAATCCCGGAAGATCGATGTCTAGCTCATAACTATCTTCGTTCTCATGGATATCCGTTTTCATCAGCTGTGCTGCATGTTTTCCATACAGTTTTCTTTCTACATCGTCATACTCATGAAGTGTAGGAAATCCGAAATCAAACCAGTCCTCTTCAGGATAACTTCTAAAAATTTTAGGTAACAACATAGGTCATGCCTCCTTTTTGCTAACCTGCCAGCTCATACCGGCAAGTGTTCAAATAACTACATTACAGTTCTTTGCGCAAGGGATGGAGGGTTTGGATCCGAAGTCTCTTGGGATCTTCTCTTTTCCTTTGTTCTGACACTATTATACCACTTTTGTTAGCACTGTCAAGTGGTGAGTGCTAATTATTTTGTGAATTTTCTGTTACGATTTCCTCAAACACAAATTATAGATCATATTGTTTCCCGGTATTGAAGTTTACGGAGCTCTTCTCTTGATTTTAAATCCGCGATTATACCGGTCAGTCCTACGATATTCCCGGGAATAGAGTTTTTCAAAAAAGAATAGTCATATATATGCATATATTTCTCCCAATCTCAAATTTACTACCTAAATTATAACATTTTTTAGGTAGTAAATCAAGCACGAATGCCCTTGCTGTCTTTTCTTATAAACCACAGCTTAAATCCAGCTGTAATCCCCGCCGGTTATTGCAAGGCTTAAAAGGGTATCATACTTTTCCACATTTTCGCCTTCAACCATTTCAATAAGCTTTGCACTCTCATCTGCTTCCTGCATCTCCTCATCCGGCCCTATCTCCATCTCCGGTTCCTCACCGCAGTACGGACAGATGATGGCTGGAGCAATCCTTACATCAAGGAACCTGTTGCCGCATTCTTTGCATTCATAGAATCCGCACCTTTTGGTTCCGTCAGGTACATAATACATATTCATTCTCTCCTATTACATTTTCACAAGATATTCAAGCGGAACAGCCTTAACCAGCCATACTCCGTTTACCGACCGGTAAAACTTTATTCCGTCTTTTGACATTTCCCCGCTCTTTACTTCGTATATAACAGGCTTTCCATGCCTTGCACCAACATTTTTTGCCGTCTCCACATCCTTTGACAGATGCACATACAACCTTGACTTCGGTATCAATCCCTCTTTGTCAATAGCCGGAACAAACTTCTCGCCGGTACCGTGATATAATATCTCCGGCGGAATTTTCTCCTCAAGCTCTACATCCACCGGAATGGAATGCCCCTGATTTGCTCTGATAAGCGTCTTATCCTCGTTAAAGGAATATCTCTGCTTCTCATCCTCAGCAACTATCTGTTCAAGGATCTCCATGCTAAGCGGATGTGTTTTGTTAACGCCTGCTATCAGTTCCTTTACATCTGCCCAGCCATGCTCATCAAGGGTAATTCCGATAGTCTGTGGCTTATGCCTTAGAATCAGGGAAATAAACTTGCTTGTCTCTTTATCTGACATATCCTACTCCATACTGTACTCAAACATTTCATATATAAGCTTTGTACCCTCATTGATTTCCTCCGGCAGCAAAGCCCTTGCAACACATTTAAGCTCATCTGTCTCCTCAGTCAGATTCCTGAGATAAGCATAATCTCCATCAATTCTCTCTACTACATATTCAATCATTCTATACCTCCGGTAAACTTCATAACATATGGATCTCTCATTCCTCAATATGCTGTACTTTTGCCCCTACCGGACAGAACGCCAGCTTGGCAAGTTTAAAATGCTGCATGCCAAAAGGTATACCGATAACAGTGATACAGTAAATAAAGCCCACAAAAAAATGTGTAGCAGCAAGAGCAAGTCCTCCGAATATTAACCATATAATATTAACGAGACAAGACATAGCACCACCTTCATAGACAACCTCTTTGCCGAACGGCCATAAAACAAGCCCTGCCGCCTTAAAGCACTCAAGGCCGACCGGAATACCGATTATGGTAATACACCATAATATGCCAACGATCAGCCAGCAGACTGCAGCCTCAAAGCCTCCAAAAACAAACCATATAATATTTCCAAGTAATTTCATATTCCACCTCTCGTTTTTGCTATATTATTATGCCATCCAGATGATCAACCTCATGCTGTATTATCTGCGCTGTCCATCCGGAAAACTTTTTATTGTGCTTTTTCCATGCACTGTCAAAATATTCAACTACTATGTGCTGGTACCTGGTTGTCTTCCTCACTCCGTCTAATGACAGACAGCCTTCCTCTGCTTCATACGGTTCTGACTTATGTACTATCACAGGATTATACATAACAACATCCAAGGAATCCATGTTAACAATAATGATACGCTTTTTCACACCGATCATGTTTGCTGCCATGCCGACACATCTCTCACGGTTTGCCTTGAGCGTGTCGGAAAGATCGGTGCCTATGCTTAAGTCCTGCCTTGTAGCAAGCTCTGATTTCTGTCCGAGGAATAATACATCCCTCATAATAGGTTTTACCATTCAGGCTTTCCTCACAATCTATTTTTCTGTTTATTACCAAAACTGCACAAAAAACAGTTGCCGTCAAAGCGCATCATACCCTTACAAACCGGGCAGACAGCATCATGATCAAGTAAGTAGATTATATATTCTTCTTCCATTCCAGCCTCTTATTTCACAAATGTTCACGGTGAACATCGCTTATTCAAGCCCGAATTCATTACATATACTGTCGTATCTGGACTTTTCTTTTTCCTTTACTTCTTTAACAAGATCATTCATACAGTGATGGACAACATCCGCATCCTTAAGCACCTCATCCATCTGGCCGTCAACGACGTGTTTGTCATCATGATGATATATGGCTGAACAGATGATGTCCGTCTCATTCTCATCAGTCAGTTTCAGTTCTCCAAGAATTCCCCTTGCCAGTTCTGCATCAACATATTTTCTTAGCTCTTTTAATCTTCCCATGTTTATGATCATCCTTCCAATTTGTTATTACTGAGCAGTTCAACACATTTGTCAAGGTCTTTTCCGTCAGAAACATCATGCCTGCCATAATTAAGATGCTGTGAATTGTCCCACTCGCATATATATGCCGTTCCGTCAAAATCGCCGTCACCAAGTTCAATGGTGAAATATCTTGATAACAAAAAATCCATATTGAAGAAGTAATATGCGCAGAAACAATTGGGAACCCATTCGGGTTCAGGGAATATCAGCTGCAGCGCCAGTATGTCATCTGAGATTTTAACCGGATTTACAATGAATCTTTCTCTTGGATAGTAATTCTCAACTTTATTTTCCTTCCTTTACCATTGCTCATAGTAAAACTTCTGCCAGACATTATTTCCGTTTCTTTTCAAACTCCTCAATCACACCCGCCATATCTTCCGGCAGCCTCTTTAAGCACTCTTCCCTCATGAACTCTGGAATACCATAAAAGGCTTCTGCCACCGAGCAGGCAATACATGTAAGAGTATCACAGTCACCGCCGAGAGATACCGCTGTTCTGACCACATCCTCAAAGTCTTCACCCTCAAAGAATGCCGTCAGTGCTTCCGGTACGGTCTTCTGGCAGGTTTCAATGTGATAATAACCTGGTCTTATCTCATCGCAGGTACGGGTAAGGTCATAACCAAACTCACGCACGATGAATGCCTTAATCTCATCTTTGCTCCTGCCCATCCTTGCCATGAATATCGCAGAAGCTATCGCCTCAGCACCCTTGACACCCTCAGGATGATTATGTGTCACCTCAGCAGTCAGCCTTGCAATCCTTCTGGTTTCTTCAAGTGTATCATAAAGCCAACCTGCTGCCGACACCCTCATCGCAGAACCATTGCCGAAGCTACCGTAGGGCTTGGGATTCCTTGTTCTAAGCCATTCATAGAACATGCATCCGTAGCCCGCATTTGGGTATCTGTGGCCCCACTTCTGCATTGAGTCAACCAATGCTCTCTTAATTTCTTTATCGTCTGCCCCGTCCTTAACATTTATCAGGGCATCTGTAACAGCAATCGTCATCACGCTGTCATCTGTAAACTGTGTTCCGCTGCTAAAAAGCGGGAACTCCTTAACCTTCGGGCTCCTGTCAAACTCATAGGGCGCACCGATCATATCTCCTAAAATAGCTCCTAACATAACTTTGTCCTCCTTTGTTTGTGTTTTTTTGTGTGACTACATCTTAACACAAACAATAAAGGAAGTGGTCTTTTGCCAAACGACAAATATATTTATCCCAATATCTGCTCATCATATTCAAACAGAGCCGCATTTATCTCATATATATCGTAAATCTTCTTCTCAACAAAGTACGAAATGATCAGGTCAAACCTGCTGCTCGGTGAAAGCGCAAAGCCTGCCCGTCCTAGCAGATCCTTTGTGGCATCCATATCAAGCTTAAGAGCTATCGCAAATGACACTGCTGTCTTCTTTGACGGTTTATAGTCTTTTTTACACTTAATACTTGAAAAAACCTTCCGGTCAATATTAGCTTTTTTATATACCTCAACATCAGTCATCCCGCTGGCATCGATCAGTTCAAACAGTTTATCCTGAAACGACTTGCCTGCCTCGCCGAGAACATCCGAAAGCTTCTTTGCGGGCTGTAACTCCCGCATTGACAAATGGTTTGAACGATATTCGGCATGAAATCTTGAATTGGGACCATATTCCCGTTTGACTGTAACATCGACACCATTCTCGTCAATATACTCTTCTATACCGGAAAGCAGTTTTCCAGAAAGCTCAAAACTCTTACGGTCAAACACAACAAGTATTACCAGCATATCCGCCTTAAGCAAGAACCGGTTTATCTCAGCAAGTGCAATCTGCAGAGCCTCATCCTTTGGAAAGCCATACACTCCTGTCGATATCAGAGGAAATGCAATGCTTTTGCAGGACAGTTCACCTGCAAGCTCAAGAGAATTCCGGTAGCAGTTCCGAAGCACATCCATTTCACCATGGGCACCATCGATCCACATCGGACCTACAGTATGAATGATATACTTTGCATCAAGCGCAAAGGCCTCAGTCACCCTGGCATCGCCCGGCTTTATCTCACCTATTTCGCGACGCTTTGAAAGAAGTTCCTCGCGCCCGGCAGCATCATAAATCGCACTGTCCGTTCCCCCGCCCACAACCGGCATGGGATTGGCAGTGTTAACAATAGCGTCTGCTTTGACGAGGGTTATGTTGTTTCTAACTATCTTAAATGGCATACCATAATCCTTTAACCATTCATCAAATCATTATCAATAACAAAGTCAATATATGCGTAAACATTCTTCTCAAAGACTTCGTACTGTGAGATAAATTTATTGAGAATATCATAGACTTCTACGGGATTCTGTCCGGAATAGAATATCCTGCCATCCTCTATATCCACATACTCAATATCACTCTCAGCCAAGGTTATCCCAGTAATTACAAAATAATCTTTTTCCTTATGTACAATAAAACGAAGGCAATTATCGACATAATCAGAATCATTCCTGCTTAAGTCTCCAAGCTTTCCATCGTCGTTATAAAGATATGAAACAAAAATCCCATTTGCCTCACTTTCTCCTGCCGTTTCAATAAATTCATTTATCCTGGGCATCATTTCATCTATACGTCCGACTAACTCGTCAATTGCACTTTCGACTTCATCATATTTTTCCTGAATCAGCCCTTCTGCAACTGCTTTTCTTTCATCATACGTTTTAGGATGAGATTTGCCGTATTCTCTTATTCTTTCTATTCTGTTCATATATGTTCCTTTCTATCATTATGGTAGCGCTTATCACATTTTTTTACTATTTTTTTTCGCTTCAATAATCGGTTTACTCATCTTCATATTTAGGTACATTTTTCATGAATAAAACTGAAATCAATCTGTCTGATTCTCCTCATTAATACGCTCCGGATAGATGAGTGAGATAAAATTCTTATAATAATCCGTATCATCTAAGACAGTTGTTTTATCATTCTCATCAAATATTACAACGACATCATCTTTATTATCACGAACCCATGGAAATTCCAGAGAATAAACAATTTTTCCACTTCTATAAACAGAGATAAAATCTATCTTCAATTTCTCCAGAAATTCTTCCTTGGACATTATTTCATCACAATCCGTAACTATTGAACTCTTGTCTCCAAGATAATGTTCAGCAACCGTCTGCTTTACTTTGTAGTCTACCCTCTCCCGATCCTCAAAGCACCTTGTAAAGCGCTCAAACCCTATAGATGCATCTTTTGTTCCGGGTGTGTCTACTTCTATAAAAACTTCGACCGGTTGATAATATAAATCTGAAGTCTTCTCATACCAATCTACCTTGGCTTCGTAGCCAACCTCAATTGGATCATCATCTGCGAATAAAAATGAACCACAAGTCAGCTCAATAACATTTGGATTATTATTCTTTTCGATCTTTTTTTCATCCTTATGAAAGAGTTTACTAAACAGTGACATATCATTTATCCTCACATTCATGTTTGATTATTCTTTTAAAACTGTGAAATATCTTCCGAGATAACATACTATCGCATTATCCCGACAAACTGGAATTCTTAATATATGAGTAGAGGCTTTCATAGTCTCTGCTCTTTCTTTATAATGAAGGTGATTGGCCTGACGTAATCTGGAATTGGGACACCACGCCCGGCGACAATGTGTCAGCCCGCCTTCATCGTTCTACATTCGATTCAGCAAGTTGGGAAAGAATGCTTCTC
>JAFRWN010000144.1 GCA_017437965.1 Lachnospiraceae bacterium
ATGGATGCACTTGACAATCCGGCAAAATATGACAAGAAAAAGGTCCGTTTCAAGGGCATGGTATACTATAATGACAAGCTTCCGAAGGGTTGCTTTATCCCGGGACGCATGGCCATGAACTGCTGCGCCGAGGATCTTGCCTTTATCGGATTTTTGTCGAAACCTCCGAAGGATAAGAAGGTTACCGACTATCTGCTAAGAGGCTGGTATATAGTAGAGGCCGAGGTAAAGGTCGAATTTGCAAGACAGTATAAGGGAAAAGGCCCTGTACTGTATGCAAGTAATCTGATTCCGGATCATGAGCCGGAGGAAAAGGTGGTTTATTTCACATAATTGATCAGGGTGGTTTATTGGATGATCAAGAAGCTTTTTAAAAAGATGGTGCTATCGCAGATACTTTCAGCTATGACGGTAGCACTTTGTCTTTTGATAGACTCAATAATAATCGGAAGGTGCCTTGGCGTCAGATCAATGGCGGCATATGGATTTGCAAATCCTGTGCTGCTTGCTTTTGCCGCCTTTGGCTCTTTTCTTTCGACCGGCATACAGGTGGTCTGTGCGAAGGCACTAGGAAACGGAGACGAAGAGGAGGTAAGTAACTGCTTTTCTTATTCGGTTACCGTTGCTGCGGTGTTTTCTGCCATCGGGGTGTTTCTTGTCGTCTTTTTAAACGACCCCCTTGTTGAACTTCTCGGTGCGAAACCGGGAAGCAATGTGTTCCATAAAACAAAAGATTATCTGATGGGATTTGTGCTCGGGGCACCTTTGTTTATTGCGGCCCAGATACTTGTACCGTATCTTCAGATGGCAGGAGAAAGAATAAGACTGGTAATTGCCGTTCTTTCCATGGCTGTTGTAAATGTAACGCTTGATCTGATGAATGTTTATGTTTTCAAAGGCGGAATGTTCGGCATCGGTCTTGCGTCTACCATCAGTTATCTTACGGCAGTGATTATCGGGGTAAGCTATTTCTTCAAGAAAAATTGCATATATAAGTATTCGTTAAAAAGGCTCAAAGGCAAAATGTTAAGAAAGCTGGCTGTCGGAGGAGTGCCGACGGTAATTAATCAGCTCAGCCTTGTTTTGATTGTTTTCATTATTAATAATGTGATGGCGAAGAATGGCGGAAGCATTTCCGTTGCCGCATATTCCATCGTTTCTACAATCGCTACGGTCGGGTACTGTATCGGTAACGGAATTTCGGAGGTCAGTCTTATTCTTGCCGGAATGGCCTACAGCGAAAGTGATTCCGGAGCTCTTAACGAAATTGTCGAGAAACAGAATGATTATGCCGTCAAACTGAACCTGATTGCAATGATTTTAATGGTTCTTGCGGCACCGTTTCTTGTCAGTCTTTTCGTTGACGAAAACAGGTATACGGCAAAGATTGCGGTAAAGGGACTCAGGCTTTTTGCTATATGCCTGGTTCCGTGCTCGGTAAACGCCGCATTCAAAAAATACTACCAGGCAATAGGCATGAGACATTTTTCGGAATCGATTTCGGTCGTGCAGAATCTGCTGTTTCCGGGGCTTGTCGTACTGACTCTCGGAAATATTATCGGGACAAACGGAGTATGGCTTAATTATATTATCGGGGAAACACTGTCATTTCTCTACATAACTGTTGCTGTACATGTTTTCAGTAAAAAGAAGCTTTTTTCGAAAGAAAGCTATGTATGTGTGCCGCAGGAGTTTGAAAAAAATGTTGAAAATAGTGAGGAATTCAAGATTTTTACCAAAGAAGATGTTGAAAAGGCGTCTGTGGCGGCTCATGATTTCTGTGTCAGAAACGGAATGGACAAAAAAACCGCAAACTATACGGCATTGTGCATTGAAGAAATGACAATGAATATAGTCGAGCACGGTTTTAGTAAGTTCAATGATAACGAAATTGACGTAAGGCTTATAAAAAGCCATGATAAGATGATAATCAGAATACGGGATAACGGAAAGAGCTTTGATCCCGTAAAATTCTTAAAAATGTACAAGGGCAAGGCTGTCGACCCGACAAAAAATATCGGCATCAATATGATATTCAGTCTTGTTAAAAACGTAAACTATATCAATACGCTCGGGCTTAACAGCCTGATGCTAGAGCTTTAGAATTTGTGTATAAAAATAAATAAATGAGGTGAGAGGAAATGAAGAACATCAACATCAAAGAGGCGGAAGAAAAAGGATTACTTCTGATACACGGAAGGCATAGTTATATTCCGGAACCTGAAAAAATCAGTAAAGAACTTGATAAAAACTGTGCTGCCCTTTATTATACCGGAGCCGGAATCGAAATAAATATAAAGGCTTCTGAACTTTTTGTAAGCATTTATTCGGACTATGACATGTACGAAAACTGGGTAAGCGTGCTGGTAAACGGAGCTTTGAGCCAGAGAATAATGCTAAACAAAGGCATGAACAGAATCTGCTGCTTCAGGCTGATGAATTCGGAGGAAATAAAAAATGTCCGTATTATGATGGAAAACCAGACCTTTGAATCGGACGCAGGCGGTCTTTTTATTATCACGGGACTCGAAACCGACGGTGAGCTTCAGGATATCAAAGAAAAGAAGCTGAAGATCGAATTCATCGGGGATAGCATTACCAGTTCCGAGGGTGCCATCGGTGCTAAAAATGATATGGACTGGATTCCGATGTTCTTTTCGGCACATAATTCATATCCATTTTTTACAGCGAAAATACTTGACGCAGATTACAGGGTAGTTGCACAGAGCGGCTGGGGTATGGTCTGCAGCTGGGACGGAAATCCTCTTTGTTGTGTACCCATGTACTATGAGAAAAACTGCGGACTTGATAAAGGTGAAAAGCAGATTACTGCCGGTGCACATGTTGAAAATGATTTCAATGCATGGAAGCCGGATGTTGTGCTTATCAATCTCGGAACCAATGATTTTTCGGGCTTCAACAATCCATCTCCGGAGGTGGTTGATGAGAAATTAAAAGCTGAGATAAAGGAAATATATGAAAAATCCGGAAAGCTTCCCGTTCCTTACAGGCTTGACGGAGAAAAGCTGATATACGATCTTAAGATGAATTCCGACGGCAGTTTTGATGAACTCTGTGCAGATTACTGGGTGGGCGAGGCAGTTAAGAATCTTAAGAAAATAAGACATTATAATCCGGGAGCCTATATTATCTGGGCACTTGGGATGCTCGGAAACGGACTGAAACCTCTTGTTAAAAGAACAGTTTCCGAATATCAGGCCGAAACAGGAGATGAAAGAATAACTTTCCTTGAGCTCAAAGAATGTAATGACGAAACAGTAGGTTCCAGATGTCATCCCGGAATTAAAAACCATATGGAGGCAGCCGAGACGATATCGGCTAAGATTAAAGAAGTGTTAAAACAGAAGTAATATTAACGTTATTTCAGAGGTAATAAATGGCGAAGATTCTGATAATCGACGACGATGAATTTATCGGAAATCTCGAAGAAGAGATACTGACCAAAGAGGGCTTTTTGGTTAATCGGGCATACTCCGGTACCGAGGCTCTTTTTGTGCTGCAGAACACCAGGCCCGATCTTGTTCTTCTTGATCTGATGCTTCCGGGACTTTCCGGCGAAAAGGTGTTTGAGAAAATTAAAGGGATTCCGGTCATTGTTGTCAGTGCA
>JAFRWN010000145.1 GCA_017437965.1 Lachnospiraceae bacterium
ACAGAGCCTCGCAGGCTGCCACATCCACAGGTGTCTACGTACTTTCCGATACTGCGAGAACATAGTCCGCGATATCCTTCAGTAACGCTTCCACCGGGAATACCGGTACAGGTCTTCCTTCAAGCGGTATAGGTGCTTCAGGGAATGTCGGATCAGCAAAGTCTTCCTCTGCCGTTGATACCGGTATGGGCTTATAGAAATCCGTCACACTGCGCAATGCTTTATTTAATGTTGAAGTTCGGTAATCAGCGCGATTCCACATTTCCCTGTAAAGCCTGCTGCCGGTATAGATTCTTTCCATCTGCTCCGTGTCACCGCCGCACCAGAATGCCAGTATTGTCATGAAAGCAAGTTCCGCTTCACTCTGTGAAGGGTAGCCTGTAATATCTCCGTTATAGAGCGCATCAAACCTTTCTCCGTTGCCTGCTGCCGATGCCTTTTCGATGACTTCCTCATCCGTAAGAAAACTTCCGTGCACATCTGTGGGGTAACGATCCGTTACGGCATCAGGTCTTTTCATATACTTCTCAAGGATTTCCGGCAGAACATCCGAAAAGTCTCTTAACGGAACTTCCCTGATCGCATTACCGGTTATGGTCACAATGCCGACATCCCTTGATGCGTATACTTCAAGTCCGAGCTTCCTGTTATTCACGTAATACTTATTCTGGTCATAGATGAAGCCATCGGTCTTTCCGATGATACGGATGCCGTTACCGGACGGACTATACTCGGTATAGCTGTTGACCTTGTCTATGATCTCTGCTGCCATCTCGGACAATTTACCGTCTTCGACACAATGGTCTATGTCTATTGCCGATAATCCGCCCACAAGAGCAATACAGATGCCGTCATACTCAGAAACCTTCTCTGCGACTTCATCGAGTCTGCAGAACTGCTTCAGGTTCTTCGAATTGGCATTGTAGCCTCTGACCGTCTTAGGCACCTTGGTCCTTTTACCGTCTTTCTGCTCATATTTCCACAGACCGAAATACGGATAGTTCCTCAGCTGCTTTGGTAGTTTTTCGTACATGGGATTTTCCTCCTTTCCTCCAGATTTGAGAGATTACCTCTCGATAGGTAGCCTCGGCAGAAGACCGAATCTTACGCTTTTCAAAAATAATTTTGTCCTCTCTGTCGAAGCCCCCTAATAGGTAGCCTTGGGAAAGGTTAAAATTTTACGTTTTTGAAAAATAAAAAAGAACGGCCTTCCGAAGAAGACCGCCCTCTATGCAGAAAGAAAGGTAGCTAACCAAAGTAACTTATCTGGACGAAGGAGTATTTTTTGATATGTGGGATATCAGCTACCTTCCTAAATGGGTAGCCCCGGGGAAGAATAGAATCTTACGATTTTAGTAAAAAAACAGCCGAGATATCTCGCCCTTTTAATTGATGGTTATATGTCAAGACACCGAGGGCATGGCCATTATAATGAGAACTATCAAGGAGGTTTGAAAGTGGATACAGAGTTTAAACCAGAAGATATTTTAGTTGTATTGGGTCACAACATAAGAACAACTCGGGAAA
>JAFRWN010000146.1 GCA_017437965.1 Lachnospiraceae bacterium
TCAAGCCTCAGCTGCCTGAACTCAAATTCGTTAAGATATGCTTTCGACACATGGAGCACTCCCTCAGTACCTGTAAGCACAGGCGAAGTAAACACCTCACCGAGAGGAATATTCACATCTGCGGTACAGTTTTCAAAATTGGTTTCGGACGAAGGATCTTCAAGTCTGTGAAGCCTTACCTTTATATCGGTTTTATTGTTTCCGCTGCCCTTCACCCTGACATACTCGCCCTCGTCAAGTATATCTATCATCTTCTGCTGTATCTTCAGATACTTCTCATTATCAAGAGTATTGACCTTTATGACCTCTTCAAATATTTCCTCGAAATCTTTTCCGATTTCGGGTACGGGCAGGGCCATGATGGTAAACGAACGCTTTGTCATGTCGATATAGCGGGTAATGACCTCAGACTGTCCGGTCTGCATCTCTGTCATCAGCTTTCTTTCCTTTTCATCGGGAGTGATGACACTGTCTTTGTTTACAGGTCTGAACTGCCTCTCACCAAAGGCTTCAAGACAGGCAGGACCCGCATAGACAGCCATACTGTCCTTATATTCCTTACATGCGCACTCCAGCGCATCTATAGAAACATTCTTATACCTTTCATCGAGCCAGAGCACATGGTCATTACGATGATCGTAATCGCACTGTTTATTGGGTGAACTCCTGTAATGATAAAGAAGCACACTCTTTCCAAGTTTTTCAAATTTGGAAATCGCACTCGCAACTATCCTCTCAAATCCCATGGGATAGCGGATTTCGACTATTTTCCTTTCTGAAAAATCAATGCCCTGAACCTCAAAGCCTCGTACGTAACCATCCACGAAGGTAGTCGCTATCGAATCAATCTTTTCCTCACTCAGAGTCTCCAGATACTCATAGGTTTCAAGCAGTTCAGGAGAAACATATTCTCCGAAATCATAAAGGAATAGCCTGTTTTCCTCTGAACCCTTCTTGAATATCCTTATCAGCTCATTGCCCTCGGGAGTACGCATCCTTTTCTGTCTTAAGTTGCTGAAATCATGACAGTAATCATGCCTGAAATAGTAAATTGCACGCCTTATAGCCGCTGATTTATCGCTTTCTTCATCAAAAACTATACCATATACTTCAATGATAAGCTCAAAAAGTACTGTAAGCTCCCACTTGCAGCCCGTAAAAGCCTTCGGAATCTCAAGTATCAACATATAATAAAGCGCAGAAAGAAGCTTTCCGCATTTTCCAAGCTCTTTAACGGCAAAATCCGGATTTGCGTAAGAATAGTCATAATTTTCCGGAAGAATATCATAGTAAAGAATGCGGTTCAGTGTACTCTTCACCTTATCATCCATCAGGTAAAAATCTCCGGTCATCACAGGGTTTCTGATCCCGTCAAGCTTTACAACCAGCTCCGAAAGCACATTGAAATAACCACAGAATTCACTTTCCGGATGTTCATCCTTCATAGCGGCAATCCTTTCGACTGCCAGCATGTATCTCTCATCAAAAAAACTGTTATCCATTGTCTCTCCTTAAAGTCCGATAAAAAATATACTTACCATGCCGATGAACATTATCGTATTGATAAGCAGTCCTGCAAAGCCCATAGCATACTGTTCGGCGTGGTTCTTTATTCCCCTGATTGAAATGGTCATTCCGCATACCGAGAGCAGCAGGTTCAGAAATGCAAGGCCCGGAACCATTCCTTCCTTGCCGCTGCCGTCCGCCGACATCGGAATCAGGGAAATAAAAATCAGAACAACAATAAGTCCTACAGCAAGGGCCAGTGCACCTGCCTGGGACTTATGTCTTCCCGAATATCTCTTCTTTTCTGATTTTTTATCGTTTATATAATCTGCTTTCATTTTTTAGGGGTTCTTCCTCTTTTTCCCGTCGTTTTTCCTCTTTTTCCCGAGGATTTCCTGCCACTTTTGCTTGAAGCGAGGCAGAAGAAAATGTAACCGAGGCAGCTGCCGAAAACATTAAGTATTATATCATCAACATCGTAGCTTCCGCACTTTATTATCAGCTGCAGCGACTCTATAGTCAGGCTGATGAACGCGCAGATAAAGAATACTTTAAAAAAGCTGCGAAGCTTTTCACTGAGTCTCGGTATGAAGTATCCGAGAGGGGCAAAGACTAAAATGTTTCCCACTATGTTTACGAAAAACAATTCCGGCTTCAGCTTGTCCCGGTGTCGGATATATCTTTTTATTTCGTTGAAGGGCTTGAGATTATAGCGGTACTCGCTGCTCCTTATGTTCCTGCCGTAGCGCTCGCTGAAAAACAGGAAATACATAAGTATGGCAAAATAGACTACAAAAAGGATAAGCATCAGTACATCCTTTGCAGTCCGTTTCTTCTTTGCACCGCTTCTTCTGCTTCTGCTCTTAACGGTATTACTCTTCTTTTTCGCTGTCTGCTTCATTTTCCGCTCCGGCATTCCGCAGTTTAAGGATTGCCTTGAATAAATCTCCGTCAGTTTCTATATTAAGCGCTCCGCCCATCGCTTCCGAAAGGCTTCTCGCTATCGAAAGCCCGAGCCCGCTGCCTTCGGTATGCCTTGACTTATCGCCTCGTACAAACCTTTCGGTAAGTTCCTCGGAGCTTAACTCAAGCTCATAGCCCGAAATGTTCTTGACACTAAGGAAGGTATACTCTTCTTCTTTTGTCAGTTCAATAAATACCCTGGTTTTTTCCATGGAGTATTTGCAGATATTACTGAAAAGATTGTCTATTACCCTCCAGAGCTGCTGACCATCAACATGTACGGGCCAGTCCTCTTCAGGCTTGTCAAACACAAGCTTCAGCTCCCTTGCCTTGAAGCGCTCATCATATTCGGCTATCGCCTGCTCAATAAACAATATGATTTCAATATCGCTCATGCTGAGCTCTATATTGCCCGTAGAAGCCTTGCTGGCCTCAACAAGATCCTCTATCAGTTTCTTTAACTTATCGGACTGCCTTTCAAGCACGTCAAGATATTCCTCTGCCTCCTCACCGTTTACCTGACTCTTCTGGAGAAGGTTTACATAGGTGATGATCGAAGTAAGAGGCGTCTTTATATCATGCGAAACATTTGTGATCAGCTCGGTCTTGAAATGTTCGCTCTTGATCTGGTCCTGAAGTGCAATCTTCATACCGTCGGAAATATGGTTTATGGAATCCGCCGTCCTTCTGAAAGGCCACAGAAGCAGATGCTCCTTGATCTTGAAATCAAGCTTTCCGTCAGCTATCGTGTTGCAGGCTGTCTCAAGTATATTGATATTGTAAAGCACAACAGTCTCATAAATTATAAGAATAACGATCAGCGTCCACATAACGATCGTCAGCACGGTAAGATGACCGCTCTTATCTCCTGCGAGGAAAATAACCGTACCGCAGCTTCCGACCACGATATTTACGCCGAGGAAACAAAGGCCTACCTTCCAGAAGGCCCTGAGATTTCCGAAAGCCTTATATATTCTTGTGCCAACGTGCATTACTGCTACTACAAAAGCAAAGAGCACATTGTTCTTGAACCAGGTATTACTGCGTATCCTGACCGCCAGAGACATTGCAAACTCGATGATTATCAGTCCGCAGATTATCATCGAAATACCAAACATCACAATGTCGTAGATTACTCCCGCAACGCTGACCCTTACCGGAATACGTGTCGTAAGCTTTACGGCATATTTAATGAGCCCTGCAACGCAAAGTACGCTTGCGGCCGAAAAAAGATCCAAAGGAATTCTGTCGGCAGTCCTAAGGTAAGGTTTTCCACCAGCCTCATTAAGTCCCGCACCTGCCACAAGCTTGTAGCTTAAAAGAGCGACCGCAATAAGTGACACAAAAGCCAGAACAAAAATGACATGTCTTAAATTGTTTAGCTTGCTGAGCCAGAAATTCAGATAATAATAACCGTCCTTTGCGGTAAACTCCGCAGGTACATAGCACTGGAAACTCGCCACATAATTCTCATCAGATTCGGAAATCAGCTCAACATAATAATTGTCTCCGTCAGCATTTATACTGTAATTGCTGTGATCGTCAAGCTCACGGAAGAAGGCCTTGAACTGCAACCAGTTGAATACATAGCTTATCTTCGTATCTTCAATGGTCTTAAGCTCTATTTCATAGTTCTTTATGAACTGCTTCGGTTCGGCAGGATCATAGTTTCCGGGAATCTGGGTATGGTCATCATCATTGAGCGAACAGGAAAAACGCAGGTTTGTGTTATTTTCGTTAAGCTTCTCCGCATAAAAACGGTCATCAAAACGCTCTTCCCTGTTATGTGCCTTAAGATAGTCATAGCAATAGCTGTCGGCCATGTACGAAATGTCATTATAGACCTTTTTGTCGAGGAAACGGTTCCAGACATAATTATAGCCCCTCGAAAACATTCCGGAGGAAATCATGTAATATACCAGAAAAGAGAATACGGAAAAGAAGAGCCATGCCAAAACATAGCCCATTACTTTTCCGGCTTTTCCCTTTATGCTGTAATCCATTATCCTTTATTACTCCTCAATTTTGTAGCCCTGGCCCCACATAACCTTGATATATCTGGGGTTGGCAGGATCGATTTCAAGCTTTTCGCGAAGATGCCTGATATGTACCGCAACGGCACCCTCTGCACCTACAGGCTCATCACCCCAGACATCCTTGTAGATATCCTTGGGCGAACACACATTGCCCTTCTTCTGCATCAGATATTTCAGAATTCCGAATTCGGTCGGAGTAAGGTTTACGATATTGTCATCAACGGTAACCCTCTTCTTGTCATCGTCAAGATTGATGTTTCCGATCGTGATCAGCTTGCTTCCGCTCACTTCACCTCCGAGCACGACAAAACGCCTGAGTGACGAACGTACTCTTGCAAGGAGTTCAACCGGATTGAAAGGTTTGGTGATATAGTCATCCGCGCCGATATTCAGACCGATGACTTTGTCGGAATCCTGGGCCTTTGCGGTAAGGAGGATGATCGGCATGTTGCTGAAAGACCTGATCTCGTTGCAGGCGGTAAGACCGTCCATCACGGGCATCATGATATCAAGTATCGCAAGATTTATGTTGGGATTTTCCTTGATCTTCTTTACAGCCTCGCTTCCGTTGGATGCTTTTACGACAGCATAGCCCTCGCTTCTGAGGTAAATCGAAATCGCATTTACGATATCCTCTTCGTCATCACATACCAGTATCGTGTTCATGTTTTCCTCCTTTTACGGCAGTTATTATCAAGCCGGTGACAAGCACCATGATTATTCCAAAGATCACTCCGCCCGTGTCTATCATCCAGTCCGTCACCATTCCGGCACGTCCCGGCACAAACAGCTGGTGGATCTCATCGCTTGCGGCATATGCAGAACCGATAACAAGGCTAACAAGAGCCACAAGCCACTTCTTTCTGTTCTTTAGCCCGAGGCCTGCATTCAAAAGCAGTACTCCAAGCAGCGTATATTCAAGGCCATGAGCCATTTTCCTTACTATATGATCGGTTTTGTCGATGAACTCCTGCTTCTCTTCCGGAGGCAGCTCGTCGAAATCCTCGACAACAATCTCACCTATTATCTCTACTATCTCATTACTGTCTTTAGTGGATCTCTCGGCATTCTTTGCGGAATAGGCAAAAATAACGATCATCCAGCACAGTGAAAGCAGCGCAAATATTCTGAATCTGTTCAAATCACTCAAGACTCCTTAAGTATTCTATAGCCTTTTCAAACACCTCATCCACTGTAGAATCAGCGGGCTGTTCAACAGCAAGATCAGGCTCGAGTCCGATATCCTGAATGTTTGTATCGTCAGCCAGATACCACTTTGCAACGGTAAGCTTGATCGATGAGCCATCTCCGAGAGGATATATCTGCTGCATGATACCCTTGCCGAAGGTCGTGCTTCCGACAAGGACAGCATTCATATGCAGGCGCAGGCAGCCCGCGAATACTTCAGCCGCACTTGCGGTATTCTGGTTCACCAGGACAGCCACAGGGACATCAATCTTATCTTCCTTTGTTGTCTTGGAATCTTCCCTTTTGCCCTTGCTGTCAATTGTGTAAAGGACAATCTTATCCTTATCAAGCAGTCTGTCACTGATCTCCGTAACACTGTAAAGGCTTCCGCCGCCGTTATCGCGGATATCAATGATCAGACCCTTCATTCCGGCCTCGGTCAGTTCATCGATCATCTGGGAAAACTGTTTTACGGTAACTGTATCAAATGCGGCGATATATATATATCCAAGGTCTCCATCAATCATCTCGCCATAGATCGTCGGGGTTTCGATTTTTCTTCTTATCAGGTCAAAAGTAAGTTCATCCTCACCACGCTTAACGGTAAGCTTTACCTTGGTGCCCTCGACACCCTTCATCATTGCAACAATATCGTCAAGGCTTACTCCGTAAACGTCCTTTCCGTCTATGCTCATGACGATGTCATCCATCTGAATGCCGGCTTCATAGGCAGGTCCATTATCCATGACTCTGGTTATCACAACTCTTTTCTCTTCATTGTCGAAGCCCGCATACACACCTATGCCGACAAAACTGCCATCAATAGACTCCTTGTACTGAGAAGCCTTTTCAGGCGGAAAATACTCGGAATACTTGTCCCCGAGGCTTGCAACATAGCCCTTTACGGCATTCTGGTAGGCATCCTCAAGCTCGGTATTATTTTCCTTGTAGTCCAGATAATTTTCATCGATCAATTTCTGGATAACTGTAATCTTGTCCTCAAGCTCACGGTTATAATCCTTAGCTGTTTTCTCTGCCGACTCAGCAGTAGCAATATTCTCTTCTTTTTTGTAATCATCGGTTCCCTTCTCATAGCCTCCGCATGCGCTAAGTATCAATACGAAAGACATGGAAACCAGTAATATTTTCTTTAATCTGTTCATAGTGACTTCTCCAAAAATAACTCTTCATTCAACTTTCCCGCGCAAAACACGCCACTATGTATTTTACAATTCCGAGTAGAGAATGTCAAGAAAAATAAGAGCATGCAGCCTCCGCCACATGCTCTTTTAACCAAAAATTCATAAATTAAGCTCTGAGCTCAATATCCAGTTTTGCAAGTCCTGCAAGTATCTTGTCCATTACAGGAGTAATATCGTTCTCGCCGAGGGTCCTGTCATTTGCCCTGAAGCTTACCGAGTAAGCCATTGACTTGTAGCCTGGCTTGATCTGTGCTCCCTCATAAATATCAAAGAGTGTGCACTCCTCAAGAAGCTTGCCGGCATTTTTTATGATGGTCTCTTCGATCTGGCCTGCGGTCACATCCTTCTTTACCACCATGCTCAGGTCTCTTGTTACTGCAGGGAATTTTGCAATACCCTTGTACTTGATATCGAAATCAGCAAGTTTAGTAATCTTAGGCATATCGATCACTGCAACATAACTTCTGCCGCCGATACGGTAGTTGTCGGCAACCTCCGGATGAAGCTCGCCCATGTAACCGACACATTCATTCCTGTACCAGATCTCAGCCTGGCGTCCGGGATGAAGGAAAGGCTTGTCGCTTACCTTGAAGGTCGCACGCTTTGTCATTCCGACCTCCTCGAAGAAGTCAAGCACAGTACCCTTCATATCGAAGAAATCACCTGCCTCATTGAATGCAAGCACAAACTGTACTCTCTCGTCCGGAAGAAGCTCATCACCCTTGAACTGAATGGTGGCCTCTTCTTCTGCAACTTCCCTCGGGATATAAACCTTTGCAAGCTCATAGAGCTTAACGCCCTTGTTCTTACGGTTGTAGTTAATAGAAAGTGAATTAAGAATTCCGTTAAGCGGTAACGTCCTCATTACCGAGAAGTCCTCACCTAAAGGATTACTGATCTTTATTGTTGTACGAAGCTTGTCATCATCACTAAGAAGAAGCTTGTCAAATACCTTGGGGCTTTCAAAACTGTAGGTAAAACCTTCCGAGAAACCGTTGCGCTCTGCAACATCCCTTGCAAGATTTTCAATTGTCAGCTTATAGGAAAGCTTTCCTGTGGTAGCCTCTCCTGTCGGAAGTGTTGTAGGAATCTTGTCATATCCGAAGAATCTTGCAACTTCCTCATCAAGATCGGCCTGTGAAAGCACATCCTGTCTCCATGTGGGAACGATTACCTCATCGGTAGCCCTGTCATATTCAAGATCAATTTTCTCGAAATATGAGATCATTGTTTCCTTATCGATATTTGTTCCGAGTACCCTGTTGGTTCTCTCCCAGTCAAATTTTACTCTCCATGGCATCTTGGGCTCGGGATAAACATCAACCATGCCTCCGACAACCTCACCTGCACCAAGTTCCTCAACCAGCTGGCATGCGCGATTGATGGCCTCAAGCGTGGTATTGGGGTCAAGTCCCTTTTCGAACTTGCCCTGGGCATCGGTTCTCATGCCAAGCTTTTTACCGGAAAGTCTTATGTTTGTGCCGTCGAAGCATGCTGCCTCGAAAAGCATGGTCTTTACATTTTCAGTGATCATAGAGTTCTCGCCACCCATAATACCTGCGATGCCGACTGATTTCTCAGCATCTGCAATCATGAGTATCGACTCGTCAAGCGTATGCTCCACTCCGTCAAGTGTTACAAACTTCTCACCATTTTCGGCACGGCGTACAACTATCTTCTTTCCTGCAATGGTGTCAAGATCGAAAGCATGCATCGGCTGACCATATTCCTCCATTACATAGTTAGTAATGTCGACAAGGTTGTTTATCGGTCTGATGCCTGCCTTTGCAAGCCTTCTCTGCATCCACATCGGTGAAGGCGCAAGCTTGATATTCTTCACAACACGTCCTATATAACGCTTGCAGAGGTCGTTTGCCTTGATTTCAACGCTGATATAGTCCGAAGCCTTCTCGTTGTTTCCGGTTTCCTTTACTACAGGAGGAACAAACTGCTTATGGAAGGTTGCTGCAGCCTCTCTTGCGATACCGATGACCGAATAACAGTCAACACGGTTGTTGGTGATTTCATATTCAAACACCGAATCATTAAGGCCCATAGCCTCGATAGCTGAAGAACCAAGCTTTATTCCGTCATATGCAGGGTTGTCGGAGAAAATGTAGATTCCATCCTCGGGTGCATCGGGATATGCTTCCCTGGTCTGACCGAGTTCTTCAACGGAACACATCATTCCGTTTGACTCTACACCGCGAAGCTTGCCCTTCTTTATCTTGATGCCGCCCTCGGTCTTTGAACCGTCATGGCCGCCTGCCACCTTGCCACCGTCAAGAACAACGGGAACTACCTGGCCTTCCTTAACATTCTGTGCACCTGTAACTATCTGGGTAACCGTACCCTCCTCGTCAATCTGCACCTGGCAGACAACAAGTTTGTCGGCATCGGGATGCCTTTCAATTTTAAGAATCTTTCCGACAACAATGTTTGCAAGGTCTGCATCTAACTGTTCAAAGCCCTCAACCTTGGTTCCCGAAAGGGTCATAGCGTCGGTATATTCCTGTGCCGTGCAGTCAAGCTCGGGCACATATGCTTTTATCCATGAAAGAGAAGTATTCATATTATTGTCCTTTCTTTAACCATCCTAGAACTGCTTCAGGAATCTAACATCGTTCTCATATAACAGTCTCATATCATCGATCTCATACTTAAGCAGTGCAATTCTCTCAAGTCCTACACCGAAAGCGAATCCCACATATTCATCGGGATCAATTCCGCGCATTGTAAGCACTCTGGGGTGAACCATGCCGCAGCCGAGTATCTCTATCCAGCCACTGCCCTTACAGAATCTGCAGCCCTTGCCGCCGCACTTGAAGCAGCTTACATCCATTTCTGCAGAAGGCTCTGTGAAAGGAAAATGATGAGGTCTGAACTTAACCTTGGTATTCTCACCGAAAAGTTCCTTTGCAAACTCTGCAAGTGTTCCCTTAAGATCCGAGAATGTAACCTTCTTATCGATTACAAGACCCTCAATCTGATGGAAGCAGGGTGAATGTGTTGCATCAACCTCGTCCGAACGGTAAACACGTCCGGGTGAAATTATCCTGATCGGAGGCTTCTGGTTCTCCATAACACGTACCTGACATGATGAAGTCTGGGTACGGAGAAGCACATCTCCGCCGATATAGAATGTATCCTGCTCATCTTTTGCAGGATGGTTTGCAGGGATATTCAGTGCCTCGAAGTTGCAGTAATCAAGCTCAACCTCAGGTCCTTCAACTACTTCATAACCCATACCGATGAAGATTTTCTCAACCTCTTCAAGTGCAATTGAATTGGGATGACGATGTCCGATCACGGGTTTCTTTGCGGGAAGGGTGACATCAATCTTTTCAGCAGCAAGCTGAGCCTCTCTCTGCTTTGCTGCGAGCATTTTCTTTATTTCCTCAAGTTTACCCTCAATTGCCTCTCTTGCCTCATTTACAAGCTGGCCGACCTTAGGTCTGTCCTCGGGAGCCACATCCTTCATGGACTTAAGAACGGAAGTCAGCTCACCTTTTTTTCCAAGAAATTCAACTCTGATTTCATTCAGTGCATCAAGTGTACCGGCCTCCTGCATCTTTGCAAGAGCAGCACTTTTGATGGCTTCAAGTTTTTCTTTCATGTTTGCCTCCTGTGTTTAATAATAAAGAAAGTCCCAGTGATTATCTCACTGGGACGAAATATCAATCTCGCGGTACCACCCGGTTTCCCGGCGTTTTTCATCCTGGCACTGGGACTCAGGAAATCACCGGACACTTAAACGACGTAACGTGCCGACACGTCCGCTCCTACTTGAATTTCGAAACTCTTTCAAAGCAGCAGCTCGGGTGGGAAAGTCAGATGCTACAGGAACCTGGGGAGACTTTCAGCCGATGATCTCCTCTCTCTGCCGGTATGTAACAGCCTAAAAACACCGTCATAGCCTTTAGGTATTTAATTGTTACTGCCGAATAATATAACACTAATTTTTTACGTTGTCAATATGTGAATTAATTATCTTTCGGTTTATTTGTAGTGTTTTCGTCTCCGGCCCAGTAGGGTTTCTGGTCCTTATGAGTAAAGCCCTGAAGCTTTACCTCGTAGGTCGAAAGCTTCTCACTGTAATTAACTTTCTGCTTATAGTTAAGCTTCCCGGCCGCATCAAGCTCATGGTACTTTTCCACAAATTCTTTGTAATTAAGCTGTGCGGCATCCTTATAGTTGTTGCTTTCATTAAGCTTTAACTCAAGAAGTATCTTTTCCAGCTCCTTATTGGTTTTGCTCTGCAAAAATTCAAACATAGGTCTGATTCTCCTGTAAAATATAACGTTTTAATCAAAACATAATCAATTTTTAATAAATCTCTCTTGAAACAAAGCCCGATTGAGAATATAATTATATCATTAACAATCCGGAGCCCCGCTCCCGAAATGAGGGATAAATATCATGAAAGAAAAAATTAAAAATAAACTCGGAACCGTAGGCATCACAGTCTTTGAACTTATCGTCGGCATCTTTTTATTCCTTGATCCCGAAAAGCTCATCAAATTCGTGCTTGCAGCCTTCGGTATCTACCTTATCGCACTCGGTATCATCAGACTGTTCAGATATAACAGAAGTAAGAACAAAGAAGCCGTCGTTGTGGGAAGCAAAGAGGACAAAGCTGACAATAGCTCAACTCCCGGCATTCTCCATATTATTTTCGGTGTGATCTGCTGCTTCGGTTATCCCATCATCAAGGGCATATTCTCAGCACTTGCCTTCATCGTAGGTATTGTTCTGATACTCGCAGGTATCGTAAAATATATTCAGTACAACGATGACAAAAAACGCGGAAGCGCCTCGTCACTCCTTCTTACCACCTCAGTACTCTCCCTTGTCTGCGGTGTACTCTGCATCATCAATCCCTTCGGCACAACGAATATGCTGTTCCGCTTTGCCGCTGTTGCAATGATCGCTTTCTCATGCATGGACCTCGCAGCCATGTTCGGTTTTGGAAAGAAGGAGGAGAAGGAGAAGAAATAATCTACTTCCCACTATAGAAGTCCGTTATAGTCTTATTTGACTGGATAAGCACGGAGCTCTGGTTGAAAGTCTTGATCATTTCATCGGCAGCGGCATGTACCTTGTCGATTGTTGTATCGCTGAGATAAATTACCAGCGTATACTCACGGTAAATCTTGTCATCATCGATCCAGCCGCCGTTTGCCTCCTGAATCGTGTAGCCTCCGAAATGCTTAAGGAGTATCTCCTCAGCTTTTTCCTTTGCCACATCAGGCGTAAATACGGGCTCGGTCGTGTCCTTGTCATTGGTTCCGAGATAAAGGACATACTGTATATCCCCCTGCTCTTCTGTCACAGGCTCCTTCGGTGCCTCAGTTTCTTTCTTGTCCAGTGCCTTTTTGCTGTCCTTTGCAGCTCCGCCCGCACATATAAGTGCAACACCCGCCAGGCAAAGTGCAAGGATGCTGATGATAAGAGTTATTGTTGCTAGTTTTTTTGACATAGGGTACTCCTTTATTATATTATTCATTTTTGCCGTTGTTCCTTCAGCTGAAAAATACGCTTAACATCCTTAAAACCTTTGTTTTTCATCCCTATCCGGGACATTTCCCTATCAGCCTGATTACATCCTTCTCATCTGACTCCGGGAACTTTTCCTTCACTCTGTCAAATATTCTCTGCCATGATTTTTTCGGAGCTTCATCATATGCTGTCGTCATTGCCTCATATCCCCAGACTGTTTCAGGCGGCTGCAGCACCGATACGGGCATTCCGTATTCCTCTCCGGCTTTGTTTACCCTCCTGTGAAAATCAGTTATCACAAGATAGGTTTGCATCATAAGCCCGGTAGTGATTCCGGGAAAGTTCTTTTCCTTGCCCTTTCCGAAGCCGGCTTTTTTCTTTAATTCAGTGGAAAGTATCTGTATATCCGGAAAAGCCATATCACCGTCATCATCCCGGGCTGTCAGCATATCCATGATGATTTTTTCACGGCGGTTTGCAAGTCCGTCTTCCCATCTGGAATCAAAGTCATAGCCGTCACGCCTTACGTTTATAAAGTATGGCAGCCACTCAAGACTTATGAATCCGGACTTCTTGTCAAAGAATTTTCCATAAGCAATCTTATGGCTCGCAGCAATTATCTCACGCCATTCCCATGGATCCTGCTCTCTGTCACCCGTCCACCAGTAGTCTGGTGAAACATGCTCCTCCGCAGAGAATCCTTCTATCTCATTTCCAAAAAGCGGAAGGAAGCCTATCTCATTGATCCAGTTAACAAGCTCATGCCAGGAACGTATCCGGTACGGATCATCCCATGCAAGCCCCTTCATTATCCATTCGCCGTTTTCTACAGACATCAGCCGAAACCTTTCTACATCTTTATATGATATTAATCATTCCTTACTCCCGGTAAGATTTATTTCCAATCCTTCCATATCTCTGGCTTATAGCCAATAGTTGACTGCTTTCCATTACGCACAACCGGGGTGAACAGCACGTCTTGATTTTCAAGTAGCTTACCAAGTTTGTCTTCCTCGGCCAAGTACTTAAGCATGGCAAGCATATCCTTATCCTTTGCATCAGGATTGATCATTGCATCAATGCCACCGTTTGCCTGAGCCACAGATAATAGCTCACCCTTGCTCATGCTTTTTTCCTTCAGGTCAACAAACTGGTATTTAATGCCCCGTTCCTTAAAGAAGCGCTCAGCCTTTCTGGTCTCATTGCACTTTTTTGTGCCAAATATCTGTATATTCATTTTCGTCCTTTCGAAAGAAATCCATTATAATCGCAAAATCTCTTATAATCATCAAGAAGCTTCCGTGCAGTCCGCCACTAAGGTTTCAAGGTTTTTGATTATAAGTTCAGGATTCGTTTCCCCCAAAGCAGTCTCCTTTGCCACACATGATCATCAATTCACATCCTTCATGATCTTTGTTCCAAGCCATATAAAGACTATCATGGAACCAATCAGTACAACCATTGCAGCCGTAAAATTCCATAGTCCTGTCAAAGCACTTAATGCCGGCGATAACGCCACAAGGGCAATAACCTTTGCAAGCTGAGCCGCGTATTTCTTCGGATTTTTAGGTTTTACCGACTGCCTTGCCCTATAAGGAAGCATCTTGTAATCCTTGGTAAGTGCCATAATCCCGGCATACAATAAGATTGCCCCGGCAAATATTCCCATAAAAATCGAATAAGCGTATTCCATTGATGACCTCCAATACCTTAATCCAAACAAAACCTTTATCTTTTATATTATAGCAATTAATTCTGGGATATTCAATGAGATTTTTAGAACGTGTTCTGGTTTCATACAATATGCTTTGCGATGTTTTCTAAGTTTTTTCAAATAAAGGAAGCAATAATCAAAGGGTCTGGTGCTATACCAGACCCTTAATAATTATCCCTTAATGAATCTCCCTAATCTTAGACCCTCACGAAGAAACCATAAAAACTAAGACTATCCTATCAGGGTTTACATCTCTCACATGCTCTGTAACCTAAAGCATCCAATTCTTGAGTCGTTCCTTTATAATACCATTTATTACTTTCGTTCATTCTCTGCACAGAGCTACAGGTCGGATAATGATAAACATGGCTGTTTTTATTAGCAACATAATCACAGTTGGCAGCCGTTACATTAACCTTAGGTGTTGGCTTTGGAGTATTCGTTGGCTTAGCTGTTGGTTTCGGTGTGTTCTTTGGCTTACGAGTCGGCTTAGGTGTACTTGTCGGCTTTGGCGTCGGCTTCGGCGTATTTGTCGGTTTAGGAGTCGGCTTCGGTGTATTCGTTGACTTTAGTGTCGGTTTAGGCGTATTCGTCGGCTTTACTGTTGGTTTCGGTGTACTTGTAGGTTTTACCGTCGGTGTATTCGTTGGCTTAGCTGTAGGCTTCGGTGTATCGGTCGGAACCGGAGTGTTTGTAACTTCAGGTTCATCATCAATTCCCGGTAATTTTCTAATAAAATCCTCATCTAAAGGAGGTGTTGTTTCTACTGCCTCAGTCTCTCCTGTCTCTACAGGTGTTTCCGTCGGAATAGGTGTATCTGTCGGTACCGGTGTATTCGTCGGAATTGGTGTGTCTGTAGGGACAAGTGTATTCGTCGGAATAGGCGTGTCCGTAGGCAACGGAGTAGGTACTTCTATGACTTTTCTTTCATTACTTTCATCCAAAACACTTTCGTTTACAGATGACTCTTCATCATCAATCATTAATGATCTAGAAAAATCATCTTTCGAATCAACCTCATCAGAATAGTTTTTCTTGCTTCTTGAGCTACTGGAAGATTCGTCATCCAATTCCATCTCACATCCGCAAAAAAGTATCAAAATGCAAATCAACATCAAAGCTATAGTTTTAAATCTAAACTTCTTTTTCATGCTTCTACCTCATTTCCTTATTACTTTACGGATTGCATCTTTTACAAGGTACATATCCCTGATTAATCAGTTCATCACGATTCCCATAAAAATACATCTTGTTCTTTTCTTTCATATCACCCACACTTGAGCATGTGGGATAATGAAACTTCTTAGTATTTTTATTAGCCACATAATCACATAGGTTATCTACACTTTGATTATCAGCATTATCATCCACAATATTCCGTTCATCAACCTTTTTTTGCTCCGGAAGACTTGTTATTTCTGATGCAGTTGAAACATCTTCATCAGCTCTCCAACTCTCACCTGTAGCATAATCAATTACTACCCCAGGCTGAACATTGTAACAGAATACACAAAAGCAAATACCCTTTCCCTCATCTTCAACAGAATACGCTTCAATCAGAACACCTGTAGCAACAAGATTATCACCTTCAAATACCGGTGTACATCTGTAAAGAACATGGTTACTTGTATAATTCACATAATCAGCTACTCTGTTTTCAAAATATAACATTCCCTGAACATTCAGATATCTTGTTCCGGTAATTAGATTCATAGGATTTGCATTTTCTCCAGCCAGCTCATATGCGATAAGATGACATCTGTTATACAAATAATTTCCATCAATCAAATCATTATATTTAACTGTATGCCATCCACTTGGCCTTACACTACCAATTTCTCCTCTCTTTTCACTCGGAATCGTTTCCGGAGAAATATTAGCAAATGCTACACCGCACCGTCCAAGCTCATCTAAGGGACTGTAGATTTCAAATTCTTCGGTTGAAATATCTGTAAAAAACGGAGTATTATTGTTAATTTCTACATATGACCTATCTTTATACTCCGGAACCCCACTTAATTCAAACTGTTTATTATTATCAGGCTCTGTATTTTCAACGTATTCTTTTGGTTTTTCCTGCTCACCAACAGTTTCTTTCGTTTCATCAGATTCCGAATTATTTTGAGTATCCGATTTTTCAACAAGCTCATCATGTTCTATTACATCTATTTCAAAACTAGTACTCGGCTCAGATTCTGATTTTTCTTGAACTGACTCTTCTATATCGTCCCTATCAGTGATTACTTCAACCTTTACGAGATCTTCTTCATCTGTACGATTTTTATTGCCCTCATATGAAGGAGTCACCATTTCCGAAGTCGCAATCTCTATATCAATCTCATCATTGGGTATATCCCTGGACACAGTTGTTTCTGTTGTTGGAACATATTCCTTGACGCTACTTACATCATTCTTTCCAACAGATAAGGATAATACCATAATTACCATTGCAATAATGACAAAAGGTATTTTCTTATTCATATCATCATCCCATTTCGTATATTAAATCTATCCTAATTTCCAATTTATCAACATTAAAAAGTTTATTGATGCATTTATCATTTTTAATTGTATCATTTTTCTCGCCACAGAACAAGTAATAATAAAAATAAGCTTTACATATTATCCAACAAATCTCTAATTATCAGCATCTTTATGACGTTATATTTGTCATTTTTAATGCAAAGAATAAAAACGCCATACTGTTTATTTTCTTTTATAATAATCAGTATGGCGTTAGTCTTGCTAATATAGTTTACGGATTACATATCTTACACGGTACATATCCTTGACTAATCAAAGCATCTCTTGATCCATAAAAATCCTGTCGATTCTTTTCTTTTATTTTTTCGGCAGATGAGCAATCAGCATAATGAAATTTTTTTGTATTAGTGTTAGCTACGTAATGTGTTTCAACTGTTTTTTTATCTTCTACAACAGTCGGTTCCGGTGTAGGTGTAGGTATCGGCGTAGGAGTATCTGTCGGTATTATTTTTTCTTCCTTCTTTTCAGGTTCAGTAGAACTAGAAGACGATTCTTGTGTATCAATATCTTTTTTTATACTTTCAGTACTATCTTCTTGTTCTTTGGAATCTATTGACTCCTTATTTGACTTACTTTCTATAGCTGATGACGATTCAATATCATCTACATCAGGAATAACACTTCGATTTATATCTTCTGTTTTGCTTGATTCTTGAGTACTTGATTTCTTAGTTGATGATTCACTTGATGTTGAAACCTCAGGGTCGCATCCCACTAAAAAAAATGCAAAACAAACAATCAACAAAGAAATAATTAAAAGATATATTTTTCTAGTTTTCATAAATCCATACCTCCTGTAATTAAGAAATAATTATATTTTTATTATATCATTTACAAATTGTTTTTTCAAGTATATAAACTTTAACAATCATGCCTTTTTGACGTGATTTTTTACTATAATAGTGTAATAATTTACGTGAAGGGAACATAATTATGGAAGATTTTGTCAGAAACCGTATCACCCAGCTGAGAATCTCGAAGGGTGTTTCCGAATATAAGATGAGCTATGACCTTGGACACAGCAGAAGTTACATCAATAATATTACATCTGGGAAGGCTCTGCCCTCCCTTGCTGAATTTTTTGCAATCTGCGAGTATTTTAACATCACACCCGTAGAGTTTTTCGATGCCGAAATTTCCAATCCCTACACCGCAAACAAAGCATTTGACATCATCAAGGGGCTCAACGAAAGTGATATCGAACTGATTTCTCTTTTTGCCAAGCGACTGAAAGGACTAAAATAACCCATAATACATGCTAACAGCAATACTATGAGTTATGATATCATATTCACTTTATCAAGCGGTATGCCTGTGGCATACAGTTTAACTTATTGGTTCAAGCCCGTTAGCGGTCAGCCCTTCATTTATTCTTTCAAAAATAAACTCTTTATACAATTTGTCGGCAGGATTTGTCGATTTTCCAAGTGCAAGGTCTAATTGCATAGTGTTTTTAGTCACTATTTCAAGGCTTTCCTGGTATACGGGATCGCTTACAAATTCAGACGCATGTTTCCCTTTTACAACATTAACATAATTTTTTTCTGCTTCTTCCATCTCATCCAGGAGTTTCTTTACATCCTCAGAAACCATTGAAAAATCTCCGGCTTTAAATGCAGCCTTGACAGCCTCTGCATCATTTACATCGACAGTTGATTTGCTGCTTTCCGCGGAAGATTCTTTTGATTCTGCTGAAGAACTGGCCTTGGACTCGGATGATGAACTTCCGCTGCTTTCGGAGTCTTTCTTATTCATAGAACCAATTGCTCCGATGATGATCAGCACAACAATCACTATCAGTATTGTCTTACCTTTGCCACCCTTTTTCTTAGGAGTTTCCTGAACTTCTTCCTGATTTACTTCTTTTTTACTCATTGTCAATATCTCCTTTTCATAATATTTGTGGGTAAAAAATAACCCATAATACATGCTCACGTAAGTATTATGGATTATGATATCATATATTCTCTTATAAATGGTATGCTGTCAGCATACTTTTATTCTCCGAACATCCACTCTGTGATCTTTTCGGTATACTCATTCCAGAAAGTCATGTCGTGGCTGCCTTTACTTTCTTTATATATATGCTCTACACCTCTGCCCTCAAGGAATTTATGGAACTCGCGGTTGTTTTCGAGCAAAAAGTCCTCGGTGCCGCAGGCCATGTATATCCCTGGCATTCTGCCTTTTTCTGCAAGTATTCTGTCAACCAAGGTTTCGGGATTGGCATCGCTTTTAAGCACATCCGCAGGATTTCCGAAGCATTCCCTGTAATATTCATAGTTGGCAACGCCGTTGAATGAACCTTCTTTCATGCCCGCAACCTCATGGACAATGAGGGCCGAGGACATCGCACCGATTTTGCCGAAACGTCCGGGATATGCAAGCCCTGTATGCAAGGCTCCGAAGCCACCCATTGAAAGCCCGAGAATAAAGGTATCATCGGCATTGTTTGCAAGTCCGAAGGTTTTCTTAAGGTAGTCCGGCATTTCTTCTCCGAGAAGGGTTGCAAACTTATGGCCAGTGGAAAGTCCGTCAAGCCAGAAGGCAGGTTGATTATTACAGATTACCCTATAATTATATATTGTTTTCTTTAAATAGTAAAGGATAAACGGCCGGAAATACGTTCGAAAAATTTTTTCAAAAAATTTAATTTACTTTAAGTTCATTTAAGGAAGCACTGTTATAATGGCGTCAGAAAACAAAAAAAAGCGTCTGAGTGCAAAGAAAAAAGCACAGGCGCCCCATAAAGAAAAGGAGAAACCAGACATGAGAAAGAAAAAGCTAATTACAACCATTATCATAGCAGCAGCGATGTCATTCATGACACTGACAGGCTGCAATTCAAAAACAAGTTCCTCAAGCACACAGGTCAGCAGCTCTGAGTCAGGCACCGAGAGTTCATCAGAAAGCAGTTCTGCATCAAAATCAAAGCTTAACGATGACGACTCCAAGGTGATAGCAAGCTCAACCGATTTTGCTCTTGACACAACGGATCTTTTCAGCAAGAGAGATCTTGAACAGACTGCTGATACCAGTGATGCGACAAGCCTTACAGTCAAGGACGGGGAAACAATCACGATAAATAAAGCCGGCGTATATATCATCACAGGCACTGCAGAGGATTGCCAGATAAGAGTTGACGCAGGCGACGAGGATAAGGTACAGATTGTGCTTGACGGTGTTTCAATCACAAACACAGACAAGCCTGCAATCTACGTACTGAACGCTGACAAGTGTTTCATCACAACGACCGACAGTGAAAACACACTTTCGGTTACCGGAACCTTCTCGGCAGACGGTGACACAAATACAGACGCTGTTATCTTCTCAAAGGATGACCTGGTACTTAACGGAGTAGGCAGCCTCTCGATAGAATCAACGGACAATGGCATATCCTGCAAGGATGACCTAAAGGTTACCGGCGGAACATATACCATCAAATGTTCGAGTGATGCACTTGAAGCTAACGATTCGATCAGAATCTCGGACGGTACTTTCACTATCGAGTCTTCAAAGGACGGGCTTCATGCCGAAAATGACGAGGACGATTCAGAAGGTTTCATATATATTTCAGGCGGCAGCTTCACTATCACTTCCAAGAGTGACGGAATACAGGGCACAACCTATGTTGTGGTAGACGGCGGCGATTTTAATATCAAATCTTCCGAAGGTATCGAGGCCACCTATGTTCAGATAAATGACGGAAGCATTGACATTACAGCAAGCGATGACGGTATCAATGCTGCCAAGAAGAGCACTCAGGTCGGAACTCCCACTGTTGAAATCACAGGCGGAGAAGTCAAGATCACAATGGGTAACGGCGACGTTGACGCAGTAGACGCAAACGGTAACGTTATCGTAAGCGGCGGAAAGATCGATATTTCGGTACCTACACAGGGTTCTGCAGAGTCATTTGACTATGACGGCAGTGCAAGCTTTACCGGCGGAACGATCATAATCAACGGCGAAGAGGTTTCAGAGATTCCCACTCCCAAGATGATGGGTGGCGGAAAGGGCAACTGGGGTAACGGTGGCCAGAACGGTAATCGCGGAGATAATGGAAATTTTCAGGGTGGCGGACGTAAGGGCCGCCAGAGCGTAGACGTTGATTCGTCGAGTGATTCAAGTGATTCGAGCACATCTGATGACAGCAAACCGGCTGACGGTGATATGCCTAACTTCCCGGGTGGACAGATGCCAAATTTCGAGGATGGTGAGATGCCTAACTTCCCGGGCGGACAGATGCCTGACTTTGACGGAGAAATGCCTGAATTTAAAGACGGTGAAATGCCTGACTTCAAGAACGGGGATAAGTCACAGTTTAGTAAAGGCGAAAAGGGCCAGAAGAATATAAATAAAGACGAAACATAGCTTTCATTCCATATCCTTAATCACATATATTAACTAAGCCATAGGGACGGTTCTTTCGGTAAGAAGATTTACCAGAAGAACCGTCCCTATGGCTTTTATAATTGTCAAAAATATTTTTTATGCGAGTCTTATTTTATCAGCCGATTACATCCTGCATGTTATACATGCCTGCAGGCTTGCCTGCAAGGAACTTTGCTGCCTTTACGGCACCGTTTCCGAAAAGAGCCTTAGAATATGCGGTATGCTTGATTTCGATGACTTCGTCACGTCCTGCAAAGATTACCTCATGCTCTCCTACTATCGTTCCGCCTCTTACTGCAGAGATTCCGATTTCCTTATCAGGTCTCATCTCATTTCTCAGAGAACGATCGTAAACATATTCATATTCATTATTCAGGACTCCATTGATTGCATCTGCAAGCGCAAGTGCTGTACCGCTGGGAGCATCCTTTTTCAGTCTGTGATGCTTTTCTACGATTTCTATATCATAGTCCTTTGCAAAGACCTCGGTTGCTACCTTGAGGAGCTTGATGATGGTGTTGATACCAAGTGACATATTTGCCGAACGAAGGAGCGTGCATTCCTTTGCTGCCTCGGCTATCTGGTCAAACTGCTCTTTTGTATAGCCTGTGGAACAGAGAACGATGGGAAGCTTCTTTTCCTTCGAAACCGCAAGCAGATCGTCAAGTGCCTTGGGTGATGAAAAATCGATCACAACATCAGCATCAACATTCACAGCCTGGATGTTTGAGAATACAGGATAAGGCATTTTTCCGTTGTCAAAGGGATCAACGCCTGCAACTATCTCGCATTCACTGTCTTTTGAAACTATATCGGTTATTACGCTGCCCATGTGTCCGCAGCAACCGCTCATAATGATTTTTGTCATTACAGTAAACCTACTTTCTTCATCTCTGCTTCAAGCTTTGCGGCATTTACATCTTCCATCTCGGTAAGAGGCATGCGAAGAGGACCTGCCTCATAGCCCATCAGGTTAAGAGCCTTCTTTACCGGAATAGGGTTAACCTCGCAGAACAGCGCATTTATGAGGGGAAGATACTTAAGCTGAAGATCAAGCGATCCTTTGGTGTCTCCCGCAAGGAATTTTGCAACGATGTCATGTGTTTCCTTCGGTGCAATGTTTGAAAGTACCGAGATAACTCCCTTTCCGCCAAGCGAAAGGATGGGCACGATCTGATCGTCGTTACCTGAGTAAATATCGATTTTGCCTTCTGTAAGCTGAGCAATCTTTGCTACGTTTGAGATATCACCGGTTGCCTCTTTTACAGCGACGATGTTGTCAACATCCTTGTAAAGTCTTGCGATGGTCTCAGGATTCATCTTGCAGCCTGTTCTTCCTGGAATATTGTAAAGAACAACAGGTATCTTGATTGAATCTGCAATCATTTTGAAATGTGCATACAGACCGTTCTGGGTTGCCTTGTTATAGTAAGGAGTAACAAGAAGCACTGCGTCAGCGCCTACCTTCTCTGCCTCTGTTGAAAGGTAGATTGCGGTCTCGGTACAATTTGAACCTGTTCCTGCGATAACAGGTACTCTCTTTGCTACTTTGTCCACACAATATTTGATAGTATCAAGATGCTCTTCATGGGTAAGGGTTGAAGCCTCGCCTGTTGTACCGCATACAACGATAGCATCGATACCTTTTGCAATCTGATCCTCAAGAAGTCTTCCGAACGCTTCAAAATTAACGCTTCCGTCAGCTTTCATGGGTGTAACGATAGCTGACGCAGCTCCGGTAAATATCGACATATATGTATCCTCCTGGTTGAGTATTATTTGTTATTTAATAATCGCGTCGAAACGCCTTATCTTTGTTATTTTATCATTTTAGGGGTTACTTGTCAATTATTAATCTCCTATAATACCCAGTGACATAAGTAAAAGCACCGTAAGAAGTGTCGGAGCAACAAACTTGATCATAACGATGAAAATTCCATTTCTGTGGAACTTTTCCCCGTTTTTGGTTATCTCGTCGATCGTCGTCTTCGGACCGAGTACCCAGCCGATAAGAATACATGTTGCTATAGCGATTACCGGCATCAGTATATAGTTACTGAGATAATCAAGTATGTCAAGTATCTGGGCGGGGCTTCCGTTCGGAAGCTTGATCTCAAACTTGAAGATGTTGTAGCCGAAGCAAACGATGACTCCGATGATTGCCGCTGCCACCGCTTCTATTGCGGTTGCCTTCTTACGGTCAATGTTGAACTGGTCGATAAAGCTTGAAACAACAGCCTCAAGTATCGAAACCGCACTTGTCACAGCCGCAAAAAGTACCATAGCAAAGAAAAGCGTACCGATGATCATGCCGATGGATCCCATCTTCATGAATACCTTTGGAAGCGACACGAACATAAGCGAAGGTCCGCTTGCCTCCATTCCTGCCCTGCCCTGGAAAACATAGATTGCGGGAATAACCATTACTCCGGCAAGAAATGCTATCAGGGTATCAAAAAACTCGATCTGGTTTACCGATTTTGAGAGATTTGCGTCATCAGGCACATATGAGCCGTAGGCTATCATGATACCCATGGCGATACTGAGTGAATAGAATAACTGTCCCAATGCATCGGTCAGAATTTCAAAGAAACGCCCGAGTCCTATACTTTTGAAATCCGGGACGACGTAGGCCTTGAAACCTTCAAGACCGTTGGCCTTTACTCCATCATCTCCCGTGTGGCTTATTGTAAGTGAAAATATCGCGATTCCGATAACAAGTAAAATAAGTATCGGCATCAGGATTCTTGAGGATTTCTCGATTCCGGCACTGACACCCCTGAAAACGATAAATGCACATATTCCAAGGAAAACCAATGTAAGGATTACGGGTTCAGCCTTTGAGGATATGAATTCGCCGAAATAGCCGTCCTTTGCAGCATCCTCTGCATGACCGGTCAGAAAAGCAATAAAATACTTAAGTACCCAGCCGCCGATCGCACAGTAGTAGGGCATGATCATGAAGGGCACAAGACAGGATAATACTCCCAGCCAGCCAAACTTTTTGCTTAATTTTTTATAGGCCGTCAGCGGGCTCTGCTTGGTTTTTCTACCTATTGAGATTTCCGCTGTCAGAAGCGTGAAACCGAATGTCAGTGCAAGCACAAGATAGGTAACGAGGAAAACTCCGCCTCCATCCTTTGCCGCAAGGTAGGGGAAACGCCATATATTACCAAGTCCGACAGCACTTCCGGCAGCCGCAAGGACAAATCCAAGCGATCCTCCGAATGAGCCTCTTTTTTTCTCTTCCATTACAATATTCCTTATTCAGCTGCTTCAGTATACTTTCCACCGAGCTTGTCGATGGTTCCGTCCTTGATCATCTTGTCGATAGACTCATTGATCTTGTCAAGAAGCTCCTTATTGCCCTTCTTTACGGCAATTGCATACTTCTCTTCCTCGAAAGCATCGGGATCGGTAACGATCTTAAGTCCTTCATTGTCAGCTACATACTGCTTAGCGGTTACGGAGTCAAGTACGACAACATCGCACTTTCCGTTCTTAAGCTCAAGGATGGTCTCTGTACCCTTCTTGAAAGCTTCATACTTGAATCCGAGATCCTTTACGCAGGTCTCACCTGTATAGCCCTGGATAACTGCAATCTTCTTGCCTTCCATGTCAGCAGCCTTCTGTATATCGGAATCTTCTTTTACGATCATTACCTGAACTGCTGTATAGTATGAATTTGAGAAATCAACCTCTTCCTTTCTCTCGTCGGTAACAGTCATACCGGCGATTACGGCATCAACCTGTCCGTTCTTGAGTGCAACGAGAAGTGAGTCGAATTCCATGTTCTCGATCACGGTCTCTTTGTCCATATCATCACCGATCTGCTTTGCGATAGCGATATCGATACCGTCATATTTGTCGATCAGACCTTTTGCAGCAGTATACTCGAAGGGAGGAAACTCAGCATTTGTTCCGAACTTGATTTTCTCCTTGCTGCTCTTCTTTCCGCAGCCGGTAACTGCGAGGCAAAGTGTAAGTACCATTAACATTACAACGATCTTACTGAATTTTTTCATGATTACTCTCCTTTGGTTTGTGAAAATATTAGTATAATTATATTATAAAAGGCTCTATGAGAGCTAGTTATAATCTTTAGGGGGTAACGGCTTTTAGCGCAGCCTGTTAAGTATAATTGCGCTCAGAAACAGCTTGGTTCTGTCATTCTGGGGATGGTCGAAAATCTCATCGGGAGTTCCGCGTTCAAGAATATTTCCGCCGTCCATGAACAATATCCTTGTTCCTACTTCTCTTGCAAAGCTCATCTCATGGGTAACGACAACCATGGTCATACCGGACTTCGCAAGGTTCTTCATTACGTCAAGCACCTCTCCTACCATCTCAGGATCAAGCGCTGAAGTGGGCTCGTCGAAAAGCATGATCTCGGGCTCCATCGCAAGCGAGCGCGCAATAGCGATACGCTGCTTCTGTCCTCCGGACAGCTGGGCCGGATAGGAGTTCTCTTTATCGAGAAGGCCGACTGTCTTTAAAAGCTCCCTTCCTTTTACAATAGCCTGTTCCTTGGTCATCTTTCCGAGCTTTACGGGTGCAAGCGTAATGTTCTGCATTACGGTCAGATGAGGGAAAAGGTTGAAGTGCTGGAAAACCATGCCCATCTTTGCACGAACGCGGTTAACATCAACGCCTTTTGCATTTATCTGCTCTCCGTCAACCCAGACTTCACCCGAATCGGGAGTTTCAAGAAGGTTAAGGCAGCGAAGGAAGGTACTTTTTCCGGAACCGGAAGGACCTATCACAACCACTACCTCACCGTCATTTATCGTCTCATTTACATCCTTGAGTACCGAAAGCTCTCCAAAGTTTTTATGTAAATTTTTTACCTCTATCATCGCATTTACCTCTGGTCGGACTTTCTGAGCTTCTTCTCAAAGATACCAAGCACCAGTGTCAGTATCTTTATCATAACAAAGTAGATGACTGCGGTTGCAACAAGCGGCATAAAGGGCTCATAGGTCGCACTCTTAACGAAATCGCCCGCTTTCTGTATGTCCATCAGGCCTACATAACCGACAATTGCGGTCTCCTTTATCAGCGTTATGAACTCGTTGCCGAGGGCCGGGAAAATATTCTTCATGGCCTGGGGCACAACGATTGAAAACATGGTCTGACGTCCTGAAAGACCAAGTGATCTTCCTGCTTCGGTCTGGCCTTTGTCAACCGAAAGTATTCCGGCACGGATAACTTCCGAAACATAGGCACCGGAGTTGATTGAAAAGGCAATAGCCGCTATGATCCATTTTTCGAGGTCGATGGATGCAAAGATAACGAAATAAATGATCATCAGCTGGGTGACCGAAGGGGTTCCGCGGATAACATCGGTATATATCTTTCCGATTATACGCAAAATTCTGAACTTTGAAAGGTTGCAGATGGCAATTATGAAACCGATAATGATACCGAGACAGACTGCCAGCAGGGAAATTTTAATCGTCACTCCTATTCCCTCAAGGAACAGTTTGTAACGGTCTTCTCTGATGAAGCACTTTTCAAAATCTGATTGAAAGCTTAATATTGTTGGTGCAATTGTCAGCATTTTAAATCCTTTTTTATACTATTTATATCAATATGCAAAACAGTAAAAATTGAAAGAAGCACACAAAAAGTGTGCTCCGTTCAAAAACACTTATGTATTATCACACAAAGCCGACCAAAAGTCAAGGTTTATTTGTCAAGCTTTTCTGAAGCTTCCTTAAGAAGCTCTATTATCGGCAGATGCTGGGGACATACGCCCTCGCACTGACCACATTCGATACAGTCGCCTGCTCTTCCGCCGGTCGTTATCAGCTGGTTATAGTAATTCTTTGCCCTCCACTCATCGTTGTAGAGTCTTATGGTATTCATAACGCGGAAGATGTCGGGAATCTTGATTTCCATCGGGCAGCCGTCGGTACAGTAGCGGCAGGAGGTACATCCGATCTGCGGTATATTTAGCATTCCTGCGGTAACTTCGTCAAGCACTCTCTTTTCTTCTTCACTAAGAGCTTCGAAGTTTGTGAAAGTAGCCAGATTATCAGTCATCTGTTCTTCATTTGACATGCCTGAAAGTATCGTCATTACGCCGTCAAGGCTTGCCACATAACGGAGTGCCCATGAAGCGATAGATTTATCGGGTCTTACTGCCTTTAGTTTATCTTCAAACTCAGGCTTAAGGTTTGCAAGCGTACCGCCCTTTACCGGCTCCATGATTATCATCGGGATATTTCTTTCATGAAGTATATCGTAAAGCTCGCCGGAACGGATCACGGGGTTGGTCCAGTCGAGATAGTTAAGCTGGATCTGTACAAATTCAATCTCGGGATGAAGGTCAAGCACCTTTGTAAGAAGCTCGGGAGTTCCGTGATATGAAAAACCGAGATGTTTTATCTTTCCTTCCTGCTTTTTCTGTATTCCCCAGTTGAAGCAGTCGAATTTTTCATAGGTATCGTAGTTTGAGCCGTCCTCGATGGAGTGAAGCAGGTAGAAATCGAAGTAATCAACACCAGCTCTTTCGCACTGCTCATTGAAGATTCTGTCGCGGTCCGAATAATCCTTGATGCTCCATGCAGGAAGCTTTGTAGCGAGCATAAAGGACTCTCTCGGATAACGTTTTACGATACATTCTCTTGCTGCGACCTCGGACTTTCCGCCATGGTAAACATAGGCGGTATCGAAATAGTTAAGGCCTGCATTCATGTAGGCATCGACCATGTCACATACTCTTTCGAGGTCGATTTCGTCGTTCTTCTGTGGCAGGCGCATAAGGCCGAAGCCGAGTTTGGACATTTCACTTAAGTTAATCATTATAGAATTCCTCCTCCGTGTTTTTATATATTGCCTCAGGACGGATTTTTAAACCCCTCATCCGGTCCTTCGGACCACCTTCCCTCGCCGGGTGGCATCGAACGGCTACGCCATCCGATCATCCCCGTAGGGAGAAGACTTTAATTGTTCTTCCATCTTTTTATATCTTCCAGGCGCGCTTTGAGGGCGGCTTCGGCGCCTTCCCCTGCCGGAAGATAATATTCCTTTCCGACGAGATTGTCGGGAAGGCACTGCATTCTTGCCATTTTTTCGGCTGTATCATGGGCATATACATAGCCCTTGCCATAATCAAGCTCTTTCATGAGATTCGTCGGAGCATTCCGTATATTGAGCGGTACGGGCTCGGAAAGATCATTAAGAGCGTCCTCCCTGGCCAAGTTGTAGCTTGTCTCACAGGCATTTGACTTCGGTGCGAGCGACACATAGATTACCGCTTCCGTAAGGTGCACATTGCACTCGGGCATTCCGAGGAAATGGCAGGCCTGGTAGGCATTTACCGCAACAGTCAGTGCATTTGTATCGGCAAGTCCGACATCCTCGCTTGCAAATCTTACTACGCGTCTTGCAACATAAAGCGGATCCTCTCCAGCTTCAAGCATTCTCGCAAGCCAGTATACCGCTGCATCCGGATCGGAATTGCGCATTGATTTATGCAGAGCTGAAATCAGGTTATAGTGTTCCTCTCCCTTCTTGTCATAAAGCAGGGACTTCTTTGAGATGCACTGTTCAAGAGTTGCATCTGTTACCGTTAGCGTTCCGTCAGCAGACAGATCGCCGTTAAGCGTTACCATCTCAAGTGTCGAAAGAGCCGATCGGGCATCCCCGTTTGCGAAATTTGCAATTTTATCTAGTATGTCCTCGGAAATCACTATTTTCTGTTCTCCGAGTCCTTTTTTATCATTTAAAGCACGTTTAAGAAGGTTTTTTATGTCCTCGCTTGTAAGTGCCTGAAGCACAAAAACCTTGCAGCGTGATAAAAGAGCGCTGTTTATTTCAAAGGACGGGTTCTCGGTTGTCGCACCGATCAGTATGATACTGCCCTTTTCCACAAAGGGAAGGAAGGCATCCTGCTGGGCCTTGTTGAA
>JAFRWN010000147.1 GCA_017437965.1 Lachnospiraceae bacterium
CAGTACGGTAAATTATGCTGCGCTTGATTTTGAAATGAATGCGGTAGAATCCTTCTGGTTCGATACCCTGAAGGTCTATGCGACCAAGAATTACCTGATAGGCTTCGGCCCGGTAATCCATGTAATTAAGTATTCAAACCTTGTCTGGATCTATGATCATCAGCAGGAGCTTTTCAAACAGCCTGCCTTCCATCAGGTAAAGATCATGGATGTGAAGGGCAAGCTCATGAACCTTTCGACCTGCACCTTCGGTAATGGAAGAAACGGAAGGATAACACTCGAAATGAGGCAGCTTGAGGAAAATATCAAGAAGCACAATGAAAATGTGGAATTCGGTTTCTCGATAGATACCAAGCTCAAGATGCAGGATATGTACGGAAAAGGTAAAAAATAAAGAAGAAGAGAGGAAATAGAGAAGGATGAAAAAAACATTTTTGACAAAGGAACAGGTTTGTGAGATTGCTAAAACCTATCCCACACCCTTCCATATTTATGACGAAAAAGGAATCAGGGAAAATGCAAGAAGGCTTAAAGAGGCTTTCTCATGGAACAAAGGCTACAAGGAATTCTTTGCTGTAAAGGCAACTCCCAACCCTTATCTGATGAAGATTTTAAGGGAAGAGGGAATAGGTGCGGACTGCTCATCAATGTCCGAGCTTCTTCTTTCCGAGGCAGCAGGACTTGGCGAAGGCGAGATAATGTTTTCGTCAAACGAAACTCCTGCAGGAGAATTTACAAAAGCAAAGTCCATGGGTGCATACATAAACCTTGATGACATTACACATATCGACTTCCTTAACAACGAGTGCGGAGTGCCCGAGACGGTCTGCATGCGCTTCAATCCCGGTGGAATCTATGAGCTTGAAAACGGCATCATGGACAATCCCGGAGATGCAAAGTACGGCTGCACACCTGATCAGATGGTCGAAGGCTATAAGAAGCTTATGGCTCTCGGAGTAAAAAACTTCGGTATCCATTCCTTCCTTGTAAGCAATACGATAGCTCCGGATTATTATCCGACACTTGCCAGAACACTTTTTGAGCTGGCTGTAAGGCTTAAAGAGGAGACCGGAGCACATATCTCGTTCATCAACCTTTCCGGCGGTATCGGTATTCCTTATCGTCCCGAAGAAAATGAAGTGGACATAATGGCTGTAGGCCAGGGCGTAAAGAAGGTATTTGACGAGGTACTTGTACCTGCAGGCCTTGGAGATGTTAAAATCTTCACCGAGCTCGGCCGTTACATGATGGGACCTTACGGCGCACTTGTGGTAAAGGCCATTCATGAAAAGCATATTTACAAGGAGTATATCGGCGTGGATGCATGTGCGGTTAACCTGATGCGTCCGGCCATGTACCGTGCATACCACCATATCACTGTGCTCGGAAAGGAAAACGAGCCGGCCGACCATGTATATGATGTTGTTGGTTCGCTTTGCGAGAACAATGATAAATTTGCAATCGACCGTGCGCTTCCGAAGATAGATATCGGGGATTATCTTTATATCCATGATACCGGTGCACATGGTTATGCGATGGGTTATAACTACAACGGAAAGCTTAAGTCAGCTGAGCTTCTTTTACGTGAAGACGGAAGCGTAAAGCTTATCAGAAGGGCAGAAACCACTTCGGATTATTTCAGAACCTTTGATTTTGACGATCTGATGAAACCTTATATTAAATGATTTTGACACTGTTATGATGACGGAGAACATTATGGCAAAACTATTTTATATCGGAACCTATACCGAAGGAACAAGAAGCAGGGGTATATATTCCGCCCAGCTTACAGAGGACGGACTTCTTGACGGACTTGCGGTAGAAACCTATAAGGGTGTTGTTAACCCCTCCTATCTTTCCGTGAGGGGCAAAAAGCTTTATGCTGTCGAGGAAAGGGAAATCGGCGAGCTGATAAGCTATGACATCGATGAGGACGGAGCGCTTGAGGAAAAAGGACGCTGCCCGCTTGAAAGTAAGGGCTGCTGCCATGTGACGACCTCACCTGACGGAAAGGATGTTTTCGTTTCCTCGTACTCAGACGGCGGAATTCTTGTATATTCCGTAAACGATGAGGGAATTGCCTACAACATGGTCGAGGAAGCAAAGTACGAGGGCAAGGGAAAGAATGCCGAGCGTCAGGACGGGCCCCATACCCATTCAAGCTTTGTGGATCCCAGCGGAAAGTGGCTTCTCGTATGCGATCTTGGTATCGATACGGTCTATGTATATGAAATCGCTTCTCTTGGTAAAGAAATTAAAGAAAAAAATGTGATATATACTCCGGAGGGCAGCGGTCCGAGACATCTGTGCTTCAACAAGGACGGAAACAGGCTGTATATACTTACGGAGCTTTCAAATGAGGTGCTTAGCTACACCTTCAATGCAGAGGACGGTACAGCGGAGTTACTCACAAGACATCATACAATTCCCGAGGATTGTAATGATGAGACTCTTGCAGCCGACATCCATCTTTCAGAAAACGGCAAATATCTCTATGCTTCGAACAGGGGTTATGATTCCATAGCGGTATTTGAAATCACGGAAAACGGGGACACGGTTCCGGTTGATATATGCAAAATTGATGTAAACAGGCCCAGAAGCTTCGCGATTTCGGGGATTTATATGATCGTGGCAGGGCAGTATTCAAACAATGTGGCAGTCTACAGACTCAATCAGGAGAACGGAAAGCCAAAGGATAAAGTGGCGGAGATTGCGGTACCCTCACCGGTATGCATCTGCATGTATGACGAGGTAAAGGGCTGACAGAACGGAGAATAGGAGGAAGGTTTACTATGGATTTCAGCGAACTGAAGGAAAAGGCCGAGGAAATCAGAAGGCTGTGGGGTGAAAATGATGCTAAACGTGATGCCGGACAGGAAACTCCGGATGATATTGTGCGCTATGACGATATTCCGTATGGAAAAACGGCGCTTTCGGTAAGCCATGGTGCCCAGGTTGTAAACGGCAAGCAGTGGAATCTTCTTGACGTCTACAAACCGAAGGGTGAGGAAGATGTAAAGTATCCTGTGATCGTAAGTGTTCATGGCGGTGCCTGGGTTTATGGTACAAAAGAAGTTTACCAGTATTATTGCATGAAGCTTGCGGGACGAGGCTTTGCCGTAGTAAATTTCAATTACAGGCTTGCTCCCGAGAATAAATTTCCCTCAAGCCTTGAGGATACATGTGCGGTTTTCCGCTGGATAGAGGAAAATGCCGATAAATACGGGCTTGATAAGGAAAATGTTTTTGCAGTAGGCGATTCTGCGGGTGCACATCTGCTTTCGTTATATGCAGCTTTTGCTACAAATGAGAAGTTCGCAGCGAGATTCTCCTTCAAGGCTCCCGAAAATATAAAGCTTAAAGCTATTGCACTTAACTGCGGAAAATATAAGATGGACGAAGGACTTGAGGAAGAAGAGGATGCCGAGTGGCTTTTGGAAGCTCTTTTAAAGGACGGCGGAAGCAAGGATGAATTCAAGATGATCAATTCTCCGGCTCTTGTTACCGAAAAATATCCGAAGGTATTCCTCATGACCTGTACCGGAGATTTCCTCAAAGATCAGGCAAAATTCATGGTATCCGCACTCGAAAAGAATTCGGTTGAATTCAATTATCATTTCTACGGCAGCAAGGATTCGGTTCTCGGACATGTTTTCCACTGTGACCCGAGACTCCCGGAGGCTGTGGAGTGCAATGATGAAGAGGTGGCGTTCTTTAGGAAGTTTATAGAGTGATGATAGAGTTTGTAATGTAATAAAAAGGAAAAAATCCGTTGCAGAAGCAACGGATTCAGACTGAAGACAATCGCGATTTTGGAAATGACTCCAAAATCGCGTTTCTTTTATGCTAGAATAGTTTTTAGCTGGTTCATGCGTCTAAAAGGGCCGTCAGGACCACCCAACAGCCCCAATCTATCCTTCATTTTTGCAAGCTTTTTGAGATTTAG
>JAFRWN010000148.1 GCA_017437965.1 Lachnospiraceae bacterium
GATAGCTGTGTGCTTACCTTCCATATCTGTGTTCGCAGAGCAGTGCATGGAAGCGATTCCATCAAGAGGAAGGAAATAGTTCTGCAGAGAGAAGAGACCCTTCTTCATCTCGCCGCCGTACCATGTATTCAGGATAACCTGCTCTTTGGATGTTACGTTGAAAAGAACTGCTGTCTCAGAATTAAGACCAAGCTCCTTGTAGTTCTCAACCTTAGCCTTGGAAGCATTGTAAACGATGAAATCAGGCTCGAAATTAGCCTCTTCTTCAGCGGTAGGAACGATGAACATGTTCTTTACGAAGTGAGCCTGCCAAGCAACCTCCATGATGAAACGAACTGCAAGACGGGTGTCCTTGTTAGCGCCGCAGAAACCATCAACAACATAAAGCTTCTTGCCGGAGAGCTCATCGATAGCCAGCTTCTTGCATGCTTCCCAAGCCTCTTTGCTTGCAGGATGGTTATCGTTCTTGTACTCGTCTGATGTCCACCATACTGTATCCTTTGACTTCTCATCCATTACGATGAACTTGTCTTTAGGTGAACGTCCTGTGTAGATACCTGTCATTACATTAACGGCACCAAGTTCTGTAACCTGTCCCTTATCAAAACCCTCAAGAGAAGGATCTGTCTCCTCTTCGAAGAGCTTGTCATAGGAGGGATTGTAAACAACCTCTGTCACACCTGTGATGCCATACTTAGTTAAATCAACATTTGCCATAGCGTTTTTCCTTTCTTACAGAATATTATATTAGATGTGTCGAACCCAACAGCAATAAGTATAAAATCAGAGGCACCAAATGTCAAGGAAACAAGACCTAATTTTATACTCGTTTTTTACATTTTTTTATACCTGTTTAACATAAAAATAATAAGTCAACCATCAGCTCCCAATCCGGTATCTTTTTATAAATCATGCGGATTGTCCCGCCGGTCACTGCATATGCCCTCCATCCTTTTCGCCGGAATCCGATAACACAATATAAAGAAGCGTTTGAAAAAAAGCAAGAAAGCAGAAAAATAATCCTTGACACATACTTTTTAATTTGATATTATTTGTTTTCGGTAGCCGAGAATTGTCGGATACAGCTGCTGCCGTGGCTCAGTCGGTAGAGCGTCGCATTGGTAATGCGGAGGTCGGCGGTTCGATTCCGCTCGGCAGCTTTTGTATCGGGGTGTGGCTCAGTTTGGCTAGAGCGCCGTGTTAGGGACGCGGAGGCCGCAAGTTCGAATCTTGTCACTCCGACATTAAAAAGGGATTGTAGGAAACTACAGTCCCTTATTTTTGCATAAAGCCATCTCCCCTCATCAGGCTCTGAAACAGTTGCAAGGAGCAAAATAAAAGGAAACGGACTACGCTTCCTTTCCTGTTATCTCTTATTTGTCGAAATCTATTCTAACTAGCCTTTCAAGCCACGCAGGGACAAAATCTAGTGGGATCCGTTTTCCGCTACTGTCTTACTGCTCTGCATACATATACTTGTTCTTGGATTTGCCACCCAGGAATTTCACTTCATCCTCAGCCAGCTGAAGCTCATCAAAAACCTTCATCGCATCTTCCAGCTGGGCCGCATTGATGCAGAAAACAACCCTTGTCTTTTCGCCCTTGAATAACCTGCTGAAAAACCCTGGCTCCTGCCACCTCAGAAAATATGAAACACGGGCATACTGAAGCGCAGCCTCGATCTTGTGCCTCGTCACATCGATGTTCTTCTTCTTTCCACCGACCAGCTCGCAAAGGTCTATCTCATTATTCACTTTTACCCTGGTCATCATATTATCGATGTTCAATGCCTACGCCTCCTAATTCCGCAACTTTCCCGAAAACTACAGCTATTCTACCACTTTATTAACCATATGCAAACTTTGTGCGCTATGCCGCACTTACGTCCGCCTGTCCATCCGCTATATTACAGCCTCTTGTTTATCATCCTGAAATCCCGCAGCGCCTGGGTTCCGATTTTTATGATCTTGATCATATTTATGGAATTTACCCCGCCCTGCCTCGGTCTGAATGTAATAGGTATATATCTTGTGCGGCAGCCCTTCTTCTTAAAGATTACCGACACCACCACATTGGTAAGGAAATAATCCTCGGGTATGATATCAATGTACTTTTCCAGCGTTCTCGCATTCATCAGTCTATACGGAGTGTTTGCATCAGGAATCTTCACCCCGAAGCATACGTTTATGACCTTCCGAAGCGTCCTGGTCACGAACACCCGCCCTGCGCCGTCCCCCCTGGTCCTGCGCCAGCCTATGACCATGTCATATTTTTTCCTGCGCTTCCAGAAAGGCTCAAACTCCTCCGGCAGCGTCTGTCCGTCTGAATCCGTCTGGAAGATGTAGTCCGCACCATGGGCCAGCGCATATTTATAACCATAAAGAATGGTTGCGCCATGCCCGCCGTTTTCCTTGGTAAGCGGCTGCAGCAGCGGCCTGTCCTTAGCCATTTCGCAGAGTATCTTAAAGGTGTCGTCCTTGCTGCCGTCATCTATGACCACCATCCGGCTTTCCCCTTCCCCGTTGTGCTTTTCTATCACGGGATACCAGTCCTCAACCAGCTGTCTTATGTTTTCCGATTCATTATACGCAGGTATAACTATATATAACTTATCCA
>JAFRWN010000149.1 GCA_017437965.1 Lachnospiraceae bacterium
CATCCTGAGCCAGGATCAAACTCTCAAATAAAGTTTTCATCCTCAGGATGAAACGTGGCTTTTTTCTTATCCTAAGAATAAGTTATAGCCTGTTTCGTTTTCCTTTTAGATTTCTTGGTTTTCGTTTACAACGAATTTAATGTCTTGGAAATTTCAAGGTTGTTTCACTATTTTGTTTTCAAGTTTCAAAGAGTTTTTAAAACCGCTTTTCTCAAGCGGCGAACGTTAGTATATCACACCCGTCACCCATTGTCAACAACTTTTTTTAAAAATTTTATTGTTTTTTAACTACCGCTTTTATTAACTGCGCGCACACCTTGTTCCCGGCATTTTTACTTTTCCTCAATCATCACTGCAAAATAGTGTTCTTTTTCTTACTTGTAGTTGTACTCTTCTTACCTATGAAATTGTTGATGTTATTCATTGCCTCATTGAACTCATCCTCGGAAATCTCACCGGGCTTCTTTTTATTACCCTGCAGCTTCATTTCGTTGTTTTCCTTGATCTTGTCATTCTCTGCTTCTGCTATCTTCGGAAGCTTGCTGAGTGCAACTTCATCAAACACATCTTTTCTGAACTGCTTTGCACCCTTTGTTGCAAGCTCATCCATCCTCTTTATCATATCATCAGCATTATAGATGGTGTGTGGATGAAGAATTCCCTTAAGTGTTTCATCCTTGTCATAGGTATTCTTAAGCTTGGTGATCTTCGACCACTTGATATTGTCATCTGTCTTGGGCTTGTTCTTTTCGATATAGTGGTTCATGGCCATGGTCTCATTGATGAGATCCCTGCCCGCCTTACAGATATCTTCTGTATCGGCATTGCTTCTCTTTGCTGCCTCAAGTTTGTCCTTGATAAGCTTTGCCTCCTCGGCAATAAGCTTCATGCGTCCGTCATAGGTTCCGGCATTTACTTCCTTAAGAGTATCTGCAACATCATAGTGCATAATCTTGGCACTGACTTTTCTCTGCTCATTTATCATGGCTCCGCCATGGCCGGAGCCGATCTGGTCCATTGCAGACTTGCTTCCGGCTACCTGCTTGAAGAAATCATTTTTCGCCATCTTTTTTACGTCTTCTGCAAGATTGCGGCCGTCGGTCGGAATCTTTACGTCAAGCGATGATTTTTCCTTGCGTTCTGCCTTTACCATGTTACGAAGGGCAAGTATTTCGGCTGCGCACTCATAGGGCTGTACATTTTTAGCCAAAAGGCCCTTGGCCTGGGTCTGAAGCGCCTCGATCCTTGCCTTTGCTGTAGGCATATAGCGTTCAAAGAGCTTGTCATTCTGGAGCTCGCCTGCAGGGAGCTTCTTTAAATAGTCCTTGAACATGTCGTCAAGGCCGCCGCCATGACCGGTAGCTGCTGCCTTCTCCGCCTTTGCAAGCATCTTCGGGTCATTCTTCATCTTCGTAAAGAAATCTGAAAGCATTCCGGGCTTCTTAAGTATCTCTTCGGTCTTTTTCTCAAGATTGTACTGGCTAATTTTTGTGGAATCAAGCTTGTCTACGTATCCTCTGTCCGACTCTGCGATCAGGCGGGCTGCCATTATCTTTGCAAAAAGCTTTTCGGGATAGCCCTCCTGTTTCCTGGTTTCTGCAATGTTCTTCTTGTCGAAGAGAGGCTTCATATTCTCTATCCATGTGCTGGCTTTGTATCTGGTATTCTTGGCTTTTTCAAGAGCTGCTCTTTCTTTTTCCCTCTTGTCATGGATAGCCTTATATTCAGGTTTGATAGCTGTTGCCTTCGAGGTATCAAGGCCGAATTTCATCGTTTTTTCAAAAGATTCGATACCTTTATTGAATTTGTTCTCTATTGTATCTGCTTTGAAATTGGGATTATTCTTTGCCGCCGCATCGATTATCTTCTTGAAGTTGGTCTGATAGAAACCATCCTCAAGAAAGCCCTGCATGTCCTTAAGCCTCTTGATATCGGCATCCCTTACCTCATCGGTGATCGCGCTGTCCGTATTGTTATATAGCGAATTGATGGCGGAATGATATTTTTTTACGCCTTCAAGGCACTTTTTCGTATCTTCATGTTTTTCCTTTTCCTCATCGCTTATATGCCTATGAAGCTGCTGCTTTTTTTCATATTCAGTGATTTCATCTTCAAGCGTTCCCTTGGCATCCGAAAGTATATCAAGCATCCCCTTGACATTATTGCGGTCCGCGCCTTTTTTGGTAAAATTGCTGCCTTTGCTTGTCTTAAGCTTAAAGTCAATAATTCCTTCAACAGGCGCATTCTCATCAATTACAATGGCATTGTCAAATTCCTTCTGCTTATCCCAGATGGCCTGTAGATTCAGTCCCATTCCGACATAATCAGAAAAGTTTTTAAGGCTCTTATCAAGTTCTTCCTTGCTTAATCCCCTGCTGACACCGTCATTGATTATGGACTGATAAACGGTTTTTCCCTCGCCTGATGCAAGGAACTCCGCAAATCCCTTCTTTCCCTTTTTGGGGTCCGGATCTCCCTCAAGAACCTTGAGCGCTTCCTCTATGGACTTATCATATTTTTTGTTTTTATAGTTTCCGTAATTTACTATGGTTGAGATTGCCTTTATATACTCTCCAAGCTTTCCGCCAAGCTCAGCATTCTCATCCTCATTGATGTTACGGAGTCCTGCTATCAGTATATTGGCACCCTTATTATCGGGATACTGTCCTTTTTTCAACAATTCTTCACGAGTAAGTAAAGGCATATTTTTTTCCTCCTGTTTGAACGGGGCTTTCCCCTTTTTATATTTACAGGCATTATACAACCAGATGTGCACCAAAAATGCACCAAAATTATGTTTTGGGCAAAAAAATATGGGACATAAGAACCGTCCCCGTGTCCTTATGTCCCTTGGTTTACTTTTTGCTTGCCTTAAGCTCGATCTTCGTCAGCTTGTTTTCTCCGACTATCGTATAGCTCCGCTTTCCGTCTGCCGGGAAAACTCCGTTAATTTCCATCGGCATCTCGGTTTTTATCTTGTCATTACGTCCGATTCGCGTGATGTAAAGATTTGTTCCGCCGCAGAATATGATATCTTCTCCTTTGACGAGAAAATGTTTGTATTTCATGTCAAGATCTTTTTTATCGACTTCTTTTCCTTTTAAATTATATATATGGCAGGAAAACTTGCCCTGCGCGTCCTTAAGCACCAGTCCTACATGGCTCTTGTCAACCGACATCTGCTCTATCGTGCCCTCAGGAGTGATCGTTCCCGCATCCTCTTCGGTAACGTCCATCGAAAACAGGTCCACGCCCTTGTCCGAGAATGCTGCCACCGCTTCGTTTCCGGCAAAGCGGATGACCGATACCAGACGGTCCGTGTAGGTCTTAAGTCCCACCAGACGGTCAACAAAGTTTGCTCCTTTGTCTCCGAAATTATAGAATGTCAGCTGGTTCTTTATCACATTGTCTTGGTAAACGACATAACTCGTTACAAGCTTGGTACCGTCGGGCGACATATCGAGCGCAACCGGAATTCCGTCCTCGGCCGTTGTCGTCATCATATCAACCGCCTTGTTGCCGTCAATGTCATAGACGCTGATATAGTCCTTCAGCCCGTCATTCATCCATATCGCGGTTACTCCCTTGCCTCCGACCGAAAGATTCTCTATTTTACGGTCAGCCGCGTATTTATGTACCGTTCCTTTGCTGTCCAGAATGTAGAAATTCACGGTCCCCTTGTCGGCCACAGCCGCATAATCACCGCAGATATCCACTATCGGATCGCTCATTTCATATGATACATTCCATATTTCCTTACCCGATGCATTGTAGGCGGAAATACCGTCACGGGTGTAACGGACAATGGAATTATCTCCGACAACCACCTTGACTCCGGCACCGCTTTTTATTTCGGACTCCGACTTCACTTCGTAGCTGTCATAGATACGGTTGCGTTCCTTTATGGTCCGGTAGGCATATAAGGCAATGACTCCCACGACAGCAAGGATTATCACTGCCGTAATGATTTTTCCTATATACTTTCTCATAGGCTCCTCTAAAGCGTTACTCTTCCGTCAAGAGCACGTGAAAGGGTAACTTCATCTATATATTCAAGGTCTCCGCCGACCGGGACTCCCGTTGCGATACGGCTGACCTTAATGCCCGTGGGTTTGACAAGCTTTGATATGTACATGGCTGTCGCCTCACCCTCAAGGCTGGAATTTGTGGCAATGATAAGTTCATCCACATCACCTTCAAGGCGCTTTATTAGCTCCTTGAGTTTAATGTCTGCGGGTCCGATTCCGAGCATGGGCGAAATTGCGCCGTGGAGCACATGATACACTCCTTTGTACTTTCCGGTCTTTTCGTAGGCCGCAAGGTCCCTCGGGTTTTCCACAACCATTATCTGTCTGTGGTCCCTTTCGGTATCGGCACAAACGGGGCACACCTCCCTGTCGGTAAGGTTAAAGCACTCACTGCAAAGGCATACCTTCTCCCTTGCCTGTGTGATGGTATCCGTCAGGTTTTTAACCTGGTCCATGGGCATATTGATGATATGGTATGCGAGTCTCGCCGCAGATTTTGAACCTATTCCGGGAAGGCGTCCGAGCTCTTCGGTCAGCTTCCCGATATAGTTACTGTTATAGTTCACGTTTTTTACCTCTCGGTATTTTTAGAAAGGAAATCCGCCGCCGAGACCGCCAAGTCCGCCTGCAAGTGAGTTCATCACTTCGGATTTTTCCTCTTCCATGGTCTTAAGTGCCTCGTTTACCGCTGCCATTACAAGATCCTGGAGCATTTCAACATCATCGGGATCTACTGCCTCGGGTGCGATGGTAACATCGGTAAGCTGGTATTCGGAATTAACCTTTACCTTTACTACACCGCCACCGGCCTGTGCTTCCCACTCCTTCTCAGCAAGCTCAGCCTGCTTTTCCTCCATCTGACGCTGCATCCTCTGCGCCTGCTTCATAAGATTGTTCATGTTTCCCGGCATTGCGCCGAAGTTTCCTCTTTTTGCCATAATTTCCTCCGTAAATTTTTATTGTAATACATCAACATTAAAGTTAATTTTCTTTTTGAGTTCATCTGCCACAGCATAGATATCCTTGATCTTTTCCTGCTTTCCGGGACCCAGGATATCAAAATCGAAGCTTTTTCCGATGATCTTTTCTATCGTAGTCCTGATTTCCTCCTTGTGACTGACTGCGAGACCGTAGTCAACCAGGTTTTCAAAGGGTATCTTCAGTCTTCCGTCGGAATCTATTCCGGGCTTTGTGCTTATCATGCTGTTTGACAGCGGCATTTCCATCTTTCCGCAGAGCATCCTCCAGTTTTCCGCGATGGAAGCGATGTCCGAAAGCATGGCCTCGGGAAGATTACTGATATCTATCTCTTCCTCGGAAGGCTTTTCCTCGGCATTTTCACTCACACTGTCTTCTTCAGGAGTATATCCGCCTTTTTTCAGTCTGTCAAGCTCATTTTCAAGCCTTTTCACCCTCTCTGCCCATGCAGGATTGTTCTCATCCATTCTCGGAACACAGAGTTTTATCAGCTCGGTCTCTATTATCACCCTCTTCTGCACCGCAAAGCGCAGCCTGTTGGTAAGTTCGGAAAGAGTTCCTATGTAACGCAGGAGTTCATCGCTTTCAAAGGCTTCGCTCTCATGCATGAGAAGTTTAAGCTGCTCCGAGCTCATCTCCAGAAGATCCGCTATGTTCCTGCCTGTCTTTGCAAGAAGGAGGTTTCTCATGTACCAGGTGAAGTCCACTATGTACCTCGAAAGGTCACGTCCGAGGTTTACAAGCTCGTCAACTATTTCCATGCAGCCGCCCACGTCGCCTGCGCTAATGTAGCGTAGAAGCTTTGAAAAGCTTGTGATGTCCGCAGTTCCGAGTAACTCTATTATCTTGTCATAGTCCAGCTTTTCCTTGTAGTAGAAGGCCGCGCAGCGTTCAAGTAAGGACAGCGCGTCTCTCATCGAGCCTTCGCCCAGTCTTGCAAGGTATTTTAGGGCTGCCTCATCTGCATCGATGCCTTCTTTTTCACAAAGCTCGGTAAGTCTCGCCTGTATGGTTTCAAGGCTTATCCTTCTGAAATCGTAGCGCTGGCACCTGGAAAGTATCGTTATCGGGATCTTGTTGACCTCAGTGGTCGCAAGTATGAATACCACATATGACGGCGGTTCCTCGAGAGTTTTTAGCAAGGCATTGAAGGCACCGGTCGATAACATGTGCACCTCGTCGATGATGTAGACCTTGTATTTGCCCTCGGTCGGTGAATATTTCACTTCCTCAACTATCTGCCTTACGTTGTCGACACTGTTGTTGCTCGCGGCATCTATCTCCACAACGTTCATGGAGCTGCCTTCGCTTATCGAACGGCATACCGCACACTCATTGCAGGGGCTTCCGTCCTTGGGGTTTTCGCAGTTTATCGCCCTGGCAAAAACCTTTGCGACCGAAGTCTTTCCTGTTCCTCTCGTGCCGCAGAAAAGATAGGCATGTCCGATACGGTCCGACTTTATCTGGTTTGAAAGCGTGCGGACGATTGCGTCCTGGCCCTTAACGTCGGCAAAGCTGTCCGGTCTGAATTTTCTGTATAAAGCAGTATATGCCATTTTATTCCTCGATCACCTGTATTTCCATGTAGTCGAAAGCTATGCTCTCGATGAAATTATCCTGCGAAAAGCGGCATCTTGCATGCCGTTTGAATTCTTCTATGTTTGCGGGAAGCCAGATAGGTATCGCAAGCTCCCACGCACCGCAGGCCTCCTCAAGACCTTTGAAAATCTTTGCGGTACGGTTGGTTTCCTCCGGGTGGGAGTATGTCAGTTCCTTTACTATCTTACCGCCTTTGACCTGTTTTAACCACATCCGAAACATCAGCTTTTCCTCTTCTTTATCAGTGCGGGCAAAGTAATCATCAGTATATAAAGCCCTATTCCTGCGATGAAACCTGCAAGGTGGGCCGCATTGTCGATATTTTCACTTCCTCTGAAGCCCTGGACAAAGGTGTAGAAAATATAGAAGAGAAAAAGCGTGAGCCTGCTGGGATCCACGGCACCGGACTTGCCCCTGTTTGCAAACAGGTAGGCCGCAAGCATTCCGACCATGGCATAAATCGCACCGCTGGCTCCAAGACTGTAGGTCGCATTCACCGCAAGGTCCTTTGCCTTTACTCCGGCCGGCTCAAGTGCACGCCACAGATCGTTCATATCAATTGATTCCTGCATCATGTAGTACCAGCACGAGCCAAGGCTTGCAAGTATTCCGCCAACAAGGTACATGATCGCAAAGCGGAGATGCCCGAACTCAAACTCCAGCACCTCGCCTAAGGCATAGAGTCCTATCATATTACCTAAGATATGCGAAATATCGGAATGAAGGAAGGTCGCTGTCAGCAGCCTGTAATATTCATGCTCATGAAAAACCAGCCACCAGTTGTCCATTCCGTAGTCTTTCCATGACCCTGTGTGAAGTAAATTGCCAAAGGTGTCTGTCAGAAGAAAAACCAGTATATTTATCGCAAGAAACGCAAACATCACGTAGGGCCTGCGTTCATATTTCCGGAGTGACTTTATATTTATCTTCTTTTTTACTTCAGGCTCTGCAGTAAATTGCTGCTTTACTCCAAAGCCCGTAACGCTGAGCATTTCCTCGATCGGAAGCTTGAGTCCTTCGAAATCCTCAGGCATGTCGTTGTAGATCACGAGCCTTCCGTAGTTCTCATCGACCACCCAGAATGCCTCGCCCTTTCCGATTTCACGCATGGCAAAGGGATCATGGGAAATAAATAGGCCGAGAAGATTTATGCTTTCGAAGCCTTTTTCACGAAAGCTTGCCCTTATTTTTTCGGAGAAGCCTTTGAACTGGGTATTGTCAATTCCATTTCCCCGGGGATCATCAAGCACCCAGACAAGCGAAACCGCACTGTCTCTCGGAATATAGAAAAGCTCCATGAATTCCTTGCCCAGATTCACCCTGTAGAAGCCACGGTCAATGAAATATTTAGTTATTTTTTCTCTTATCATCACCGGATGCTTTCCTCCTTGCGGTGAAACGGAGCTCCTGATTCTTTATCGTTACTCTCTGGTTATCATCTACGGAACTGGTCACAAATACATTACCTCCGATTACCGTGCCCTCGCCGATAACAGTGTCTCCGCCGAGTATCGATGCGCCGGAATATATCGTTACGTTATCCATTATCGTAGGATGTCTCTTTTTGCCCTTAAGCTGCTGGCCCGCTGCGGTGGAAATTCCGCCGAGGGTCACGCCCTGGTACATCTTTACATGGTTTCCGATCACTGTTGTCTCTCCGATAACGATGCCTGTTCCATGGTCGATGCAGAAATATTTTCCGATCTGTGCGCCGGGGTTGATGTCGATTCCGGTAAGGGAATGGGCATGCTCGGTCATTATCCTCGGAATAAGCGGCACATCAAGGACATAAAGCTCATGGGCGATACGTGCAACCATGATGGCGTAGATTCCGGGATAGGAATAGATTATCTCATCATAGCTTGCCGCTGCAGGGTCTCCGTCAAAGGTTGCCTGCACATCGGTATCGAGAAGCTCCTGGATTTTCGGAATGGTCGCAAGAAAGGCCTCGGTCTTTTCCGCAGCGATCTTTGCCTTAACTTCCTCATCCAGCTTGCTTCCATCTTTGCAGCAACGGATCGCATAGATCATCTGCTTTTCCAGATTATATTTTACATTTTCTACAAGGTCGCCCACATAGTACTCGATATATTCCCTGCTGAGCTTCTTGGGCTCAAAATAGCCGGGAAAGACAAGCTTCTGAAGGCAGTCGAGTATATCGATTATCGCCGCCTTGCTGGGCTGGCGCGGCTTGTCGATGTTTGCGGGAACGTTCCCACTGTCATATCTCGCGATTATTTCCTTGACTGTTTTTGAAATATCTGACATCCTTACCTCTTCTTTTTCTACAGTTTATTTTGCAAAAAACACATATAATTCATGCAGAGCCCTTGTGCACGCTATGTACATAAGGCTTCTGTCGTTTTCATCCGTCATCCCGGTTTTTGGCCTTGTGCTTACCACAAGCACGGCATCGAATTCCATTCCTTTTGCGAGAAAGGCAGACATTACACAGAGTCCTCCGTGGTAGCCCGCATTCTGCTCGGAAAGAAAAACCGCATCCCTTCCGTCATCCTTAAGGCTTCTGAAAACACCGTAGGCCTCTTCTTCGTTCTCGCAGAGTATGCTGATGCTTCCGTAGTTTTTATCCTTAAGTCCGTCCAGGCATTTTTCAAGGGCTGCCGTAAGCTCGTCTTCGCTTTCATAAACCAGCTCTTCAGGTTCTTTTCCATGCCTTTCAACTGCCTCAGCCTTCACTCCGTCGCCGAGAAGCGCATTACAGTAGGCTGTTATCTCTGCTGTCGAACGATAGCTTTTCTTAAGTTCCCTTATTACTGCACCCGGCCAGAGAAGGCTTATTGCATCGGTCACGGGCTCCCCGTTGTAAAGAAGCTGGTGACGGTCCCCGTAGAAACTTATCCTGCCCTTAAAAAGCTCTTTGATCACAGCCAGCTGGAAAATCGAATAATCCTGCATCTCGTCAACCGTCAGATGCTTTATTCCGTAGTAGGTTTTTACTCCGTAAAGCTTTACCTGCAGCCACAAAAGTACCTGCACATCCTCGTAGCTGAGCTTCCCGTCTTCAGTATAGGTAATTTCGATTTCGCCGAAATCATCTCTCACAGAATTTAAAAATCCGCGGTAGAACTCCATTATGTCAATTTCAGCAAACTGCCTGATAAGGAGATCCCTGATCTGGCCCTGCACCTTTTCCTGCCTGCCCTCGGTAAAGTTTCTTTTTGAGAGTACAAGGTAGTCGTCCATTATAAAGTAGGCAATGTTGTGGAATCTCTCATAGGGCGGAAGCGTCTGGAAGTTCACCATGAACATTTTCTCAAGCTTTTCCTTCGGGAAGGTGGTCTTTTCAAAATGAAAGTCCTTGAAGCTTATATTTCCAAAATATTCATTGAAATACTTTTCAAAAGCCCTGTAAAAAGCCATGGAGGTCTTGAGTGCAAGGTGCTTAAGCCTTAGCTTGTCTCCTGCGTTCTTTACTGCCTCTGCCTGCTCCGCTTTGCTTTCGGCCTCGGTATCCACAAAAACAATTTCCGAAATGAAGTCATCCCACTGTTTTTCGGGAACCGGATTCTCCATCAGCTCGGGAAGTATCCTGGATATATAGTCCGTAAAAATATTGTTGGGTGAGAGAATGAGCATGTTATCGGTACCAAGCTTCCTTTTATTATTATAAAGAAGCCACGCGATACGGTGCATGGCAATTACGGTCTTGCCGCTGCCCGCCCTGCCGTCAACCACCAGGACCTCACTCTCATCGTCCCTTATGATATCGTTCTGTTCCTTTTGTATAGTGGAAATCACCGGACGCATCTTTTCCGGCGCATTTCCTCCGAGTACCTCTATCAGAAGCTTGTCAAGCACCCTCGTTCCTGTCTCGGCCACCGACACTAGCTCCCCGTCCTTTACAACGGTCTGGAGCCGTTCCTTTATCACGCCGCTGTAATTAAGCTTTTCACCTATACGTGAGTCCGGATCCGGCACGCTGTACGAGGCACGGCCGAGATCATAGTCATAGTAAAGTGCTGCGATCGGCGCTCTCCAGTCGAAAATCTTTACCTTTTTGTCCTTTTCGGACCAGAAGCTGCCGCTTCCGAAACGAAGGTTAAGCTCCTCCTTACTGTCATCCGGCAGATAATCAAGCCTTGCGAAATAAGGGTTTTCGATCATGAAGCCAAGGTTACGTAACCTTTCCATGTCGGCATTCACAAGTAGCGCCATGTTTCCGGCACTGTCCACATTCTCGCGCACTTCCTTTTCGTCCATTTCGGCATAGTGCTCGTTTATGTAGCCCTTGAACTCCTTTACGGCCGCTTTTTCTTTTTCTATTTCCTCATCAAGCTTTTCGGAAGCCGCGGACAATTCCTCCTTAAGCTCCCGAAAATACTCATACTCTTCTTTTTTTATATCCATATCAAACTTTCACTGAAAAATCAGGCATTAATCGATATATTATCCTTTACTCTCACGAACAGCGCCTCGCTCTCCTTGCTTCCGCAGGCAAAACCATGTGCGGACAGGAATTTAAGATCGAGAGTTACATCCGTAAGAAGTACCTGGCCTACGCCGTTTGCATCACCGACACCGGAGGTAACATCACCCTCGGAGTAGAAGTTGATCGTTGACATTCCGATACGGCAGTCACTTCTTCCGCCGTAGCTTCCGATGTTGACAACTCTCTTTCCTCGCATGTCGATCGCAACAAGTATCTTGTTTGCGGTAAGGTCGAAATCATGACCGTTAAGGGTTCCGATTCCGCAGAAGTAACTGCCCGCGCCGCTACACTTGAAGGTCATGTTGTGGAGTGTTACCCTTGCGCCGCCCTCAAGGGACCCGATACCGCAGATATTTGCGGATGCGAACTTGACTTCTATCGTACAGGAGGCAATGTTTACATCGGCTGTTCCGAAGATGGAACCGATACCGAGGCAGTTTGCGCCTGAACCGTCAAGGATGATAATTCCGTTATGGACGCTGATGGTCTTTCCGGTCTTTCCTCCGCCGATTGCAACGCAGTACTCTCCGTTTGTTGTAATTTCAAGCTTTCCGATAAGGTCGATAGTGATCTCTCCGAAAGCGTTCTTGCTGTTTGTTCCGATTGCGAAGCAGTCCCTGTTCTCCGAATGTAAGGTCAGGTCGCCCTTTCCGCCGATATAAAGCTTTGCGGACTCGGGCACATAGATCGAAGATTTGTTGAACAGGTTCTTTCCTTTGAAGAAAAGCCTTACATTGCTTCCGCCGCCGAGGAGTATTCCTGCTCTTCCGGGCTCGGGCATTATATATGCATTGTTGAAGTAAAGCTCGCAGACAGCACCTTCCTTTATCGTGATGGTCGACTGTATCATGTGCGAGGCATCGCCCTCTATCCTGAATTCGCCGTCTCCGAGTATGATATCGGTATAGCCGCCGTCGATCAGCATGCTGTAGTTCATTACCTCGCCGTCTGCCGGTGTATATACTCTCTTTATTATCTTGTTTGTCTCAAGGTTGATCTTCTCAATCTGGTCCTTTACATCCGAAGCGATTTCCTCAACCAGTACGGGCTTGGGCATCGAAATATAGTAGCCCTGGAAAAGATCACAGCCGAGATCGATAAGGGTCTCAAGCTCTTCAGCTGTTTCAACTCCTTCGCCGAGCACCTTTCCGCCCTGGGAATGCACATAGTCCACAAGACCCGTGACCATGTTCTGTTTTCTGGTATTTGAATCGATTCCCGCAACCAGCGAACGGTCAAGCTTTACAACCTCGGGATTGTACTTAAGGAGTCTCGAGGTGTTGGAATAGCCCGTTCCATAATCATCGATTGCCATGCCGCAGCGGTTCTTCGTCAGACGGTCCATTATCTGCGCAAGCAGTTCATCATCTGCGTCGGTCTGCTCGGTAAGCTCAATGACCACTCTTTCCCATATTTCACCGTAGCGGCTGCTGATGTCCTCGAAATCCTCTTCGGTAAGCATGTGGGACGGGATCGCATTGATGAAAAGCCTCTTGTTATCAAACATGCTCTGGTTCTCGCTTAAGAACCTGAGACAGTTGTTGAGTGTTGCATATTCAATATCATAAAGTCTGTTATATTTATCCGCGAGATCAAGTATTTCAAGAGGATTCATACCGATGTCCGGATCGGTCCTCATCAGTGCCTCATAGGCAACGATATCTCCGTTTCTTGCGGAAATGATAGGCTGGAAATGGTAATGGAAAAGGTTGTTGTCGATCAGCCTGATGAAATTACCCAGCCTGTTGTATTCCTTGTTGTCGATATCCTCAGCACTGCCCGAGAAAATTTCGGTACTGCCCTTTCCATGGGACATGGCGGTAAACAGCGCATAGCTTGCCGCATGCATGAGCATTGCGGGAGTCAGGCTTTCATCCATCGAAATACCTGCGGAAAAGGTCATGCCGGTCTTTGCGGAAAGCTCATAACCGAATTCATCGGTCAGCGGGCTCTTTGCCACCTTTTTACGAAGTTTTTCGGTAAAAGTCTTGGCATTCCCCGAAAAATCCGGAATAAATACCCAGTATTCACTGTCGCTGTACCTCGAGAAAACCGACCCTTCAGGCAGTTCGGAATTGATCGCGGTAAGCGCGGAATATATATATCCTGCGAGCATTGAGGGCACTTCCATGTTCTCGAGCTTGATAAGCATCAGAAGCTTCTTATCGGAACCCTTCTGCAGATACTCGACAAGACCATCCCTGTCAACAAAAGGAATATTTTCAAGGAAAAGATTCAGTCCCTGTTTTCTTTCAAGGCAGACAATACCGCATTCAAGCTCATCATTGTCGGTCAGATGGTATACAGAAACAGTAGCATTCATTCCCGAATAATTCTTTATCCATTCAAGCTGAAGCTTGAAATCCTCATAGGACGGAAGTGCTGAAAAGCCTATCATCGACAGTGCATTTTCATCAGCCAGCACCTCCTTGCTTTCCTTAAAAAGCAGAAAGCCTCCTATATCCTTTCTCACTTCGGTAAGCTTTCTCCAGCTTTTTCCGAAATGTTCAACCCACTTTTCATTATCATATATTGCCACAGGAGTTCTCCTTTCTCTCCATACAATTTATAATCATAGTTCCATTCTCACAACCAGCGCATCCTCGATAAGACCGTAATTAAGGTAATCCACGATGACGCCGTACTCTCGTCTTAGTCCCTCAAAACATTCAAATATCGTATTGTCGTTTACCGCCTTTACGAAGCTCTCATATACCTGCTTTGAACCGCAGCGGAATTCCACGAAATGAAGTCCGTCGCTGTAGGCCTTCACTATTATCTCCGAAAGCTGAGGCTTTGAAAAGCTTGCAAGCGCAAAGCCGTTATAGGTATAATAATTATATCTCTTTCCCGTACATTCCGGAAGCTTGTAAGGCACATCGCTTTCATGTCCCGCTCCCATCGCTTCCTCATCAAGCATGCAGTATGCGTAGCTCTTTATGTTGCGGCTTCCCTGGGGATCACACCATGTAACGTCAAGACCGTACCATTCTCCGTCCAGCTTTACATAGTTCCATGCATGTCCCTGGTTTTTCGAGATTCCCGTGATATACAGGCAGTCGATACCCATGCTCTGTGCAAGATACTGGTAGGTTTTTGCATAACCCTCACATATCGCCCTTTTCTTTATCAGGGTGCCGTAAAGGTTCCTTGCATATTCGATACTGATGTCCTCAACGCCGTTCTCATGGGCACTTATTGCCGAATTGTCATAGACCGTAGTGTCGATGATATATTCGAAAATGTACATTGCCCTCTGGTACTCGCTCATGCCCTGGGTATCCATCAGTATCCTGTGTCTTACCTGGGTGATGTCCGAGATCATCATCCTTATCGTATCCTTATCATAAAGATAAGTAGGAAGGCAATCCGAAATTATCTTTCCCGAATAATAGATTTCACAGTCATTTCCTATCCAGAAAATCTCCGGATAGTCATTTCTCAGACATGCATATACATTTCTGAGTTCTTCAACCTTAAGCTTGTATTCCTTGATGTCTATCTTCTTTTCCAGAAGCAGTACGCCGAGGAGAAGCTTGTCATATACATTCTTTTCAGAACCGGAAAGCATGCTTCCCGCATATCTGAACGCATCTTCATTTATAAACTCGCTAATAAAGGGTTCTATGTCGGAGCTCTTAAGCTTCTTGCTTTCCGAATTTCCGGCAAACACACCCGTGCCTTTTCCTTCAATCAATTTAATAATAAAGATGGCTATGAGAAGACATGCTGCAAGACATAGCAGAACTATTATCACATGGTTAGTTTTCTGTTTTCTCATATTGAGCCTCCTTTCCCGTATTTTATATAATAACACAAAAAAAGAAATTTTGAAACAAAAAAATAGTTTATTTGACTTTATCTCTTATTTTATATAAAATGTAGGCTAAAGTGACTGATTTTCCGAAAGGAGAGCATAATTGCTGACTTATACACTAAGGAAAAACGATAAAAAGCCCCTTTATGAGCAACTTTACACGGCTATAAAAGCAGATATTCTAAATGGCCAGCTTAAGCCCGGGGAAAAACTTCCTTCGAAAAGGAGCCTGAAGGATCATCTGGGCATCAGCATAATCACGATCGAGGCTGCCTATGCCCAGCTTGCCGACGAAGGTTACATAGTTTCCGAGCCCAAAATCGGTTATTTCGTCCAGAATATCGCAAAACCGGCCGAACGCCCGGATGTAAAGCTTCCTATTATAAAGGAGCATGAAAAAGCCGTACAGCCCGAAGCGCCCATGGTCTTCGCAGACTTCACAAGCAACCGCGCCGACACCGAGCTTTTTCCCTTTTCGATATGGGCAAGGCTCCTTCGCCGCATTATTTCCGAAAACCCTGACGGCCTGCTTGAAAAATCCGAGGGCTGCGGCATATATTCCCTCCGCGCAGCTATCGCAGGACACCTTTCAGGCTTCAGAGGCATGAGTGTATCTCCGGACAATATCATCATCGGCGCCGGAACAGAATATCTCTACGGACTGCTTATACAATTACTCGGTCACGACCGGATATATTGCGTGGAGGATCCGGGCTACAGCACGATCGAGCGCATCTATACCCTTAACGGAGCCTCATGCGTTCATGCGGGAATGGACGAGCAGGGAATCATTCCTTCCGTGCTTTCCGAAAAAAAGGCCGATATAGTACATATTTCACCCACCCACCAGTTTCCGACAGGAATCACGATGCCGGTGGCCAGACGCTATGAGCTTCTCGGCTGGGCGAAGGAGGCGGAGGGCCGCTATATAATCGAGGATGACTACGACAGTGAATTCAGGCTCGGCGGAAAAGTACTGCCCCCGCTTTTCGGCATGGACGGCGGCGACAGGGTGATTTACATGAACACCTTCACCAAAACCCTTTGCTCCACCATACGTATCAGCTACATGATACTTCCGGACGATCTCGCGGAAAGGTATCATAAAGAGCTCGGCTTCTATTCATGTACGGTTCCCAATTTCGAGCAGTACACGCTTGCCGCCTTTATTTCCGAGGGCTATTTTGAAAAGCATATCAACAGATCGCGCCTTAAATACCTGAAAAAAAGAGAGGCTCTGATACAAGGGGTAAAGAGCAGTCCTCTTAGTTCTCTTGTTGAAATAAATGAAAATGATTCGGGACTGCACTTCATCATAAAAATAAAGACAGAGCTCGGAGACGATGAACTCTGTACGGCGCTTTTGGAAAAGGGAATAAGGATAGATCCGGTATCGAAATACTGCACAAACGACAAGGACCGCTTCCTTCACAGCTTTATAATGAGCTATTCGGACATAAGCCCGGAGCTCATACCCGAAATCATCTTGAAATTAAATGAATTTATGTTATAATCTGTCATAAGAATCAAAAAAGGTATGGAGGAAAAATGAAGAACTCTCTATTCAGAAAACTATGCGCAGGCTTTCTTTCGCTTGCACTCGGCGCCCAGGTGCTTCTTTCGGGCGGCGTAGCCCTTGCAGGCCAGCAGCTCGGTCAGCAGGACTTTGAAGAAGGTGCCGGACTTCCCTGGCACATCGTGGAATCCGCAACCGGAAAGATGGATTTTGAGATCGATAACGGAGTCTACAAAATCACGATCATAAATCCCGGCGGCGCATCAAACGGCGGCGAAGACCGCTGGGACTGCCAGTTCAGGCACAGAGGCCTTAAGATCGTTGCCGGCCACCAGTATCAGGTAAGCTACGAGATCACAGCCTCAAACAGCGGTAAATACTATACCAAGATAGGCAATCTCGAGGGTACCGACGAGGTATGGCACAACATGTCAAACGGTTATGACCTCGACAGCCACTGGGATCCGCTTCCGATTTCGGCAAACGAGACCAAAAAAGTAAATCTCACCTTTACCGCCGGACATACCGTAGAGGTTGCCGAGTGGGCCTTCCACCTTGGCGGTGACGGCCAGTACACAAACGGCGTATGCTTCCCTGCCGGAACAGTCATTACCTTCGATAATATGTCCCTCGTGGATCTGACAAGCGACGAGAATGATTACAAGGCTCCGGAAAAATGGGTACGCTCAGATGTGCTCACCAACCAGCTCGGCTATTTTACCGATGCCGCAAAGCAGGCAACCCTTCTTTTCGACAGCGACGACTCCATCGGCTTCGGCGTATATGACGAAGACGGAAATGAAGTTTTCCAGGGCGAAAGCAAGCCCTTCGGAAAGGACAAGGATTCGGGCGACTATGTTCAGATACTTGACTTCTCAGAGCTAGGGAAAACCGGAACCTTTACGATAGAAACTGAAGACGGTCAGACCAGCCGTCCGTTCAAGATCGGAAATACAGATGATTATTCCGCAATGCTCTTTGACGGTCTGAATTATTTCTACCAGAACCGTTCAGGCGTAAAGATCGAAGCAAGGTTCATCACCTCGGGCGATCCGGAGAAGCTTGCTAGAGATGCAGGCCATCCGAACGATACCGCAGAAATTGAGCAGACCTGGGGCTATTCGGCATCCTCCGGCTCACAGGATGTGACAGGCGGATGGTATGATGCGGGCGACCACGGAAAATATGTGGTAAACGGCGGCATCTCGCTCTGGACCATGCAGAACCAGTATGAGCTTGCACTTAAGAACGGAACCGAAAAGACCTATGCGGACGGCACGATGAACATACCCGAGAACAACAACGGCTATCCCGACCTTTTAGACGAAGCCCGTTTCGAGATGGAATGGATGTTCAAAATGCTGGTCAAGGACGGCGACTGCAAGGATATGGTCTACCATAAGGTCCATGACGAGAAGTGGACGGGCCTCGGACTTGCTCCCGCAGACGATACCCAGAAGCGTATCATCAAGCCTCCGACAACCGCAGCAACCCTGAATGTTTCTGCATGTGCGGCCCAGGCTGCAAGGCTCTGGAAAGGCATCGACGATGATTTCGCGGAGGAATGCCTCGACATTGCAAAGCGTACCTATGAAGCTGCTAAGAAGCATCCCGAAATGTATGCTCCGCTTGATGAATCAATCGGTGGCGGTGCCTACGGCGATGACGATGTCACAGACGAGTTCTACTGGGCAGCATGTGAGCTTTACCTTTCAACAGGCGATGATGATTACCTTGACGACTGCAAGGATTCAAAGCATTACCTCAGCGTTCCGACCACCCTTTCTGGCGGCGAAAGCGTAGGAACCGAAGGCTGTACCGACTGGGGCCACACTCAGGCGCTCGGGACCTTCTCTCTCCTGCTTCATGAAAAGGATATTGACAGCGACATATATAAAAAGGCTCTCGAAAACCTTAAAGACACTGCAGACTACTATCTTGAAGTCGAAGAAAACCAGGGTTATTCACAGCCCTACAAGGCAAGTAAGATTGCATATAACGACTCCGACGAGGGTTACGTGTGGGGTTCAAACTCCTTTGTACTGAACAATGCACTGATGCTTGCATATGCATATGAACTCAGCGATGATGAAAAATACCTTAACGGTGCAATCGCAGGTCTTGATTATCTTTTAGGCCGCAACCCGATGGATTATTCCTATGTTACAGGCTATGGCAGCCACACAACGACCTATCCCCACCACCGCTACTGGGCAAAGCAGATTGACGACTCCTTCCCTCTTGCTCCCTGCGGCGTACTCTCGGGAGGTCCCAACTCCGGCATGCAGGATCCCTGGGTACAGGGCGCAGGCTGGAAGAAAGGAAAGATTTCACCTGCCAAATGCTACCTTGACAATATCGAGGCATGGTCGGTAAATGAATGTACGATCAACTGGAACGCACCTCTCTGCTGGCTGACAGCCTACCTTACCGAGCAGACCGACGAAGGCATTAAGGTCGGTGCAACAGGAAACGGAAACGGCATCACGATAAGCGAAGATACCAAGAAGAATCCAAATGAGGGCTCTCATGGTGACACGGACGAGGTTGACGAAGACTTCAGTGAAAGCGGATCATCAGCCAGCCCTTCAAATGACAAGGATTCCTCAGGAAAATCCGAAAAAACCTCAAAGGACAGCACAAAGAATTCCTCCGACAAGGCTTCCGACAAATCCGAAAGCTCCGAAAAAGGTGGCAGGGATTATACACTTCTTATCATCATACTTGTGGCAGTGCTCGTGGTACTTATCTCAGCCGAGATATTCATCTTCAAGATTCTGAAGCTGAAGGCGGAAAGCAATAAGCAGCCGGACAAGAAGCAGGATGATAAAGCGGATGATGGCAGTAAAAATGAATAAAACCAAACCTTAAAGAATGGGCCATGGGGATAACCCCCATGGCTTTTTTATATAGGACTGATTACAGAAAACCATTGACAATCATAAAATATGTGATATAATCTATATAGGATATATTCCATGTTTCATTTTTTCTCTAGGGAGGTCTTAAATGTGGAAGTAGAATTCTATGAATTCGAACATGAAGAAGGTCTTGAATACAAAGACAGAATTAAATATATACCTGCAATGGTTTTTATAAATGAACAGGATATAAAGCTGAGAGCAAAAATATTAAGAACGGTAATGCTGCTGGAAGAAAAGGGGATTTCTTTGAGAGAGCCGCATTCAAAACCGCTTGAAGATGGTATATTTGAATTAAGGACTAAATTTGGAAGTGATATAGCAAGAAATCTATATTTCTTTTGTGATGGAGATAAAGCAATAATAACAAATGGTTTTCTCAAAAAAACCCAAAAGACGCCCTCTTCAGAAATAGAAAAGGCGAAGAAATACAGAGACGATTATTTTCGGCAGGAAGATGAAAGGAAACGAAAGGAGAAAAAATCATGAAATTTAATGATATTTTAAATGAGGAGTTAAAAGATCCGGAATTTAAGCAGGAATGGGATGGTCTTGAAGAAGAATATAAACTCATGTCTGCAATGACTGATATCAGAAAAGAATTAAATGTCAGCCAAAAGGAGCTTTCTTCCAGAACCGGAATATCTCAGGGAGATATCAGTAAACTGGAAAACGGCGTAGGAAACCCTTCCCTCAATACTCTTAAGAAAATTGCAAAAGGATTGGGATGTAAACTCCAGATACAGTTTATCCCATATAAAAGGATTTAATATCCCCCTCATATCAACAAACAAACCCCCGGCAGTTTAACCGCCGGGGGTTATGTATTTCATATCATGTTACTAAACAGGCTTCCTATGAAACCGTAAATCCAAGGATATAGATTGCATTTCCTTCAGACTTGGAATTCTTTGAGAACTTGATGGTATGGCGTCCTTCGCTGAGCTTTCCTAATTCCCTGATTTCAATTCCGGTATAGCTGTCAGTCTTTGTGGTATCTGCGCTTATTCCGTTTGAAGAGAATTCATACTGAATAGGAGTTCCGTCTACGCTTACATCGAACAAAGCGCCGTTGCCGTCGATCGAGCGATACCATACGATACCGATATTTGAACCGGTAACTGTGAACACGCCTTCATTACCCTTTTCTGTACCCCAGCCTGCGCTGTAGCCTGCAAGGTTACAATCAGGGAACTCAACCATGAAATAATCTGTGGTTTCAACCTTATTTCCGAAATCGGTAATTGTATAGAAGTTGCCTTCCATATATCTGAGCTTGTTTCCTGCATCGGGTTCGGGAACCTCATAAAGCTTATATGAAGATGCGGACATACCGTCCATTACTCTTTTTGAGTACTCACAGATAAGCTTTGCAAGGAATGCATGGCCTGAATCATTAAGATTCGAGTTGGTATCCGAAACACCTACATCAGTCCACTTCCATGTTGAATCAGCCACATTCATCTTCACAACCTTTTCCAAGCTGATGAATGCAAGATTGTATTTGAAAGCGATCTGGGTCTGCTTCGAACCTGCATCATAACCATTACCGGTACCGGAATTTCCCTTGTCGGTAACACCTACAGGAATAACAGCAGGCTCATGGTCACTTAAAAGCAGCTTTCTTACAAGACATTCAAAGGCCTCACCACTGTTGTTGGCACCATCACTCATTGAGGTTTCAACATATACAAGGTCGGGATTCTTCGGAAGAACTTCCTTGCCGATTCTGTGAACTGCAAGATATGAATCCTGGCTTGAGAGACCGATATTTACAAACTCGAACTCGGTCTGGGGGAAGGTTTCCTCCCACCATTTTTCAACAAGGCTTACATAGGACTTGGAAGCATCACTTGCGCCGTCACCCTGGGTAGCAGAGCCACCGATAAATGCGATAGTGATCTTTCTGTTGTCACCTGCTGAAGCACGGCTCAGTACGTCTGCGAATCTCTGGAGGCTTCCTGCTCTCATGATTCCGCCCTTGCCGGTTTCAAACATATAGTCATCAACTTTAAGGCTTCCGGTATCGATATCCGATGCCGCGCCGGAAACACCGCTGCCGAGAGTATACTTCTCACTTCCGTCGGTTTCTGTCAGAGCGTTACCTGAAGAATCCGATGAGCCACCGTTATCCGCAGAAGAGGAAGACGCATCCGCGCTTGAACTTCCGGAGCTGCTCTTTCCACAGCCGGCAACAAGTCCCGCAGCCAGCGTAAAGCTAAGCATTACTGCCAGTAATTTTTTTCTCATGATATATGCTCCTTTAATATAGGTTCTGTATAAAATGGCGCTATATTGCCACAAGTATAATTTACAGCAAAACCAGAAATAAATCAACTCTTTTTTTATTACAAAAGTATTACAAAATCATGACTCTGCCCCGAAGGCATGGCATATGCCGGCAAGCCATGTTCTCTCCTCTTTTGAAAGCTCCGGTCCTATGATTTTCAGAACTCTTCTGTGATAGTCCGAAAGCAGCTGTCTGTCATGTTCCGAAAGCTCATCAAAGTCCACCGCCTCCGGATCAAAAGGAACCAGCGTAAGAATTTCAAAGCCAAGGAAGGATCCATAGGAATTTTTAAACATTTCCCTGCAACAGACAAGATTTTCAAGCCTGATACCGTATTTTCCGTCAAGATAAAAGCCCGGCTCATCAGAGCATATCATTCCGGCCATAAGCCCATGCTCATTTTTTCCGCGTATGCTGATGTTCTGCGGTCCTTCATGCACATTTAAAAGATACCCGACACCATGGCCCGTGCCATGATTGAAATCAAGACCCAGCCGGTACAGCGGCTCCCTTGCAATGATATCAAGCCTGTTTCCGGGCGTTCCTTCTTTGAAAACCGCGTCAGACAATCTCATATTTCCGGCAAGCACTGCCGTATAATTTCTTTTTTCTACTTCCGAAGGCTTTCCGAGAACCACCGTTCTCGTCACATCCGTAGTACCCTCAAGATAGTGGGCACCCGTATCCATCAGAAGAAATCCTGCATGCTCCCCGCCCTTTCCGTCATCGATCTTCAGCCTGCTCTTTTCGTCGGCCTCGTAATGAACGATAGCGCCATGATGGGCATATGCTATTATCGGAGCAAAGCTCTCACCAAGATATGAAGGCTGGGAAGCCCTTAAGCTTTTTAGCTTCTCTGCCACACTTAGCTCATCGGCAGCAGCCTTTCCGCTTCTTACCTCAGTTTTCAGCCAATAAATAAGCTTTGTAAGGGCGACGCCGTCATAAATATGGGCCTGCCTTTCATTTTCAATCTCTGTATTGTTCTTTATGGCCTTGATAAGTTTGATTGGAGAAGCCTTGGTCACTGCCGGCACGCCGCTCTTTCCGGCTGCCTTTTCAATGCTTTCCTTCACGAGATATGAAACCGCACCCGGATCATACCATATTTTTTTGCCGCTTTCCGCCTGCTTTTTCAAGACCTTGAAAAACTCGCTGTAGGGTTGGGCAAAAATCTTGCCCTCTGCATTCAATGCATCGTTGTCAAAAAGCATGGGCGTTATCATGCGCCTCGGATAATCTCCGGTGTTGAGGAAAAGCCTCGCATCCTTTTCAGTTATCAGCGCATAGGACAAAAATACAGGATTATAATCAATATCATTTCCCCTGAGATTGAAAAGCCACGCAATCTCGTCAAGCGCAGAAATAACAAAAATCTCCGCGCCCTCCTCACGCATCCTTGCCCGCAGTGAAGCAAGCTTTCTCCCGCGTTCAAGCCCGGTAAAGTTCTTACGAAGCTCCCATATCGGCTCTGCAGGAAGGCACGGACGCGGATTTTCCTCATCCGCATTCCATATTTCACCCAAAGGATCTATGTCCGCAGCAAGTCTTATTCCCTTCTGTCTTCCCTTTTCCTTAAGGCTTTCCATCAGCTCACTTACAAACAAAGCCGAAACAAGCCTGCCGTCAAAACCGATGCAGTACTGTTTAAGGCCTGAAGTGGCCGCCTTTATTGATATATATTCTTTAACCGTAGGCACGCCGGCATTTCCGCACTTCATAAGCTTTATGCCACTGCCCCTGAGTTCTTTTTCCGCCTGTAAAAAGTATCTGCCATCGGTAAACAGCAGTACCTCCCTGTTTTCCGCGCAGACAGTAACTGTCGCTGCCGAACCTGTAAATCCGGTCAGATATCTTATCTGCTTGAAATAATCGCTGATATATTCGGAACCATGATAATCCCCCATCGGTATCAGAAGGAGGTCAACCCCCTGCTTTCTCATCTTGCCGAAAAGCTTTTCAAGTATTTCTGTTCTTATTTCTTTTTTCCCCATATAAATACCTTTCAGAATTCTTTTCAGGCCAAAACGAGCCGGAAACAAGTTTATTTCCGGCTCATATCTGGCATATTAATTATTTTTCTTCTTTTTTGTCGTCACTCTCAAGGATCATATAAACAAAAGCAGCAAGTGCAGCACCAACAAGCGGTCCGACTATGAATACCCAGACAACACTGATGGGGTCTGAATTTCCGTCGATTGCAGCCACGATAGCGGGGCCGATACTTCTTGCAGGATTAACTGAGGTTCCGGTAAGACCGATGCCAAGAATATGAACAAGCACCAGCGTAAAACCGATAACAACGCCCGCGAAGGAACCATGATTTGCCTTCTTTGATGTAACGCCAAGAATTACCATTACAAAGATGAAGGTGAGCACGATCTCAACCAAAAGGCCTGCAACCGCACTGTCGGATACTCCTCCGAGTCCGTTTGAACCATAGCCGCCTGTCTGATCCGTAACTTTACCGAGATTAAAGATGAGGGCAAGGATGCCGGAGCCTGCAAATGCTCCGAGACACTGTGCGCATACATATCCGATAAAGTCGGAAACCGTCATTCCGCCGTTGATCAGAACACCGAGTGAAACGGCCGGATTGATGTGACAGCCTGAAATATTGCCAACGCAGTATGCCATGCCGACGATCGTAAGACCGAAAGCAAAAGCCGTAAGCATATATCCCGTACCTGCCGCCGAACTGCAGCCCACAAGCATTGCTGTACCGCAGCCGAGAATGACAAGCGTCATCGTGCCGATAAATTCGGCAATGTACTTTTTCATATTTCCTCCTTTCTTTCCGCAGAAACTACGAAAAGCTGTTTATGATATATACATCATAAACCATATAGGGAAATATGTCAAACAAAAAGCCTTTGTTTTTGGCTCTTTTTACTTATTTTTCTGCCTCTCGATCCTGAAATCTACCGATCTCTTCAGGTACTCGAGATATGCTTCGTCGCGGCACATCGACTTTCCGGGAACATCGGAAAGCTTTGCAACAGGTCTTCCGTTTACATACTGAAGCTTGATAACGATATTGAGTGCTTCCTCTGCGGTATCGTTTGATACAAAGGTACCGATGCCGAATGAAACCTTGGTCTTGCCCACAAAGTACTCATAGAGCTTCTGGGCACGGTCGAAATCAAGGCTGTCGCTGAACAGAAGCAGCTTGGTCTTGGGATCTACGCCGTATTTCTTATAATGTGCAATGATCTTCTCGCCCCACTCATAAGGATCGCCGCTGTCATGACGTACGCCGGAATAGTTGTTTACCATCGAGCGGTTGAAGTCAAGCAGGAAAAGGTCTGTTGTCACAGTATCGGTAAGCGCGGTTCCGTTATCACCGTCATATTCCCAGTACCAGTCCTTCATCGCATAGTAGTTGGTATATGCAAGAGGGATAGAATCAATACCCTGGTACATCTGCACGAATTCATGGGCATAGGTACCGATGGGTGTTACATTATATTTCTTTGCGAGATATACGTTTGATGTACCGACGCAGTTTTTGGTCTCTCTTACGAAGCGGCGGACAACCTCGTCCTCCCACTCTCTTGAAAGACGTCTGCGGCAGCCAAACTCGGCAAACGGGAAGGTATAGGTTCCGTCATTCATTGCATTTATCTTTGCGTCAAGCCTCTCCTTTGCGGATGCAAGAAGAGTGTCATAGTCAAAGCTCATGCGGAAGTAAACTTCGTTTATGATCTCCAAGAGATAAATCTCGAACTGCATAGCAGAGAAAAGCGGTCCGTCAACAACTACGACAAGCTCACCATCATCCTTGCGTTCAATCGTGACATAATCACGGATAGGATGCCAGAGACGAAGGAATTCCACATAGTCGTTCTTGATGAAACGGATGGAACGCAGATAATCAAGCTCGTCCTTCGTAAATTTAAGGTTGCAGAGATGGTCAACCTGGGCCTTGATCTCTTCCACCATTTCTTCTGTAAAGACGATGTTTTCGTTACGGCATTTGAAATAATACTGACCGCAGAGGTCGGTATGCTTATGGAAGATCACCTGATCCATGTTGAATTTATAAAGGTCAGTGTCAAGAAGCGAAATTACGATGGGGTCAAGTTTCATGTTCCTGTTTCCTTTCATGAGTAGTATTAGCAAACATTATATCTCTAAACGCACTAATAATCAAGAAAAAATATTTTGTTATTTCTGTAATGGATCTTGTTCGCTATTATTCATATTATGATTGACCATACAAGTCAATACAACTAACTTTTCCCTGATTAGCATCCTCTGTCACATCTGTATCCTTTACATTTGTTATATATTTTTTACTATCTCCTTCCAGTTACTCTTAATCAATACTTTGCAATATTCACATCAAAATTATGAAATCCATCCGAATTAATATCTATAGTTCTGTCATCATCCCATAAATGATGGAATACATTTAATGACCATGTATCCGGAGATAAGCCCGTTACAGTAATCCAGTTGCTCGTTGCTGTTTCCGTCCTCGCATAACCGACTCCGTATGACCACGTATCTGCAGGAACTATAGTAATATCATTTGTGCTTGCATTTCCTCCAACACCGGCATTAAAAGCAACCGAATCCCACTCATATGACCAAGCTTTAAGCGTAAGTTCTGTTGTAAATCGGAGTTGTACAGAATTTGCAGTTCTATTTCGGTATTCAACTGTAATTTTTTCTGTCATCCATGCATCTGTTCCGGTCTTTCCTGACATAGGATAAATCGCAACTGATATTCCCATATTTCTAGGATTATATGAAAATGTAATGGTATCCGAGGTTTTATTCCATGTTACTGATTTTGAGCTGGGAGTAACATATCCCGCATATTCTTTTGCACTAACTGTATAAGTTGAGCCAAAAGTATGTGTCACTTTATCTGTTCCCAACAAGGTACCGTTACTAGACTTATATTCAACATTATATGTGTAGTCATTGGCCGACCAGTGAGCATATAAAGTTTGTGTCGTAGTAGTGGTGACTTTTGTTGTACTTGTTACCTTACTTCCCCCGCTTGCCGAAGTATACCAGCCATCAAATGTATATCCGGTTCTGGTAGATGACGGCAATGTACCATATGTTGAATTATATGTCACAGTAATCGAGTTCGGATTAGTTCCTCCGTTTCCATTAAAGCTAACTGAAATAGGACTGGCATTCCAATGAGCATATAAGGTTTGATTTGAAGTAATTGATACCTTACTGGTACTTTCGACTTTATTTCCTCCGCTACTGCTGGTATACCATCCTGAAAATTGATATCCTGTCCTTGTAGAAGTCGGTAATGATCCATATGTCGAATCATATGTCACAGCAATATTCTTCGGGTTAGAACCTCCATTTCCGTTGAAGCTTACTTCATAGGTATTAATGGTCCACCTTGCATAAAGAATCTGATCTGATGTTATTTTTACAGTATCCGTACTCTTTACTTCATTACCTCCGGTCTTGGAAGTAAACCATCCACTAAAGGTATATCCCGTTCTTTCAGCAGTTGCAAGAGTACCATATTGTTTGTCATGTTCTACAGAGATTGCCGCCTTAGATACAACTCCTCCATTACCATCAAAGCTTACCGTATAGGCACCAGCCTTCCAATGTGCATATACAGTCTGGTCACCGGCATTTTTCAAAATGGTAGTATCACTGATCTGGCTTCCCCCGACTTTGTCTGTAAACCATCCAAGGAAGCCATATCCGTTTCTGCTTGCTCCCGGAAGATTACCATACTGTTTTTCAAAAGTAATCTGCTTTGAAGTCTGATCTGCCGTTCCATCGTTAGCATCAAACTTAAGAGTGTATGTGTTAGCTGTCCACTGTGCATATAAAGTGTGATCTGACGTCATTGTCACTTTAGAATTCGAGCTGATATTATCTCCGCCATCCACTCTCGTATACCAGCCTTTGAACGTATAACCTGTTTTTGTTGCCGACGGTAAATTGCCATAGTTTGAAAGATACTTTACATTCTGCGACTTCTGACTGACACTTCCGCCATTGGCATCAAACATAACCATATAGTTTGCTTCATTCCAGTGTGCATAAAGTGTATGGTCACTTGATGTCTTTACTATCGACGCCGCAGCAATTCTTTCTCCTCCGTTTGCACTGGTATACCAGCCGGCAAAATCATAACCTGCTCTTTCGGCAGTAGGCAATTCCCCATAACTGAAATCATATGCCGCTTCTATACTTCCTTTTGACGCCTTTCCTCCATTGGCATCGAAACTTACCTTATATGAACTGTTAGCCCACTGTGCATACAAAGTCTGACTTCCGTTAACAGCTACCAGGGTATCGGAATTAACCCTCATTCCGCCTTCTTTTGCGGTATACCATCCTCCAAAGAAATATCCCTGTTTTGTTGCTGTCGGCAATTCTCCGTAAGCTTGGCCAAATACGACTGTCAGTTTGTTTTTATCTACACTTCCACCATTAGCATCAAAATCAATATCTACCGTTCTTGCACCTTTACTGATCAGTATTGTTACTTTCGTATTCTTAAGCTGCTCGCTGTCCGCCTCCGGAGTCTGCATAACTACCTTGTCTTTTGCCACGTCATTACTGTAGTCCTCTGACTCGTTAACAGTAAATCCTGCTTTTTCAAGAGTTTCCTTAGCATCCTTTCTGTCTTTACCGACAACATTAGGTACTTTAATCGTAGATGCTGCAGTGCAGATACACAAATTAATGGTATCTCCCCTGACCACATCTTCACCTGCACCTATACTTTGCTCAAGTACAGTACCAACCTTTGCAGAATCATCAGTGCGATAGGTTTTGGTTACCAATAATCCGACATCAGTAAGTATCTTTTCTGCTTCGGCTTCCTCTTTACCCATAACATCCGGCATTTCAAATGCTTTAGGCCCTAAAGAAATCACAAGGCCGACCTCAGTCCCCGGTTCTACATCAGTACCGCCATCAATACTTTGGCTGAGAACAAGTCCGGCAGCCATCGCATCGTCATTTATACGGTCTGTAACTACAGCCTTTAGTCCGCTTGCCTCAATCATCTCAATTGCTTCATACTCTGTAGAGGCAACAACGTAAGGAACCTTTCCTTTTTCCAGTTTTCCTTTACTGATCAGCAGTTCAACCTGCCCATTTATTTTCAAATATGATCCACCCGAAGGAGATTGAAGGATAATAAGACTGGAATCAATATATTCCGTCTCCGCACTTCCGATAATTGTAGCTATCAGTTTTTTCTCCTCAATACTCTTTACAGCATCGTTATATGCTTTTTGCTCAACCTCCGGAACAACAACGGTATCATCCGGAACAACGATTTTATCCTTATACGAAGATCTGTACAAAAGTCCTGCAGTTAAAACAATTCCACCAATAAGCAGGAGTAATGCCAATGACGCAACAGCGATTTTCGCCCATCTTGGCCAGGTATAAAAATCAAGTTTCTTTATTTTACCATAACGACGTTTTGCCGGAGGATCTGCATTCAGTTCTTCAATAAATGTTTTAATATCAGGTGTTCGGTCCTCAATCCTTACATTCAATGCATTAAGGATAGCAATCTCATGCGCAACCGAGACACCCTTGATCAATTTGTGAGGAGCTTTAAGAATATCTTTGCTTTCATTCTCATACTTAACACGGCGTTCCATTGCGTCAGGCGGAAGCTTGCCTGTTATCATTTTGTACAATGTTGCACCAAGCGCATAGACATCGGTATGCGGTCCCTGGTCGCCGCGGCTTCTGTACTGTTCTTCCGGTGAATATCCCGGTTTAATAATTACTGTAAGGCTTCGGCTGTGAGATGTAGTGGCAAACCTGGATGCACCAAAATCTATCAGCTTCAACTCTCCTTTTGTTGTAACGAAAATATTGTCCGGGGTAATATCTCTGTGGATAATGCCAACAGAATGAACAGCCTGAAGCGATTTCATAACAGGCATCAGAAGCTCAACGGCAGCATTCTCGGGAATATTCCCTTTTTCCCTCAGATACTCGGACAGAGTCATACCTTCCAAAAATTCCATAACGAGATAGGCTGTTCCGTTTTCTTCAAAGCTGTCAAAAATCCTGACAATACCGTCCTCATTTTGAAATTTTGCCAGTTTTTTAGCTTCTTCAAGAAATTTCGCCATACCGTCATAAAACTGCTTTGTCTTTTCTCCGCCCAAAACACTTACCTGATTTTGTCCCGGAATCCTTGTCGAAAACTCGTTTGGCATATATTCTTTAATTGCAACCTTCTGTTCCAGTTTCCCATCCCATGCCAGATAGGTTGCGCCAAATCCTCCCGAGCCAAGAACTTTTCCTATGATATACCTGTTATGGAAGAGTGTTCCCGGTTCAATACGTATCGGTTCATCTGCAGGAGTTCCGACCACATAACCGCAATGCGGACACATATTATATTCATCCGCAATTAATTTCATACATCCCAAACAACGTTTACTCATGTTTTTTCCCTTCTCTGTCACTTACTTTCTTCAAATACAAATTTAGCTGCAATCTTTTCATCTCTGAGCGGATCCAGACCCGTTATTTCACACTTATTCATATAGGCTTTTTTATTGACCGGAATCTGTCCATCCTGTGCACGGCTTACCATCAAAGCATTTTGATATGGTGTACCCAGCATCCACTCAACAAATCTGTCAGCTGCTCTTTCTTGGGCTTTACTTCCTTCGCCAAGACTCCATTCATAAGTGAATTCGCAATAAATACTTTTATTATTCGGATAAACATATTTTTTTTGATAACTAGTCAAAGTAGACTTGACCTCGTCCAGTTTCATCGTTGATGAAATCATGACCGCTGCCTTATTACTTCCATTATCCAAAAAGTCTTTGCTGTCCGCCCAGCTCCATTTATTAAAATTTTTCAGCACCAGTTTCGAATAATCCTGGTCAAGAGCTATCTTATTTTCACTGATTTTAAAGTCTTCAATTGTGCTGAAATAGTTTTCACTATATTCAACCGATTCCGCACCTTTAGTAATCACATATGCAACCGGGACAACTATTCCCATCGGAACCTGTTTATGATTTTTATAGTATTTATCATACTGATTGATAAACATACACTCCTTGGCCTGAGGTGAATCAAATATTTTGTCTACCTTTCTTGCTTTTTCAAGTACATCATCACTCAGTTCGGTGCTTTCAAAAATATTCGGAAGCTTTCCATCTGATGCCGCCTTGGAGATAGCGCTCTCATATTCCTGCGGAGAAAATGATTTTACTTCAATCTTTACTTTTTCGTTTCCATCCGTGGCAATAAACTGTTCTACAATATCCTGTATTGCTTCATTTTCCTTAGAACCGTCCTCAAGACAATACCACAGACTTATTTCCGCACTCTCAAGATATTTTTCCGTTTTTTTAGCTTCATTCTTTTTAAATAATACAATCCCGCCAATCAAAATAAGTATGCCTGCAGCCGCAATTCCCGCAGCTCTTTTTATTTTTCTCCTTAATCTCTCTTGCCCAAGTGTAGATACCTTTTTCTCCCCGTTAACAGCTCTAAGAAACTCATTTACATTCTTAAATCTCATATACTTATCAACAGCCATTGCTTTCATTATGCTGTTACTAAGATTACCATCAATCGAAGGATTCAGCTGTGCCGGCGGAACAAGCGTATCCCCGACCTTACGGTTTGTAGACTCAGGCAATTCCTTAATGCCTGTGAGCATTTTATATAACGTCGCACCAAGTGCATATACATCAGTCCATGGTCCGATGTTCCGATTATCCTTATCATACTGTTCACAAGGAGAATACCCAACCTTCATGATGAGATCAAGGACCTCATCATCCGATTCCGGAATCAATGCCGCCCCAAGATCCAAAAGTTTTATTTTTATGTTTTTTCCATGACAAATATAAATATTGTCCGGCGCCACATCCCTGTGAATTACACCGCATTCATGAAGAGATTTCAGTGCATATCCGATTTCATTAGTTACCATCAAAGCAAAATCAGTAGGAACACGACCTCCATGATGCTTAAGATATTCACTCAGATCCTCTCCATCCAGATACTCCATAACAAAATATGCTGTATTATTTTCTTCAAAAAATTCATATACATTTACTATACTTCTGTGTGAACCGAATCTGGCCATCGTCTTAGCTTCAACAAGAAATCGTTTCTTTCTGTACTCAAACTCATCAGATGTTTTTTTTGAAACGATAACTGATTTATCACCCTTGGCTCTTGTCATCAACTTTGAAGAATAGAACTCTTTAATGGCTACCACTACTTCAAGTTTTGTATCAAATGCCTTATAAACAATACCAAAACCACCGGCTTTAATTGCCTCCCCTACAATATACCTTTTGTTCAGAACTGTTCCCGGTGCAAGGTATATCGGCTCTTCCGGCTCGGAATTATAGGGCGTTCCGCAATAAGGACATACATTATAAGCCTCTTCAAATTCACTAAAACATGAATAACAAAGTTTCATCGGTTTATTAGCTCCTTCAGTTTATATAATCTTCCCAGCTGAAATCTTCCCCGCATAATGGAATCAAAAGGAATACACATTCTCCAAGTTCAATCTTATCCTTTGCCTTTAATTTTGCGGATGTCATTACATTTTCGTCATTCAGGTATGTCAGGCCACTGCTGGCACCCGGCGAAATCAAAAATTCTCTTTTCTTTGGTTCATAGGTTATAACCGCATGTTTTTCTCTGGAGACATGTGAATCCCTTGCGATAACAATCTTATTGGAACTAAGTCTTCCGATTGAATTGTTTCCAACATAAATATTAAAAGCTTCACCAAAGTGAGGTCCTTTAATACAAACAAGCCAGCCTACCATCGGTTCAGAATTGACAGATGTCGGTTGTGGAGTACCGGCCCCTGAATCTTCAGACCCGGAATTTGAAGAATTTTTGTTCAGGCTAAAGAAACCAAAAGTTTTTCCTTCATCCTTGGCAACAGTTTCATTCACCAGATCACGAACTGTTTCATGTTCATAATTGCCTATCGGATTTATCACATCTTCATTATTATTTATAATTTCTGTTCCCAGTTTAAGTGACTGTGTACTTCCCTGAACCTGTTTACGATCTAAATCACTGTTTGAACCGGATGGTCTTCCCGACCACACATCAAACGTAGAATTATAATCATAATTTTTATTCTTATTTTGTTTCTGGCTATTTTCAAATTCCGATAAACTGTATGTTTTATTGCTTTTACCCGAACTGCTTGAACTTTTGTTTTCGCTGTTTATAGCATCATCATATTGTTTTATCGTCTCCAAATTATTGATATTATTATGATAATTGTTATTTATGCCATTTATTGCGCTGGAATTTTCACTCTTTTTCTTTCCAAATAAAGAATGTCTTTCTTTTTTAGGCTTTGAAGCGTCTTCCTTAAAACCATGTCCTTCAAGACAATGGGGACACAGATTAAAAGAATCCTGATCAAAATATTTACCGCATGAATCACATTTTACTACATCCATTCCGCACCTCACTTAATTTTAATTATTGCTACTGTCATATTATCGCGGGCCAGTTTATTTTCTGACGCCTTCTTTTCCGCTTCACTGTCAAAGAGATTCAATGCATCATTGGGGTTTGAAAAATTGTCAATAATGGATTTAATCTCATTGTCAGAAAGCATTTTATATAATCCATCCGACATCAATAAAAAGATATCGTCTTTTTCAGTCTTTAGCGGTGTATCATTATGATCCGTTATCTGAATCCCGCCTACTCCGATATAATTAATTAAAGCTTCCCCGTTTACTATTTCCTTGTCATATTCTTCCCTGGATATTTCCCCTGTAGAAAGTTTTTCTTTAAGATATTCCTTATAGTTATGGTCAACCGTCACCTGAACAAATTCATTGTTTCGAAGCATATACAACCTACTGTCCCCAACAGAAGACCAATAAAAGTCATTTCCCCAAAGTACAACTGCGACCATTGTAGATCCTGCATTAAGCAGAGTACCTTTAGTGTCGGTAAGAGAACTCACTCTTCTGTCTGCTTCATCGGCAATATCCCGTAAAAACACTGGAACATTTACATTAGGGTACAACTTCATGTATTCTTCAATTATACAATTAACCGATGTCTGACCAGCAAGCCTGCCGCCCATATGACCGCCCATACCGTCACATACAGTGACTATCGCCGAATCCTCTTTTATGTCATAGCCAAATGCATCCTGTTGTTCTTTTCTGTCACCTATTACCGAAAGAATAGCCAGCTGCATAATATTGTTTTCTTTACAATATATTCGTTTTCCTTTTTCACTCATATCTAATCTCTCTTACACCAAACTGCAATAGCAGAATTATTATCCATATTTACATTTATACCATTACTTTGAACAATATCATTCATCATCTGAAGCCAATGATCTACATTTACTGCTTTCTCCAGACATTTACACATTTCATCTTCATTTATCAACTCCCAAAAACCATCCGAACACAATAAAAAAGCCTGACATTTTCTGAGGGGTATCGGTTTCATCAGTTCAAAAAGAGGTTTTTCCCACTCTATACCCATAACCTTTACCAGCATACTTCTGTCAGGATGATTTCTTATATCGCTTTCCTTTATTTCCTTTGAAGCCACTAACATCTGCGGAATACTGTGGTCCAAAGTTCTTTTCATGACCTTATTATTTCTGAATATGTAAAGTCTTGAATCACCAACATGGCCAATATATGCTTTATCTTCATCAACAACCAATGCAACAGCGGTCGTTTTCATCTTACTCTGAGCCTTTTGCCTAATCTGTTCACACATCAAAATATCCTGTGCTGCCATGAATGTACTGGGCAGTATATTTGAGCAATCCTGCATATTTTGAAATTGATTAATAAAAACATCACGAACCAGAGAAGACGCCTTATCCCCCATACCATGACCACCCAAGCCATCACACAGAATAAAGGCATGAGCATTGGGGCCCTTATAAACACCAATAGAATCCTCATTCACTTTTCTTCTGCCAATATTTGACAATTGCGAAAATGATATATTTACCACTTTATTTCCTCAAATTTATTAAAACGAAACTGTATATTCTTCATTAGCAAAAATAATGCTATCACCATTATTTAATTGATACATCTTTTCAGAACTGATTTTTTCACCATTCAATTTAGTTCCATTGTGAGAATTACAATCCTTTAAATAAAAGAATCCATCAATCAATATTATTTTTGCATGAGTTCTACTTATGTATATATTAGTAATTGACATACTATTCCCACTATCCGAACCTATGGTTATTACATCATTCTCAAATACCATACTTCTTCCGGTTTTAGAATTTGTAAGGATCAACTTCGATTGTTCTCCCATAGAAGAAGTAGAAAAAGGATCATACATCCTGTTCTTCAAATATCCTGGTTCAACTACATTTTTTTTGTTTTCTCTTTTATTATCATATGATATTTCCGATAATTGTCTTAATGTAGCAGTTGTATTTTCTGTTTTAACTCCTTTCATCGTCAAAATCATATTTTCAAACTCATCCAAATCAAATGAAGAATGACCGGCAAAAAAAGAAGCATACTCATCAGCAAATGTTCTTTTCTGAAACATATCAAAATCAATATTCTTAGTTATCGACTTAAAAAAGACATGGACAGGATTGCTTCTCTCATTATTGACAATAGGCCAATAAATAACAAAAACTTCCTTGGAAACAGGATGAAGAAAAACAGTATCAAGTGTCAATTCCAGGTTGGCTGGGTTAAGATTCATCGAATCGCATAATCTAATTATTCTGATTAATTGCAACATAAAATCGAGAAACTCATTTTTGCTGACAGTCATTCGAAATAAATCGCCCACATTAATTAAGCCATTAATTTCACTTCTGATAATGTTTTTCTTTCGTCCGTTTTCAATATTAATAGGCAAAAAACAACCATATCCTTTTCTGGTCACAACATTAAGCCAGGTCTGATTAATCATTTCAAAGCTTTCCAAGCTATTTTCAATTATTGTTATTTGCCCTTGTTTTTTTATCTTTAACTCTTTCATCTAATAATCATCTATCCCATTAGCATAGCATAATTACATCTACCATAATAATCAAAAACCTCGCTACACCTTTTTTCCTGACCGTCCCAAGGATCAATGCATATAAAATCATCCATAGTCAATTCGTCAAATGATTTTGCGCCATCTACTCCTACTATAGTCACATAATGTGGATGAGGTAATTGAAGAACTGTAGGCTGATTATTTTTCAAACCTTCATATATATCTATAATACATTCTCTGGATTCCACGAGACTCTCAGGGTATTGTGCTCTCATTCTATAGTCAGAGCCCGCACCCGGTTTACTCCAACTACAAGCATGGCTGCCACCATCTCTTACATCTAAAGGACTTACATCTGTTTCTCCCAACATATTTAGTGCAATCGCATAAGCCACACATGCACAACCATCATTCGATCCTCCGCCCAAATCAAATTCAGGATAATTACGTTGACTCAAAGCAGAATATGGCTTTCCTACTCCATAAACATCGCCAGAAACATCTTTATCACAAGGAGTAAAATTGATATGCTGCTCATATGTAATTCCTTTTTCATCATATAATCTTCTTAGTCTGGCTAACTCTTCTTCTATTTCAGGGCATTTCTTTCCATACATTTTCTCATACTGCGCCTGAGCATTTTCAAGATTTTGATAATTACCATGTATTTCTTCATAGCTATTTGCTGAAGTTACTGTCTGGGATGCATCAATTGTATTTTGATACGGTATCCTCTTTACTTTTTCCTCACACGCCAAAATCTTTTGTAATGATGTTCTTGTTGCTGCAATTATATTAGTAGATCCACATGATGCACTGACATAATTACTTCCTCCAAAGAAACTGCTGACTTTGGAAAGATTGCGTTTAACATCATTCAAATTTCTAAGAATATTTTTTTTAAGTATATTCGCCGAACTTGAAACCGGCGGCAAACAGGTCAATGCTTCAATGACTGTCAATACTCCAATTTCCAAATTCATTGTTTCTAGACCCGATATTTCATTATAAGCCTTGCATACAGCATTATAAACATCATCTAATTTACCTCTGCTTGAATTCATCAGGTCAAGCGTTATGTTGACATTATCGACATCTACATCTATCGTATGCTTTTTGTTTATACTGGTTTTGTTATAAGTTTTTTTATTACTTCCCGGAACGTTCCACTTACCTGCAAGAAACCCGGAATCTCTCTGGGCATCAGTTAAATCGACTTCAATCTGATTACATAATTTACCAATCATTTTATATTGTTCCAAAAGATGTTTACTTCCGGACGTCACGAAGTTGCTCCTCGCCAAATCACTTAGCGCATTCACTCCGCTCGTAGAAAAACCCTCAAAAATTGTTCTTGCTTTTGCAAGTGTTTTATGAGCTGAAATTTTGTATGCCATAATCTCCTCCGTCTATATAGAACTAATAATTGTATTCTTATCAATCATCAAACAAATCTGCACTCTTTGCAACCTTTGCCTCTGCCGCACTAAATTTTTCCAAAAAGTCTTCCATAAAGTTTTCCAGATTCTTTTCAATTATCTTCTGCTGTTCTTCGATTTTCTTTATCTGTTCAAGCGCAGATGACTGGTATTCCTGAGACCACTTTGAATCCCAGTTTTTCGTCACCTCTTTTATTGATTTTTTCAAGTCGCTCAAATTTTCTTTCATCGATTTATATGTGTTAGCCACTTTTATTCTGGCTGCCTCGACTTTACTTTCTTTAGATTGTACTTTTCCACTATCTTTTTTGGGTTTTGCCATCTTTTTCACCTCACACACTGCATTTCTGCAATTGTTTTTTTGCATCCTTATCAGCTTCATCAAAAGCTTTTGCTACTTTTCTCAGAACATCCGCCATAGTATCCATATTTGTTTTGATTGTATCACTCTCTGTCCTGATTTTCTCACATGATTCCTTTAAAGCCGCCAGAACGGTATCATCAAAATCAGCCTCATTGGTATCTAAAATTTTAATAAGTTTATCACTATTTTTTTTATAACTACTAATCACCTTTTCAAGTTTAGCTGCATTTTTATCTAATTTATCCGGATTTACTTTAATGGTATTTGCCATCTGTCAAACCTCCTGTCTATTCAACAATCCGGACAGATTAATTTGTCCGGATTGTTAAATATCTATTCTTTATTATTGGAACAACTGAGCCTCACTATTAATTGAAGTTTCAGCAGAATCATATGCCGCAGCAGTTTCATCCAGGAACTTTGCATAAGAATCGATTACTGCTCTGTACTCTTCGAAATGTGAAGCAGTACTTGTAAACTTTGCTCTAATGGTTTCCGATGCCTCACTCGACCAGCTCTCAGACAATGCATTCATTTTTCTCTGAATTTCTTCAAGACATGAGTTAAGATTTGTGTTAAGTGTTCTGATTGTAGACGCAACCTGAGTTAATTCACCCAGTGTAATCTGAATTCCTTCAACATTTGCCATTTTTAGTCACCTCCTAATTAACCAGTCTCTTAGCTGAAGCAGCTACGTTTTCCTGTGTACTTCTGTAAGTTGCCGCACTGTTTTTAAGAAACTCAGAATACTGAGTCATCAGAGTATACATTGCAGTAAAATCCTCTCTGAAACCATCAATCTGCGAAGTAAATGCAAGATTATCGCTTCCCTGCCATGCCGAAGCCATTGAATCCACCTCTGAATACAACTGCTCGTATAATCTCTTGTACTCAGCTGCCTGAGTATCAATTTCTCCTGCTGTACTTTCAAGCTTCGCAGGGTCAACAATGATTGTTCTATCTGCCATATTTTTGGCCTCCTATCTTATATTTATATACGGACCTTCAGTCCGGACATATCTACATCAACATTAATCTTGATCCTTCTTTAAGTCCAATCTGTTCAACAGTAAGATTAATGTTAAAAATCTCTCCGGATTCTCTGTCGCAAAGCATCACTCCTGAATCCGGAAAAAACATACCATCTGTCATTTCTTCGATTGCTTTTCGAATCAATGCAGTAACCTCATCAACTCTACTTTTCAATGGTATGAAAAACTCAAAATTTTGTAAAAGTGACGGAACATATACGTCCACTAATATTTTATACATACACTATTCTCTCCACTTAACTGTTTCAGCCAAGTATTTTTATAAATGTTTCATTACCATCGGAAATCAGCCAGCCATAATCATCGTCCACTTCTGATCTGGAATACGAAGAAGAATTCAGCTTAAACAAGTATTTATCATATAAACCATCTCCCAGCCAAATTCCGTCTCTCATAGCCATCTTTCTATACCAGGTTTTTATTGCAAAATTCTTTACATTATCTTCTTCTTCGATAACAATAATTCTAAATTTATAAGCCGTGTCATTCTTCTCCAGCATCGCATTGATTCTGTCTATAGATTGCTCGGAAATACTATCCATCATATCTTTCAAACCTACGATCATCATTACGATTTCATTATCATCACTCAACACACTTGCATCACTATTGTTACCCTTATATTTTTTATTTCTGGACAATAATTCGCCAAATAGCTCTTCTATCTCATCATCATAGTCATTATCCACAACCTCAACTGCTTCATCATCAATTTCATTGTTGTAGTCAAATATCCTCAAATCAATTTCAGCTATTCCCACAAATAACTTCGCTAGCTCAGTAGAAAACATTCCAAGTCTTCCCATGTCTCTACCGATAATCATATTAACCGGAATTTTTCTGAAATCATAGTTACAAACACATAGTTCTTCTTTACTTATTCCTACCGGGATTGAAGATAAATCATATTGATAATTAGAGAAATAATCAGCATTTACCTCTTCCGGCAATACAGGAATCTTTATTGCCGATTCTTCACAATCTTCTGCAAGTTTATTAGAAAACTCTCTATAATATTCCATCAGATTCATGCGATCGGCTGCCAGTGCCGTTTGAAATTCATAAACACGATCAAATTTAACCAAACCTCTGCCATGTAGTCTTGAAGGAAATACGCCATCTGTTTGTCCAAGTATTCCTACATAGTCTGATACATCATTTAATTGAAGCACCAGAATCTGTCCAAAATTTTGTTGCAGGCGATACTTAACAATATTCGCTGCACTCGCAGTTATTATAAAATAAATACCATACTTGGCAGAATCTCTTGTAATTGAAATAAGATTATCATCATAAGATTCATATATTTCAGAAAATGCAGCAAAGTTATTTATTATTACAACTAAGCTAGCCGGAATTTTTTCATTAAAATCCGCATAGGCCTGATAGCTTCCGCCAAACTCCGAAAACATCTTCTTTCTTTTTTCTATCTCACCTGTTAGCATCCTGAACAGATTTGATACCTTTTCGTCATCATCCGAATACATGATGTCGCCTATCTGCGGAGCATTTTTAAATGAACCCAATGTCTCCGAGCCAAGATCTATGGCATAAATATTGGTCTCTGATACACTATGTTCAGAGATTATTGAGAATACAATAGTTTCAAGCAATGTATCTACTCCACTACCTGATGAGCCATACACCAATAAGTTACCGGAAGCAGACAGCGGCAATGTCATCAGTTTCTGCTTCTGGTTATATGGATCATCATATTCACCTATTACCGGATTAAGTACATGTTTCTCCGCATGATAATTGTATTTTTCTTCCAAATCCTTTATGAATATTCTTTCCGGTATAGGATCAAGCCACAAAGCCCGAACTTTTATATTTTCTTCTTCTGCAATCTTTGACAAATATCCAACAAGCGCAACTAATTGTTTTTGTTCATCGCCCCTTACATTTTTATCTTTTGGCTTAATCTCTGTTATTGACTGTCCAAGATTATCAATTGCCCTAACACTATTGTCGTAGTTTTGTTTAATTGTTTCAGCAGGAATATATGGAGCCCCGCACCACGCAGACTGGCCAATATCAAAATACTCATTAAAGCCAACCTGAATATAAAATCGTCCTGTATCAGTCAAAGCAGCAGCATCCGGTCTCTTAATCATATCCATACTATCAGCTTTTTCCTGAACCTTCAGGCAAATCCTAAATCTACTGTTACTCCAAATCTGGTCATCGACAACTCCATTTGGTTTCTGCGTTGCCAGAATCAAATGTACACCTAAACTTCTTCCTATTCTTGCTGCACTCACCAATTGTTCCATAAATTCAGGTTGCTGAGTTTTCAATTCCGCGAACTCATCAGAGATGATGAATAAATGAGGAACTGCTTCCGGCACCTTTCCTTGTCGATACAATTTTTGATATTTATATATATCAATAGTACCTTCATTATGTAATTTTCTGGCCTCATTAAATATTCCCTGTCTTCTTCTTAATTCACTCTGAATAGATATTAAAGATCGGTTAATAGCTGCACCATCAAGATTTGTAATGGTGCCTGCAATATGTGGTAACTTAATACCTCTTTCGGCATCAACAAAAGCACCCGCCAATCCACCACCTTTATAATCAATTAATACAAATGACACTTCATCAGGATGATAGTTCACAGCCATTGAGAGTATATATGTAATAATAAACTCTGATTTTCCAGATCCTGTCATTCCTGCAACCAATCCGTGTGGTCCATGGTTTTTTTCATGTAAATCAAGTTTGATCAGTTCACCTTGAGAATCTTTTCCAACTGCAGCCTCCAATGATTTTGTCGGATCATTTTCCCTCCACCTTGTTAATGGATTTAGGTATTCAATTTTACCGACATTATACATTTCCAAGAATGTCAGCATTTTAGGCAAACCATTACTGGAATCAACTGTCTCCAAATATGTATTAAGTAATTGCTTACAATAATTCGTAAGGTTTACTTGATTTATCATTTCCGGAGCAAATCTTATATCATCATAATTAGTCTCATTCTTTTTAAAATATCTTCCTTCATTTCGAGACATTATTTCAACTACAGTTTCACATTCTTTGGGTAAATGATTGAATTCTTCATCGAAACTGATAATACTATAGCGAGTTTCTCCTTCTGTCATATATACTTTCTTTATAAAATCACATTTACCAGCCAAATTATGATCAAATAACAAAAATACATAATGAGTATGATCCTGTTTGTTTCCCTCCTCACTTTCTTTCTTTTCAAAATATGAACTTATTTTCCTTACATCTTCAACAGTTTTAGCAACAAAACGAAAACTCTTATCCTCATTCCATACATGAGGCAGCCATCTTGAATACTCCATGGTATTTCCAATCTCATCATCATAAACAAATACCATCTTCAATTCATCATATGCATAATAAGCCACCATTTGAGCAATAAGAGACTTTGCATATTCCATTATATTACTTCTGTTTCCGATAATTCCTACAACCTTGTTTTTCGAAAAAGAAAGAACAATGGGAACATTCTTTAAAAATCTATCTGATTCGCATACATTGTACAGCTCCTCCTGAAGATTATCTTCGTCCAGAATAAACTTTCTCTCAGAATATTTTAATTTAAAGTTGCTCTTTTCACTGCCAATTCCCAATCGGAGTGATAAATAATCATTATGCTTTGATGATCTTTCCCACAGTATATTTTTTTTATTTGATATAATATCAAGACACTTGTCAGCCGAAATATAATTTTCATTTAATATTTCTTCCTGTTTCTTGCATTCCTTATTCATTCGTAATACAATCTCGTCAAGATATTCCCTATATTTCTTTTGTCTTAATGACTCCTTCTTTTTTTTCTGACGGGATTCATATTTTTTTGAAACAAATGGTAGCAAAACTGTTCCCAAAAGCATAGAAAATCCCATTATCATGGAAGTAATATTTTTTGATATAAATGCGGTTATTAACGTAACAAGCGACATCATACCCATAGCCATTGATGATCCCATTATCAACATCCATGGTAATTCCTGACCAATCGGGCTGGGGGGTGGCGAATCTATCTGTATTTCAGGTATTTTATAATCCCTTTTGAATCTGGGAGCTCTAAAAAAGAATTCCCTATCCTTACTATCATATTCCTCACTATCTTCTACTTTCTGAGGTTCAAATCTAATCAATTTTTCATTACATTTAATTGACAAATCCGGATTATTGATTGCAATAAAATCTCTGCCAACAATAATTTTAACTCCCATTATAAAGATAACATCGCCTATATCAAGCTTGGTTTTTAATTCTTTATAATTATTTACGAACACACCATTTCTACTATTCAAATCTTCTATATACCACTCATTTCCCTTATAAATAAGTCGTGCGTGCTCAGAAGATACAAAAGTATTATTGACAGATATATCGCAGTTATCGCCTCTTCCAATCAATAACGATGTATTGTTTTTCACCAAATAATGATCATATCGTAATCTGTCATTTGTTTTAGGCTCACAGTATATAATTACTTTGCTACTTTTCCCAACCAAAGGAATAATACTTATCGGTGATAGTATTGCACTTTTTATCGTTGTTCCATCGGCCCCCAATATATAATAATTATTATTGGATTTAACTGTCCATTTTTCATCGACAGCCTCAATCCCTACTATTTTTTCTCTTCCGTTGATACTTTGAATCCAGTACTGTCCCTTTACTTTATCAGGAAGGTATATCTGGGATATTTCATTTTCACATATTGCAGTTACTATCATTTTTTACTCCAACTAATCATTTGACATAGCTTCGCCATCCGGCTGTTTTTTCACACCCGTCTTCTGCTTAGCTATGACCACCGGCTTACTGTAACGTGCCCAATACAACGATTACCTATTACGGTTTTTACTGTACCATCTATTTCCAACACCCAAATGGTACATTCGCACAAAAATATCAATTTTTAAATCTCGTTTTTATGCTTTTTTCACAAATTTTGAAATATGCACTATTCTACAACATAAAGTATTAAACTTTTTTTCATTTGTGAAATTCACATCTGTATTTGATTATTTTCTTTTGGGAGTGATATATTTATTTAATTGAAATTAATGAAATCCATAGAAAAAGGACGGCACCTCTGCCGTCCTCTAAAATCTTTATCGATCAGTGTTTCCTACACCCTATTCTTCCACCATCTAAGATAACTCTTTTTTACATCATCCTTATAGGTCTCGCCTATATCATAGATCTTGTCATTTGTCAGAACAAGGCTGTTCAGCGAAAACTTTTTAATGTACCTGATGTTTACCAGCGAAGAACTGTTGCATCTGACTATCGGTTCTTCCGTTATATCGTCAAGAAACTGCTTTAAAGTCTTGATACTGTCATAACTTTCATCGTTTGTCAGAATCTTTATGTTGCGGTCATTTTTTTCAACCGAAACGATATCTCTGATCTTGATAAATGTCTTTTTGCCCTGGGAGAAAAATTCAAGTATTGTATCCTTGGCATCTTCCCTGTAGGTGATCAGGGCTTTTTTCAGTGCATTCGGAAGAAATTTCTCCATATTCTTTTTCAGAATAAAATAAATATGATCCGTCTCGTAGACTTTTTCCGCAAAAACCATATACTGTGACATGAAGATAATCTTGCACAGCGGATACTTTTTATTCAATATCCCTGCCATGTCAACTCCGTCAAAGGCCTTGTCATTCCATTTACTGCCTCCGAAATATATATCGGTGATCAGTATCTGACAGTCAAAATAGTTCTCAGAAATATCAAAAAACATGCTTTCCGGATTATATTCAACAATATCAAGCTCATCATCACACAGTCCGGATTCTTCGACTATTTTTCTGACTTTTTTGATCATATTTCTTTCATCGTCACAAATGCCGACCTTCATTTTTTATACCATACCGCAGGCGTGACAGCCGTCTGTCGCAGCACCTGAAGCATTTCTCCAATCCTTATTTTGGGTATCAGTAACGGTTAATACCATTCATAGTATATCACATTGCCGTTTCATATTACTGTATTTGCAAATTTGCGGTTTATATTTGAGTTTTTTATGCTGTCATCCGTATCGTTGTTACCATAAATCCCTGTTCTTCGGTATATTCAATGCTCAACTTTTTTTCAAAACAGTACTGCCGGATTATTCCAAGGCCGAACCCGTGCATGACCTTATTATCTTTCGAAGTACTGCCGGGGTTCAGACTTATTTTTTCATTTTTATAAGTATTCTTAACTACTATTACCCTGTCGATATCCAGAATTACCTGTTTGTGTTCTTCAGCCAGTGATGCCGCTTCAACTGCATTGTCAATAAGATTAAGAAAGAACGCGATATTCTCATCCATGCTGAACCTAAGCATTATTTCCTCGGCATATTTACCGATTTCATACCTAAGCTCCACTTCCATAAGCTCTGCTCTCTCTTTTTCATATAAAACTATTTCCTCAAGAAGTTTTTTCTCGAGCACCAGACGGTTTCCGTATTTTCCCCTGAGTCTTTCCTTTATGGTATTGATCTTTTCTTCTTCATGAGATATACGGTACTTTGCCCTGACTATATCATTCTCGGTTTCCATACTGTTACTAATCAATTCAAGCTTGTACTTCAGCTCTTCATTTTGCTGTCTGAGCTTATAACGGGAAACATACGAGATGATCAGGTAAATTATCAATGCGGCAAATATTATTGTCGAAACAGTCTGCATATTTTTTTCTTTCTCTAACTATAAAATTTCATTCTTCGGCAGGAGAATACTCAACCCTTCATCATAAATCTTTGTTCCGCCGCACTCCTGTATCAGCCTCTCCAAAGTATTTTCCCGGTCCGGATCATTTACGGATTCTTTGCCATCATCGGAAAGCATGATCATTATCATTTCATTCCTGTCAACTATACGGATTTCAACGTTCTCTGCTTTTCTTGCTTTTTCTTCATCAATCAGTGTATCCATCAAAGATCTCATTTTGGGAGTACTTTCAATATTGCCGATAATAATACAATTAACAGACATCCCTTCCTTTTCCAGCTGTAACAGCCTGTTATCCATGAAATCTTTCAGGCTTCCCGGACCGGACAATGACTTTTTTCTGTCATGTATCTTCTCTTTGATTTCCGAATTTTCCTTTTTGATCAATCCGTTTACATACCTGTTATACATCAGATTGCCGACAAAGACGGTTGCCATAATAATCAAAAAAGTGATTCTCATGGTAAAATCCATGATTTTGTCAGCCAGACCGGCATCCTTATAATTGTCCTTCGTTAACAGTCCGACCTTATATAAGCCGTTGATGAGCCCCATGCCGATAATAAAAGCCGTCACGACCGTATATACTTTTTTATGCTCCGGGCTCCATCTCTTAACTATCGGTCTGAAAATAAGTATTAGCACAAAAAGACATAATATCAGAATCATATTATAATAAATTCCGAAGCCAAGGCTGTCGCTGCATCTTGTCATCTGAAACTCTTTTTCTTCATCCGCAAACAGTTTCAGCGGCGTTCTGATATATGTAACAGCATTGACCCCAAGCTGATAAATCAGTCTTATCAGAAGATTTCTCCATATATCACCGGAGCAGTAAACCGCAACTGGAGTAATCATTATTATATACTCCACCAGCGATACGATGAGCATATATTCCTTATAATTTGCCATTATAAAAATCAATGACAATAAAAATACAATCGGAATAACCGACAGATTCCATGCTCCTTTTTTACGCTTCGGCATAACAAAAAGAATGAAGCTGCTTGAAATCAGGCTGTTGGCAAACGCAATAAGCGTCATAGTCAATATCATCATGTTTACAAATCCTTAGCCATGTTACATTATTTCGCTCTTTGGCACAAGAAGGCTCATCCCTTCATCAAAATCTTCGATTCCGCCCAGCTCACGAACACTTTCCACCAACAAGGCGTATATTTCATCATTAAAATCTTCTGTATTATCGGAAAGCATTATCATCACCATATCACTTTTGTCAATGATTTTCAAATCGACATTTTCGGCTTTTTTCTTTCTTTCGCAGTCAAAAATCAATTCAAGCAATTTTTTCAACCTGTCAGAGCAGTTGATGATTCCGACAACCGTACAATTCAAAGCGACAAATTCTTTTTCGAGTTTTTGTGCCATATCCTCCAAATAGTTATTCAGGGTACTTTCTGTAGATAAAGATTTTTTCTTTTTATCAATTTCACCCTTTAACAGAGTGTTTTCTTTTTTCATAAGTCCGTTTACCCACCGGTTATATAACAAATTGCCGACAAAAATCGTAATTACCGAAATTGCCATGCTTATTTTATATGCGAGCATAATCATGGTGCCTGAGGTTCCCTCTTTTTCATAATTTTCACTCGTAAGGAACGTAACTCTGTTCAGCCCGTTGATAAGACCCATCAGGCATACAAAACCGGCAATAAAGGTATATATTTTCTTATGCTCCGGGCTCCACCTTTTTACTATGGCCCTGAGAATCGGTGCAACAACCAGAATACCGAACGCCATGACAAAAATAAACGAAACGCAAAAGCCTATGCTTTCGGTTCTTCTTGTCATCACATATTGTCTTTCTTCTTCAACGTAAATATTCAGAGGAGTTCTTACAGATATGACGAAGTTGGTTGCTAATTCATATATCATTCTTATAATGATATTTCTCCAGAAATCCCCGGCACAATAAATCGCCAGGGGAGTAAAAATCGCTACATACTCCAAAATCATGATCAAGGGGATTTTATTATAAGTAACCGCCGTCAGATACAGAAATGACAGGACATAGGCCAGCGGAATAACGCTGAGATTCCATTTTCCTTTTTTTCGTGCCGGCATAATTATCAAAGTAAAACTTACTGTACTCAGACATTCGGCAAGTGCAAGCAATGCATTTGTTATTACCACCATGTCATTTTCCTCTACAGATTCTCTTTAATTCCAATACCTTTTTAACTCATCATAAAAGTTTTCACGTGTTCCCGCCATAATAACCACAATCATTTGCGGTTCATCTTCGCCATTCACCTGAACAAATTCAATCATATATGCCAGTTCATAGTTGATTTTGTTATAGTAAATATCATAACCTCTGATTCCTGACAAATCACCAGTTTTTTCTTCACCCAGAAATGGATTCGCAAGAATATCATCAATTGCTTTTTGATACATTGCTTTCAGTTTTTTATCTTTAAGTTTTTTTATGAATTTTGAAGCAGCTGGCATAAATCGAAGATTATCCCTAGTCAATTCCGCCATACCTATTCCTCCGTTCCGAACACATCATCATAAGAAGAATATTTGCCGTTGCCCTTTGCTATTTTTTTAGCTTGTTCCAACATTGCTTCTACAGCAGGTCTGACTTTGGCCTGTCTTTCTTTAAACTCATTTAGCAATTCCTGTCCTGAAAAGCCTTCCGCAATCAATTCCGACAATATCTGTTCTGCAAATTCGCCACTTGAAACATGAGCCATCGGTTGAATTATGAGGAATCCATCCCCCAAAATACACATTGCATCCTTATCAAAGCCCAGTTCCGTGTAATATTTCTGTGGGATTGTAAACTGGCGTTTCGATGTTATTGATACCTTTTTCTGTTCAAGTACATTTGATGTTTTTGTAACCATATCACTACCTCCTTGAATCCTTGTTTCATTGTTTCCTTGTTTATTATATCATACCAACAATAATAACGCAAGCATTTGCAGAAATATTTATAGGCCAAACAAAAAGAGAGGAGATTTTCTGTTCTCCTCCCTTTTTTCCTTTATTATTTTGTTGCGAGCATGCTCATCAGCTTATTGCTTCTTTCCATGAATTTCTTCATTTCATCGGGCTTAAGCGGGTGGTTTGAAAGTCTTGCGAGGTCATAGACCTGCTCGCAGTAAAGTGAAGTGTTCTTTGCCTTCGGATGAGCGATTATGCTCTTTACAAGCTCGTTGTTTGCGTTAAGAACAAGGGTTTCGGGTGCGGCATACATATCATCCATGCCTGCCATACCGTACATCTTCATCATATCCTGCATTCTTCTGCCCTCTTCTGAAAGGGTAACGACTGCGGAAATGTCAGCATTCTTGAGCTTTTCAACCTTGATTTCGAGCTTGTCATTGTTGAGAGCCTTCTTGAATACCTCGGTTACTTCCTTAACTTCATCCTCACTAAGCTCGCCTTCCTCTTTAAGTGCTTCGGAAAGATCTGCATCTATGCGGACAAACTTAACATCTTTGTTGTCATTCTCGAGCATCTGGATGAAGGGGTTGTCGATATTATGGGTAAGGATGACTGCGTCAAGCTTCTGTTCCTTGAACATATCGATATACTGAGCCTGCTGCTTTGCATCCGTAACATAGAAGACTGTCTTCTTCTCAGGCTCTTTCTTGTCGTCTGACTTGGTCTCGGTTTTCTCTTCCGCTTTGGTCTCAGCAGTATCCTCGGCCTTTTCTTCAGTCTTAGCCTCGGTACTATCCTCAGTCTTAACCTCTTCGGTGCTTTCCTGCTTAGCCTCTCCGACTTCTTCGCTCTTAGCTTCGGTGCTTTTTTCTGCCTTTTCCTCTCCGAGCTTTCCGCCCTTCTCAAGATATTCCTTAAGGGTCAGATACTTGTTCTCAAGGTCCTTATAAACGATGAAATCCTTCATCTTTTCCTTGAATTTCTCGTCCTTTAAGCAGCCGAATTTGATGAAGGGAGCGATATCGTCCCAGTATTTCTCATAGTTCTCACGGTCAACCTTGCACATGCCGGAGAGCTTATCAGCAACCTTCTTGGTGATATAATCGGAAATTTTCTTTACGAAACCGTCGTTCTGCAGAGCCGAACGTGAAACGTTAAGCGGAAGGTCGGGGCAGTCGATAACACCCTTAAGGAGCATCAGGAATTCAGGTATAACCTCTTTGATATTATCTGCAATGAAGACCTGGTTATTGTAGAGCTTGATGGTGCCCTCAATGGTCTCATATTCCATGTTGATCTTCGGGAAGTAAAGTATACCCTTAAGGTTGAAGGGATAATCCATGTTAAGATGAATCCAGAACAGTGGCTCCTTATAGTCATGAAATACCTTGCGGTAGAACTCTTTATAGTCCTCTTCCTTGCACTCGTTGGGATGCTTGTTCCAGAGAGGATTGGTATCGTTTACAGGCTTCGGAGCGGCCTTCTTCTCTTCCTTCTTGTCGCTTTCCTTGGCCTTTCCGTCCTCGCCCACCTCGGCATCGATAACTTCGCCGTCGGTCTTTTTCTCTTCCTCATCCTCTTCGAAATCCTCTGTATCAAACTGAGGCTCGCCAAGGAAAATCTCAACCGGCATGAATGAGCAGTACTTCTCAAGTACTTCTTTTACGCGGTATTCATTCGAGAACTCATAGGAATCATCGGCAAGATAAAGGGTAACGGTTGTACCGCGCTCCTCCTTCTCACCCTCGCTCATTTCAAATTCCATACCGCCCTCGGACTCCCAATGAACCGGAGCAGAACCTTCCTTATATGAAAGGGTATCGATAGTAACCTTATGGGCTACCATGAATGCAGAGTAGAAACCGAGACCGAAATGTCCGATGATCTGGTCCGAGTTTGCCTTGTCCTTATACTTGTCAAGAAATTCGGTAGCACCCGAAAAAGCGATGTCATTGATATATTTCTTTACTTCGTCGGCGGTCATTCCGATACCGTTATCGGTAAATGAAATGGTCTTCTCGTCCGAATCGAGCTTGATAGAAATTGCAAATTTGTCATTGTCACCGAGGTCTGCCTCGCCTATCATTGAAAGCTTCTTTAATTTGGTGATCGCATCACAGCCGTTAGATACAAGCTCTCTTACAAAAATATCATGATCTGAATAAAGCCATTTCTTGATTATCGGGAATATGTTTTCCGAATTGATGGATAAATTTCCTTTTTCCATAGTATTTTGCCTTCTTTCTCTCTTATTTATTTTATTTACGGCCTTTTGAGGCTTATTTTTATCGTACATTGCATATATTACCCCAAATCACTCCAAAAGTCAAGAAAAAAATTAGCACTCATTTATTGTGAGTGCTAATAATTATTTTTCTATCTCTTAACTACTGCGTGTTTCCCTCTGAATGCAATTCCGGTCTTATTAATAGTGGAAACCTCAAACTTTTTCATTTCGGTTTCATATTTCTTTTCATCTATCTGTGTAATAGCTTCACAGGCAAGCTTTTCAAGGCTCTCCTTGTCATCTTTTGAATGCTTAAACTCAAAAATGAATCCGGGATCAGTCTTTTTCTTAGGAATCAGCGCAACATCAAACCGGCCATATCCGGACTCAGAATTGGACTTAACTATATACTGATTGCTCAGGACTGCCAAAAGTCCAAGCATCATCCCATGATAAAATCCCTCATTCGTTCCATCAAAACTGGATATCATTGACAGCATGAACTCTTCAAGCAATTTTTGCAGTCTCATTTCGTCTGAGCTGAATATTGCCTGCTGTATGGAAATCGCCATGCTCATTCTCCCTGTCTTACTAAGAACCTCACGTTCAAAAACAAATGTTATCTCTTTGTTCGGAATAGCAAGATCACACATATAATTTCCGTCATTACGAGGATAAGCCTTTGACACTTTTAAATATCCGGCAACCAGGAGGAAACTGTATATGCTATAAGGATTATCCCCTATTTCCGGATAAATAACTCCGGTGTCAATATAGGATGTAACAGTCTCATTGCTCATCAATTTGTATAGATCCTTGCTTATGTCTTCTCCTGCAGTTGCCACTATTTCCCCTATTACATCATTACTTCCAGTCGCCTGCCAGAACGCCTTTGGAAAGCACCCCTCTGCAACATAATTAATCACTGACCAGGGATTGAATATTTCGGTATCGCCGAAAAGATAACCATCATACCACTCACATATTTCATCATACTTTTCTTCACAGCCATAGTAACTAAGCAGTTCAAGAACTTCTTCTTTGGTAAAACCGAAATAACGGCTGTATTGTCTGTCAAGAACGGAATTTACCGTCATGTTATTCAGACCACTGAATATGCTCTCTTTGGCCACCCGGAGTATTCCTGTCAAAAAGCCATAGGCAAGATGCGGATTATCTTTCAACCCTCCCGAAAAGAAGTTCCTCATAAATTCGATGACTTCCCTGTAAAAGCCTCGACTATGCCCCTGCTGAATCGGTGTATCATATTCATCGACTATTATAATTACTTCCTTCCCATAATGTATATGAAGCAGTTCCGACAGAATCTGTAGCGACAACTGATAATCAGTAGCCTTACCTGTCTCTCCTGCAAATTCGGCAAATTGTTTCTTTTCGTATTTATTTAGTTTATCACTATTCTCAAGTTCAATGTGACGACGGAATTCATATGATATCAATTTGGTAAGCATTGCATAGGTTTCCTGCCATGATTCACATTTTACATCCTTAAACGAGAGAAATATAACCGGATACTTTCCAAAATGCTCATTATAAATCTTTTCGCATTTTGAAATCTTTTTATCCTTAAAATATGCCGAATTATCTTCCGGTGTTTTTTCAAAAAACACTCGTAGCATATCCATATTCAGCGTTTTTCCAAAACGCCTGGGACGTGTAAATAACGAAACCTTGGGCTTTCTATCCAAAAACTCCTTTATAAACATAGTTTTATCAACATAGTAATATTCGGAAGAAGCCTGTTTATAATCAGAAATACCAATAGGTAGCGGTTTTTTGTCATAACTAATGGTTCCTGAACCTGGCAACTTATCTTCAGGAATCAACCATCTATGACCTTCTTTTTTTACTCCGGCAATTTTTCCTTCTGCGCACAATTGCTGCAGTCTTCTGGGAGACACATTCATTAGTCTGGCTGCGTCGGTAATTGAAATATATCCCATGATGTTTCCTCCGTTTTGCAATATCCTTTTACTCATTATACTGCGACTAACGAAATATTGCAAGAGATATTTCGCTTGTATTTCGTTAATTACGCGGTTATTTCGTTTATAGCGGTAGAGATTTCGTTTTGATTTCGCAAATTTCTATGCTGTTGTATTAAAATAGTATACCGTTCCGTCAATTGCATCCACAAGTATTGATGGGCCATGGCCGCTTAATGCAGATCCCGGATTTTCACCCGGTTTCTTTTGTGCGAACAGCCATAAAGGCCGCATTTCCCATGTATCATCAGGGCCCAAATCCGCATGCACTTCTCCATGTTCATCATATACAGGGTCTAAAACATAGTAATATGCCAGGCCGGCATTGTAAATATTCTCAAGACCGATTGTGGCAATTTCCTTTTTGGCAAGCGAAAGCGCACTCTTCAGCGAAATTATTTTTTCGGTTTTTTCCTTTTCTTTAATATTCTTTGCACCTCCGTATCCGGTTGCATTAACTCCGCTGATTTTGTTTTTTTCATTGATTATCACTGTAAATGCATCACCACGGATAATCTTTTTTATCCTTTTGTTATCGTTAAGAACGAACTCTCCCACGGTATCTATCACGGTTCCGTTATATACCTTTGAAATTACCATATAGTACTCAGGAGTATCATTTGAACTGTTTTCAGCCAGGGTAAGTTCACTCACTCTGTATTCAAACTGCTGGTTTTCCAGAACCGAATAATGCTGATTCACCCTTTCTTCCACTAATCCGACTGCTTCGGCCACCGACATATATCCTTCCGGAAGTTCACACCCTTCTTTCTCGGGTATCTTATCCACCCAGTTAAAATCATACCACTTTGAGCCATCAATAAATCTCGTCCAGCTGCATTTCTTACTTTCAAACATTATTTTGCCGCATCTTGTAAAGGAATATGCATAAGTCGGCTCAGTCTCATCATCTACATATAATATACTTTTCAGTTTCGGCAAAACTTTACCATTTTCATCCATGTGTTCATTTTCGATATGTAGCATTTCGATATTTTCCGTCTTTTCGTAATCATCCCACAGATTTTTTATACATTCCAGATCTGCCTGATAATCATTCATATACCGGCAGGATACCTCATATATTCCCAAGGTATTCCCTTCAGGCATCACAATCTTTTCCGGCAATTCGAAATCAAGATACTTATTTCCTTTTAACTCATCTGCCTCCTTACGAGCCTCATCAAGCGTAACATATACAATTTCGGAATCTACCGATGACGGCTGCGTACCGGATTCTTCCGACGACGAAGTATTATCTTCAGTTTTTTCACATGAACAGACCAGAGTACCGATCATAAATATCATAACAACCAGAATAAACTTTTTCATAGACAATAATCCTTCCTCTTTAAACAATAATTATAATCCCATGAAAAACACACGCAGGCAATACCCACGTGTGTTTATAATCAAAGCCGATTTTACAAATGTTCCTACTCAACCGTTACGCTCTTTGCGAGGTTTCTCGGTTTATCAACATCAAGACCTCTTTCGATGCTTACATAATAGCTGAGAAGCTGGAGCGGTACAACTGCAAGGCTTGCTGCAAACAGAGGATTGATCTTCGGGATATAAACCGTAAAGTCTGCCGAATCCTCAACACTGTAATTACCGTAGCTTGTAAGTCCCATGCTGTAGGCGCCGCGGCTCTTGCACTCTACCATGTTGCTGATGGTCTTTTCGAAGAGGTCGGTCTGGGTCAGCACGCTTATTACCTGAATTCCCTTTTCGATAAGGGATATGGTTCCGTGCTTCAGCTCGCCTGCCGCATATGCCTCGGAGTGGATGTAGCTGATTTCCTTGAGCTTAAGACTGCCCTCCATGCAGATCGCATAATCGATTCCACGTCCGATAAAGAAGATATCGGTTGAGTTTGCAAGCTTGTTTGAGAACCACTGTATTCTTTCCTTGTCCTCAAGTATCTTTGTAATCTTGTCAGGAATTGTTTCAAGCTCTTTAATAAGCTCGGTATATTTTGCATCATCAAGATGTCCGCGAAGCTTTCCGAACTCGATTGAAAGCAGGTATCCTGCGATAAGCTGTGCGGAATATGCCTTGGTAGTCGCAACCGCAATCTCGGGACCGGCAAGAGTATAAAGCACATAGTCTGCCTCACGAGCAATGGAGCTTCCTACAACATTTACGATTGCAAGAGTCTTGATGCCCTGGGTCTTAGCCTCACGGAGTGCTGCAAGTGAATCTGCGGTCTCACCCGACTGGCTGATGATAACGATAAGCTCGTTAGGATCAAGTATCGGGTTACGGTATCTGAACTCGGATGCAAGCTCGCATCTTACGGGAACCCTTGCGAGACTCTCCATTACATACTGCATTACAACGCCTGCATGATAAGCGCTTCCGCAGGCTACCATGTAAATGCCCGTTACCGAATTGATAACCTCTTCGGTAAGACCGATTTCGGAGAAATCAATTTTTCCGTCCTTTACATGGGTATTAAGGGTCTCACGTACAACCCTGGGCTGCTCGTGGATTTCCTTGATCATGAAATGTTCATAGCCTTCCTTTTCGGCAGCCTCGGCATCCCACTTGATCTCAACGAGATCCTTCTTGATCTCTTCACCATCGAGGTTGTAGAAGGTGGCACCATCCTTGGTCAGCCTTCCCATCTCGTGGTTTCCGATATAATAAACATTTCTTGTATACTTAAGGATAGCAGGCACGTCGGATGCAACATAGCTTGCACCGTTTTCGGTGCCGATTATCATCGGGCTGTCCTTTCTTGCTACCCAGATCTCACCCGGGAAATCCTTGAACATCAGCACGAGCGCATAGGAACCGCGCACACGTACCATGGTCTTTGCGATTGCATCTATGGGTCCGATGTTATATTTCTTATAGTAATAATCTACAAGCTTTACCACAACCTCGGTGTCGGTCTGTGAGTAAAAGCTGTAGCCTTTCTTGATCAGCTTTTCACGGAGCTCCTGGTAGTTCTCGATGATTCCGTTATGAACACCGACAACGTTCTTGTCATCCGTCGAATGTGGATGGGCATTGATTTCGGAAGGCTCTCCGTGGGTAGCCCAGCGTGTATGTCCGATACCGCAGGTACCGGGAACCGCAAGACCGTCATTGGTCTTCTCCTGAAGATCCTTGAGTCTTCCCTTTGCCTTTACGATAGTAAACTCATCATTATTATTTCTAACGGCAATACCTGCCGAATCATAGCCACGGTACTCAAGCTTTGAAAGTCCGTCAAGCAGTATGGGGGCAGCAGCCTCATTACCTACAACTCCGACTATTCCGCACATATATTTATCCTCCGTTCAACATCCGGCAGATGCCGGATAAAAATCTTTATTATTTTACCATAAACCGACGATATTGGCAACTAAAGATTATTCCTTCTTCTCCTCCGCCGGCCTTTTTTCCACAATTTCAAGCCCGACGCTGACATCGGTATCGCGGTCGAACAGGTTCATGGAGATGATCGCCACCCTCTTATGGCGGTCGATTTTCTTGATGTAGCCTTCCATGCCCTGAAGAGGTCCTTCGGTAACATAGATATTGTCGCCTTCGATATAGCCCTTTGAAATATCGATGCCTTCATCATGTGTGATAAAGCTTTTTACAAGTTCCTCTTCCTTCTCACTGAGCGGGAAAAAGCTTCCGCCCGACTGAAGCACCAGGGAAAATTTCGGAATTCTTGCAAGGGCTATAGCAAAATCCTCTATCGAGTTGCTTTCGACAAAAAGATATGAAGGTATCAGCTTTTCCTTCTTCTTTTCCCACTTTTTCTTTACTTTTATATTTTTTATCCTGTAAAGGATCTCCACACGCTCATAAAGAGAATGGTCGATCAGCTGCTCGACCATTTCCTTCATGTTTTCTTCGCGTCCGGTTGTTGTCCAGATTACATACCACATATATTACGCTTACTCCAATTACTCATATCTTTCGTCGATGACCCTCTTGGTCTTCTTTTCGCTTCTCGGAAGCATGCCAAGCTCGACTACCTTTACTATCGGCGTGAAGCCTATCTTCGCCTTGGTCTTGTCGGCTATCCTCTTTCCGAGGTCCTCGAAATCAACGCTTCCGCTCTGGGCCTCAACATAAAGACGCATGGTATCCTTGCCGTCAAGATGTGAAATCCTGATCTGGTACTCGCTGGATGCACCCTCTGTCTCCGCAAGCACTTCTTCGATCTGGCTAGGGAATACATTGACACCCTTGATCTTAACCATGTCGTCGGTTCTTCCCTGGATGATATCGAGTCTCGGGAACTTTGAACCGCAGGGACATTCGCCCGGTATGATCCTCGAAAGGTCATGGGTACGATAGCGGATCAGCGGTGCGCCTTCCTTGACAAGCGTGGTAATTACGATCTCGCCCTTTTCTCCGTCGGGTACAGGCTTAAGGGTCACGGGATCGATTATTTCGATATAGATATAGTCATCCCAGTAATGCATGCCGGTCTCATATTTACAGTTGATACCGATGCCCGGGCCGTAGATTTCGGTCAGTCCGTAGATATCATAAAGCTCGATACCGAGTTCCTCATGTATCCTCTTTCTCATGCTCTCGCCCCAGCGCTCCGAACCGATGACGCCTTTTTTCAGGCAGATCTGGTCCTTTATGCCGCGCTTTTCTATTTCTTCTGCAAGGAGCAGTGCATATGATGAGGTTGCGCAGATAACGGTAGACTTAAGGTCAACCATCATTTTCAGCTGCTTTTCCGTGTTTCCGGGGCCCATCGGAATTGCCATGGCGCCAAGCTTTTCGCAGCCTGCCTGGAAACCGATGCCTGCGGTCCAGAGACCATAGCCAGGTGTGATCTGGATGCGGTCGTTCTTTGTGATCCCTGCCATTTCATAGCAGCGTGCGAACATGGTCGCCCAGTCATCAACATCCTTTTTGGTGTAGGGTATGATTACGGGAAGGCCTGTTGTTCCGGATGAGGAGTGGATACGGACAATATCCTCCTCGGGCGCTGTCATAAGGCCCAACGGATATGCATCACGAAGGTCTGCCTTCTCCGAAAACGGAAGGTTTTCAAAATCCTCTGCCGATGCTACGCCGTCTACTCCTGCCTCGGCAAGCTTCTTGCCGTAAAAGCTGCCCGCACTCCGCAGGGCCCCTATCTGTTTGTTTACCAGTGCAAGCTGGGTGTCGTTGATTCTCATAGTTTTCTTCCTTTATTTTTTTATTTTTTCTTTATTTATCATTACATCCACCACAACAATGAGCAGTGCGAGTACCGGGATCAGGAATATAAAGGACTCTGTCCAACTCGGGTAGAGAGCCGAAAAAATTCCGGTTGTTGCCACAAGTGTCATCACTATTCCCATAAAAATCCCGAAAAAACCTATTACACAAAGTATAAAAAAGAACAGTTTGTATCCTGCATGCTCTTCTTTGAGTTCTTCCAGATTTTTAAATATGAAAAAATGCCACAAAACAGAAAACAGTATAATGAACAGTGCTCCGCCGACGATAATTAAAATCACGTTGACCTCGTACACCGTAACACGAAAAAAGTCGCTACCGCCATATCCTTTATCCTCTTTTCCAATAAGCTGTACTGTGGTCGTAACGCAACTCAAACCGAATACTACAAGCCACATGAAAAATGTTTTAAGTAAAATAATGTATTTTTCTTTCTTTTTATTCATTTTTATCACGCCTCATACTCAAGTGCTTTGAAATTAAGCTCCCAAAGGCTTTCCTTAAGTCTTTCCTTAAGAGCTTCCTTTATGTCCTCCGTATCAAGACCGAGAGCACCGCCCTTTACAGCCTGCCCTAAAAGAAGCACATTCATAACCTTGGTGTTACCAAGCTCTGCGCATGCCTTGTCGGTATCTACTACCGTAAGGTTCTTAACGGTTTTTCCAAGATAATCAAGCATATCCTGCCCGTTGTAATTTCCTCCACCAAGTGCCGCAGTGACAGGCATTACTGCATGTCTCGCCGTTATCACCTGCCCGCCTTCCTTAAGATAGGGCAGCATCCTTACGGTCTCTCCGGGTTCAAAGCCGATGATGATATCGGCACTGCCCTTTGCTATCATTGGCGAGGCCGGTGCTTCAAAACTGCCGTCAGCCTTCATCTCGCCCATACGAAGATGCGAGAATACGCTGCCGCCTCTCTGGGCCATGCCTATGGTCTCGGCGCTCATCACCGGTATATTTTTCTTCATGGCGGCCGCCGCAATAAGCTTGGAGGCAAGGACAGTGCCCTGGCCTCCTATGCCGCAAAGTACAATATTTTTCATCAAAAACTCCGTGAATGCTTATCAGATAAGCTTCTTGAAATCATAGTAGTGCATTTCCTTGTCATATTTCATAAGCGCAGGCACAAAGCTGTGGGGAGCATAGCCCTTTGCGGCAACATCCGCAGGTGTCATCTTCACGGTCTTTGTGTAGTAAGCCTGATGCTCCTGCATATAGAACATGATGAGAACCTTTGACTTCTCTGCTTCCTGAGTGATCGAAACGATGAAAGCATTGGTGGTATACATATCCTTGCCTTCGGCCTTGGTATAGGTCTGGTTCATCATTTCATTCTTCTCTTCCTCGGAAAGAGTTGCAAGTATTGCCTGAGTCGTCGCACCTTCCTTCTTTGACACCTTGATCGCAACAAATGCGAGGACAGCGCAGACAATAACACCGATGACGAGTCCCGCAAAGCTTCCGGGGCCCCAAACAAGTAGAAACATATTTTTCCCTCCTGATTATTTCATCCGCTTTTAAAAGCGGTTGTTCTCTACCATTTCCTTTGTGGCAAACATTCTTGTCGTGAATACGTTAGCTTCGTTGTATTTATCCTTTGTCAGCATATAGGCAATGTCGCCGTATTTTGCATCCTTTATCAAAAGCATCTGAGCAAATCCCACATGAAGACGCGTGAATCTGAGCTCATCACCTACCCATTCATAAAAGCTCACATAGGAAAGATTTGAATTTGTAATCTTTTCCTTCTCTATGCCGACTATCATTATCTGCTTTATATAATTCATCTTCTGAACATCTCTGATATAAATATTTTTGAAGAACTTTATGCTCATGCAAACACAGAAGATAAAAAGAACCACAGCGACCGCAGTGATCACGGCAAATACCGTTTTGCTCATGTCATCCGCTATCGAGGCGACGATGAAGATCCAGATAAGGCCTATAACGATCAGGCTCAGAAGGCTCAGCGCTATGCTTCCGGCAATGCTGCCCGCGGTAAATTTCCCGCTTTTTTTGATTGCATCCTTTATACCGGCGGTGTCCATGTCGTTCACCTGCCTTGCGTCCTCCTTCGGAAGCTTTAAAACTATCGGTGTCGGAAGCTTCTTTGCTTTTGAAAGGTCAAGACTGCTTGTGGCATTTACCGCTCCCACCAGGGTAAAGGTATTTCCGTCCACAGGTATTACATAGTAATCGTCCCCGCTGTAAATGCCTATCATTCTTTTTCCCGGTGTCAGTTCACCGAAAACCGCATAATAGGGGTAGTCGAATATGTATGTATTGCCTTTGTCATCCTTTAGATCGTCCTCGGCGAAGGTTATTATCTTTCCTTCCGGGCTGTCGCTTGACCGGTAGAAGGTAATGCCGTTGATATACGTGCTTTCCTGCTTAAGCCTCGAACGTATTTTTATCATGCCAAGCTCTTCAAGGCTTCTGCACAAAAGCCTGAATTCTTCGCCGTTCAGCTGTCTTTTCATCTAGTACTCCTTGTCAACCTTTTCCACACCGCACATTTTCGCGAACATTTCAATTTCGGCATCGCTTCTCACCATGAACTGTTCCCTGAATTTTCCCGTGCGTATATTCTTAAAGCCCGCGACTTTCTCGCCGTTGCATATGCTCGCATGAATTACGGGCTTCTCCTCTTCCCTGTCATAATCAAGCTGTCTGACCGTTCTCTCTTTTTTCCTGAACAGACCCACTTTATGCCTCCTTCTGACCGTAAGTGTATCAGTTTATGGCCCCGACCGGGCAGACCTTTGCACAAAGCCCGCAGCCGGTACAGAACGAAGCATCGACCTCAACTCTGCCGTTCTTTATGAAAAGGGCCGGACATCCGATTTCTTTGATGCACTTTTTGCAGTTTATGCACCTGACCGGATCGATGGCGCATTTTTTACTGCTTTTTACTATCGCTATGCAAGGCGATCTAAAGATGATTGCCTTAACGCCAGGAAGCGCACTGATTCTTTTCACTGTCTCAACCGATCTGTCAAGGTCAAGAGGATCAACGGTTTCAACCGCAGTCACTCCGATACCTTCAAGTATCTTTTTCGGATCGATCTTTGCTACAACCTCGCCCATCATGGTCTTTCCGGTTCCGGGATGGGGCTGGTGCCCGGTCATCGCGGTCGTGGAATTGTCAAGTATGATAAGGGTCATGTCAGCCTGGTTGTAGACCGCATTCACTACTCCTGTTATCGCAGAGGCAAAGAATGTGGAATCACCCACAAAGGCAAAGCAGGTCGTGTCCGGCTCTATCCTTCCGATGCCCTGGGCGATATTTACACCCGCGCCCATACAGAGGCAGGTATCGACCATGTCAAGCGGCATTGCGTTTCCGAGGGTATAACAGCCGATATCTCCTCCGAAGAAGGCTTTCTTTCCCTTCATTGCCTGCTTTACGGCGTAAAAGGAAGCCCTGTGAGGGCAGCCCGCACAAAGGACGGGCGGACGGACGGGAAGGTCGGGAACCGGAATGGTTTCGGAGACTGCCTGGTCCTTTGTGTCTTCTTTTATAACATCATCCTTTTCGTCTCCCAGCACAAACTCACGCAGCTTTTCCTTTATTATATCCCTTGTGTTCTCACCCGCTGCCGGCATATGGTGGCTTAATTTACCGTAAATCTTAGTAGAAAGATTGTATTTACCGCAGACATAGGTAAGATTTTTCTCAATTACAGGGTCAAGCTCCTCGAAAACCAACACCTCGTCGAGGTTTTCAAGAAATTCCTTTGCCAGAGCCTCGGGAAAAGGAAATGGTGTGGATATTTTTAGGAGTTCAAGCCCGTTTCCAAGTTCCTCTTCTTCAGAAATCAGAGCAATTTCCTCCTCGGCATAGGCAAAGCTGATGCCTCCCGCTGCCACGCCTTTTCTCTTTAGTTCCGGATCCGGCTCCACAGGCACCTTGAACCCACATATATAATTCTTGTCATAATCTGAGAAAAGGTTCGCAAGCTTTTCGTTTCTTTCCTCGATTTTTCCGTGATTTGCAAAGGAAAGCCTCGGGAAGATCACCCATCTCTTACTGTCCTTCACAAACCCTTCCGGCTTATTTACATAATATTCGCCCTCATCCTTTATCTCAAGGCTTGCATAACCATGGCAGACCCTGGTCGTAGGGCGCAGAAAAACAGGAGTGCCGTATTTTTCCGAAAGGTCAAAGGCCTCCTGTATCATTTCATATGCTTCCTCCGCCGACGAAGGATCAAAGCAGGGCAGCTTTGAAAATGCCGCAAAGCTTCTTGTGTCCTGCTCGGTCTGGGATGAAATCGGGCCGGGATCGTCTGCCACAAGCACGACCATTCCACCCTTTACGCCTACATATTCAAGGCTCATAAGAGGATCCGCGGCAACATTTAATCCGACCTGCTTCATGGTAACGAGTGCCCTCGCACCCGAATATGCGGCACCTGCAGCCATTTCAAGCGCAGCCTTTTCGTTTACCGACCACTCAACATAGGTATTCTCATTCCTTCTTTTTGCAACGGTTTCAAGCACCTCCGAAGAAGGAGTGCCCGGGTAGCCGCAGACCACATTTACGCCCGCAGCGAGTGCTCCCATTGCAATTGCCTCGTTTCCCATCAAAAATTCATTATGCATTATTTCGTTTATTACCAGTCCTTAATCAGTATAGTCTTTTTCTTGCACTCTTCTTTATGTACATGATTTCATCGGCGTCCTTAAGAAGCTTTCCAAGCTCGGCGCCCTCGCTTAGAGGCTTCATCACAAAGCCCACGCTCGCGCTGATGGGATAGAACTTGTCTGCCGCGCTTGTAATCTCGTCCAGCTTTTTTTCAAAAGCCGCGCTTCTCTTTTCCGGCTCGTCGCTATCATATTTTCCTATGCCTATAACATAGAACTCGTCACCGCCCGCTCTAACGGCGATCTCGCCGGGCTTTGTCACGAACTTGAGAGCCTCTGCAATGCTCTTCAGGCTGAAGTCGCCCTCTTCATGACCGTAGGTATCGTTTATCTTTTTAAGATAATCCATGTCGGCAACGCCCACGAGAAGCGAATCCGCAGCATCAGCATTTTTAAACCTCTCATCATAAAGCTCATACATTCCGCGGCGGTTATAAAGCCCCGTCATCTCATCGACAAGCGACATGATCGCCAGCTTGTTCCTTGCGCTTACCATTTCAAGAGCGTTGTTTACAAAACGCAGCCAGTTGCGGTATACAAGGTTTATCAGGAAATCGCAGTCTATGTCCCTGACAAGCACGGCATAGCCGAAATTTTTGGTGTTATAATGAACGGTCGAAAAATAGTACAGCCCGGCCTTTTCCCTTTCCTCGTAAAGAGCCGGAAGCATCAGGCTAGTGTCAAACAGGAAGCTGTTGCGGTATTCTCCGAAATTAAGCGTGCCTCTTCTGCTCGAAGCGGTTGCAAGCCTCATTTTCTCCGGAAAACCCCCGTCCTGTTCACCCGGATTTTCAAGCCAGTCATCCCTCAGGCAAAGGTAAAACTCGCGGTACGGCATGTGGAAATATGAATTCTGCCATATATAGTAAATACATTGCTCGGGTGTCTCTGCGCCCGTAAACTGCTCCATTACGTAGCTTTCCATCAGAAGACCGATGTCGCTGCCGTTGTCGACGAGTTCGGGCGTATAGTTACGCTTGGTAAAATACAGCGAGCTCTTGAACGCCGCAAAAGAAAATTTAATATCGGTCATACAGCCGCAGCTCATTCCTCTGTGCATCCTCTGAAGCGCGTCATCCGGCATTGGGATGATCTCCTTTTCCGGATCCATCTGCCCTGCAAGATAATCCACAGCATCGGCTGAAGCCTTTAAATAGTTCGATTCATATGAAGTCAGGGAAATCTCATGCAGCGCGGCTTCGTCGGTTCCCTCAAAGCCTATCACAATAAGATCCTCAGGTATCCTGACACCATTTGCCGTCATCCTCTCGATGAGGCCGAGACCCATGTGGTCGCTGGCGCAGATGACCGCCTCGGGCATTTCACGCCTGCCCTGCAGTATTTCATCCGCGAGCTCCTCACCGCTCGAATACCAGAAATTTCCGTAACATATATCCTTATCGCCGATTTCGATTCCGTGCCTGCCTATCTCATCCTTAAAAATCTCGAGACGGTGCTCGGCAACTTCATTTCCCTTATGTCCGGTAAGAATCAGTATCTTTCTCTTTCCGTGCACCTCAATTACATGGCGGCACATTTCACGAAGTATTTCGTCATTGCTGCTCTTGATGCATTTATAATCCTTGAAATTTACTCCGAGGCACACCACCGGACCGTGTTCCGAGCCTTCAAGCCTGTCCCCTACAATGCTTTTAAGCTCATGCGTCGGATCCTCTTCGAGCGATACCATGTCAAGAAGTATCCCGTCAAAAGCCCCGTAATTTATCAATTCATATATTTTTCTGTCACCCAGATGGTATTCCTTTACATAATTCTGAGGGTGTGTCATTGCTGAAAAAACACAAAGGTCATAGTCATACTTTTCGCACTGAGCCGCAGCACCCCTTATTATCCTCTGTGCATGTATCGACTCCGGTACTGTCGTGACCAGGCAAATCTTCTTTCTTCCCATAATTGTAAACCTCTCCGCTTATCCTTTACTGTTGCTGTTTTGCTATCTGTCAATCGAATTATAAAGTCTTTCAAGCCCGTCCTTTAAAATACCCCGCGGGCAAGCCATGTTCAGTCGTAAAAAGCTTTTTCCGCTTTCCCCGTAATGAGCGCCCGCCGATAAATACAGGCCGCTCTTTCTTCTGATGCTTTCGGCAAACTCCTCGCTGTCCGTGCTTAATGCACTGATGTCAAGCCACGCCAGATAGGTTGCCTCCGCCTTTATCATTTTTATTTCCAGAAGCTTTTCCTTTATGAAGCTTTCGGTAAATCTTCTGTTTTCCGAAATATATTCCCTCAGCTGCGTAAGCCAGGCCTCACCCTCGTTAAATGCTGCCACCGCCGCGCAGACCGCGAAGGAATTCGGTTCCGCCACCTCATCGGTGTTAAGCGCACGCCACATTTTATGTCTCAGAAACTTATCGGGCACGCACACCGCTGCCGTCTGAAGTCCGGCAAGATTAAAGCATTTTGTCGGCGAAATACAGGTCACGCTTATCCGTGCGGCTGTTTCGCTTACCGATGCAAAGGGAACATAATCCTTCCCCGGTTCCGTAATGTCACAGTGTATTTCGTCGCTGATCACAGTCACATGGTATTTATCCGCAAGCTCCGCAATCTTCGCAAGCTCTTCTGCCGGCCAGATCTTTCCCACCGGATTGTGGGGATTGCAAAGTATCATAAGACTTGTCTGAGGGTCTGAAAGCTTTTTCTCAAGGTCTTCAAAATCCGTCGAATATCCGCCGTTCTCATAAACCAGCGGGCTTTCAAGCACCCTGCAGCCGTTGTTTATTATGCTGTTGAAGAAAATATTGTAGACCGGAGTCTGTATCACGACATTTTCGTTCGGGCTTGTAAGCTTCCTTACCGCGGATGAAATTGCAGGAACCACTCCGGTGCAGAACACGAGCCATTCCTTCTTGATTTCTAAGCCGTGGCGACGCTTCCACCAGCTGATATAGGCCTGATACCATTCGTCCGGTACATCCCCGTAGCCGAATATCCCGTGGTCAAGTCTTTCCTGCATCGCAGAAATCACCTCCGGAGCCGTTTTAAAGTCCATATCGGCCACCCACATCGGAAGCTCGTCCGGACCCACAGCCCATTTGCCGGCGTCAGACCTTCTTCTGTCATAAATTGTGTCAAAATCGTATTTCAAACTGTCTCCACCCGCTTTTTCCGGCTATCTGAGCCACTCCGGTCTGTCGGACCTCTTTTCTATGCTTTTTGCGGTAATCTTTGTTTTTTCGGGGTCAACCCTGTCCTTCTCGATAATCAGCTCGCCTATCTCCTCTGCCTTTATCGTGCCGCTCTTTGGATTAAATACGCTTTCAATCCTCGAATCGATCTGCACATCGACATCCGAATATTCAAAAGCAAGCGTCGTGTCGACAAGTCTGCAGTTCTTCATCACAAGATTTTCGATGTAGCACATGCCCTGGAGGCTTTCTATCGTGCAGTTTATGAGTGTCAGATTCTTTGAATTCCAGCCGAGATACTCTCCCGCGATGAAGGAATCATAGACCGTGATGTTCTCGCTGTTCCAGAAAGCATCCTTGGTAAGAAGCTTTGAATTTCTTATCACGCAGTTCTTTGCCCCGTCAAGAGAGTAATTGCCGTCAAGAAACAGTCCGTCGGCCTCAAGATTCTCAATGTTCATAAGGAAATAATCACCCTTTGCGGCCGTGACATTCTTAAGCTTTACATCCTTACAGTTCCAGAGCGTTTCAAGTGCATTGGTGAAATTCACATTTTCAAGTTCTATGCCCGTACTTCTCCTGAAATTCTTGGGAGCCTGTATCATGCAGTTTTTCACGGAGATATTCTCGGTATACCACACTCCGGCTCTCGCCATTTCAAACCAGGTGGTCTCCTCGGCCTTTACGTTTTTGCAGTACCACAGCGGGTATTTCCAACGGAACTGCGAACCGTAAAGCTCAATATTTTTACTTTCCTTTAAGGGAGACTCGCCGTTTTCAAAAACACAGTGTTCAAAATATGCTCCTTCACTTCCGTAGCAGGCTCTTTCCCCTTCAAACTTTTTTTCTTTAAATTCTGACATTTTTCCTGTTCCCTTCTGCTGTACTTTTTTCATTCATCCTCCGATCCGGATCATTTTCATTTTCGGGGTGTTTTTTAAGAGGTCTCAAAATCACTCTTTACCGTTCCAGCAGAAAGTACAAAGATTTTCAACCGGAATTCCCACCGACCCAAGCATATCGTCAAGTCTGTTGAACTTAAGGCTTGTGAAGTTAAGCTCTTTTCTGATTTCCTCAACCATTGCCTCATATTCGGGCGTGTCGGGATCAACATACTTCTGCAGGGTCTCCTCAGAAGGTTCCTCTGTTCCCTCAAGCTTTGCTATCACTCTTCTCGTGATAAGATCCATCTCGGAGTTTGATCTTGAGAAGTTCACATATTTACAGCCATATACAAGCGGAGGGCAGGCAGGACGGATATGTACCTCCTTTGCACCGTTTGCATAAAGGAATTCCGTTGTTTCGCGAAGCTGGGTACCGCGCACGATCGAGTCGTCGATCAGAAGCAGGCTCTTGTCCTTTATCAGGTCTGTAACGGCGATAAGCTTCATTTTTGCGACCATATTCCTGATATTCTGCGCAGTCGGCATGAACGAACGCGACCAGGTCGGAGTATATTTTATAAAAGGCCTTGAGAAAGGAATTCCCGACTGGTTTGAATAACCGATAGCGTGGGCAGTTCCGGAATCCGGAACGCCTGCAACGATATCCGGCTTTACATTGTCGCGCTTTGCAAGGCATGCTCCGCAGCGGTAACGCATTTCCTCTACGTTCACGCCCTCATAGGAGCTTGAAGGATAGCCGTAATAAACCCAAAGAAATGTACATATCTTCATCTTGGTCCCGGGTGCCGCAAGAACCTTTACGCCGTCCTTGGTGATGATGTCTATCTCTCCGGGGCCGAGCTCCTTATAATTTTGGTAGCCTATCTTCTGGTACGCGAAATCTTCAAAGGATGCGCAGTAGGCTTCGCCGTATTCATCGTTTTTCTTTCCGATCAGCATCGGAGTCCTGCCGTACTTATCCCTTGCGGCATATAAGCCCTTAGGTGTCATCAAAAGCAGGGTAAGCGATCCGTCAACTGCATCGAGGGCATATCTGATACCGTCGATAAGGTTGTCCTTCTGGTTGATAAGTGTTGCAACAAGCTCGGTAGAGTTGATCTCGCCGCCGCTCATCTCAAGGAAGTGCGAATGATCCTTTTCGAAAATGTCATTAACTATCTGATCCTTGTTATTTATCTTGCTTATCGTCGCGATGGCATAGGTTCCGTGATGGGACCTTACGATAAGGGGCTGGGGCTCATAATCCGAAATGCAGCCGATACCCATGATACCGTTCATTTCATGAACGTCTTTGTCAAACTTTGTACGGAAGGGCGTATTTTCGATATTATGTATCGAACGGTCGAACCGCTTTCCGTCAAAAACAGCCATTCCGCCTCTTCTCGTTCCCAAATGCGAATGATAGTCCGTTCCGAAGAACAGATCCATGATACAGTTGCGTCCCGCAACCACTCCAAAAAGACCACTCATCTTTTTTCCTCCTGGCCAATAAGGCTTTCTCTCTCTTTTATATATAAACCGTGTGTCGGTCACGCGGTTTTGTTAACGTATTTTTCGACAAATTCATCAACCGGCATGGGCTTTGCAAAATAATAGCCCTGGAACAGTCTGCAGCCCATTTCAGAAAGCATGTCAAGCTGCTCCTTTGTTTCTACGCCCTCTGTCAGCGCACCGATGCCAAGCCTTCCCGAAAGCTCGATGACCGAACGTATGATGGTCTCGGCTTTCTTTTTCTCGCTCGTCTTTGTAAGGAAGACCATGTCAACCTTCAGCATGTCTATCGGCATATCCTTAAGCATGTTGAGGGACGAATAACCGCTGCCGAAATCATCCATTTCAACCACAAAGCCAAGCTCCCGAAGCTTCGATATTGTCTGTATGCCGAGCTGTTCGTTTTCCATCATTACCGACTCGGTGATCTCAAGATGAAGCTTCTTCGGCTCGACGCCGTATTTTTTAACCAGACCGTCGATCACCTCCGCAACATCCATGAAGTAAAGATCCCTTGGCGAAATGTTGACCGAAACATTCAGGTCATCGACACCCTTTTCCTTCCAGCCGGCAAGAAGCTTAACTGCCTGCTCCCACATATATGCATCGGCTTTTGCGATAAGTCCGTTCTTCTCGATTATCGGTATGAACCTTGCGGGAGAAAGGAAGCCCTCGGTCGGATGGTTCCATCTCATCAGCATTTCGGCGCCTATACATTTTCCTGTAAAATCGACCTGCGGCTGAAGAAAAGGAACTATCTCGCCCTTTTCAAGAGCGCCCTCAAGCGCACCCGAAACATACTGCTCCCAGATACGCTCATTCCTGAGCGACTCATCATAGTAGGCAATCCTTACGCTGAAGCTGTCCTTTATCGAATCGATCGCCATATAGGTACGGTCAAGCATGGTGCTTACGGGCATGTCGCGGTTTACGATGTTGTAAACGCCGACATGCAGGATTATCGGATAATACCTTTCGCCCGTGGCCGCAGCTTCCACCGGAGCCTCCTCCAAAAGGATCTCCTCGTTAAAGTCCCTGCGGTTTATCAGCATTGCGAACTTGTCGTTGTTAAGCCTTGCATAAAGCGAATCCGGGCTTGCCTTCGCCATGATCTTATCCGCCAGAAGCAAGAGAAGTCCGTCGCAGTAATCCCTGCCGTAAATATCATTTAAGAACTTGAAATTCTTGTAGTTCGACGAAACCATACAATACTGCTCGTCCGGATTTTCCCGCAGCTTTTTCTCGACGCACTCAAGAAAATATTCCCTGTTATACAGGCCAGTCAGGCTGTCATGTGTCGCAAGATAACGTTTTTCCCTCTGTTTTCTCTCCTCAAGACTCACGTCCCTTATCGTAACAAATGAGCTTAAAAACTTCTTCTTTTTGTTTTCCAGCCGGTGGAATTCAACAATATAATACTTGTCTTTTTCCGGGAATGAAACCCTTTTTTCAAAGCTTTCGCCGGTCGCAAAATCAAAATCGCCCAGGAATCCTCCGATAATCTCCCTGACGACCTCCTTATCATTTACGTCCACGCCGAAATTTTCCTTTGCCTTTTCGTTGACAAACATACAGGTGTTGTCCTGGTCAAAGAAAAAGATCGACTCGGAAACGTTGTTCACAACCCTGATAAGCATCTGCCTCAGGATGAAGATAGGCGTATATTCAAGCGAAAAGTAAAAAATCAAGACACCGCAAAGACCATAGCCGGTCATCGATTTGTCGATGGGTTTGTTCATAAAAACATACATTGTTTCCCATACCGCGGTGATTATGAGGCTTAGGATTATCACTATGTATTTTTCGAAATATATCTTGGGAGTCTTTGCCGCCTTTACGATAACCATAACGAGCATGCCCGCAAAAAACAGATAGGTTATCGACAGATGGGCGTAATGGCCTATATTCGACGAAAGCTTGTAATAGATCTTGTCATCATCGCTAAGCAAGGTCTCCTTCAGGGTGAAAACATGTTGCAGGAACGGATTTATGAGCATCGAAAGAGTATCGGCAGCAATGATTATGCAGCCGGCCTTTCTGAGCCTTCCCAGTTTTTCCTCATAATGGCAGAAATCGATCATGAAACATACGCCGAAGAAAAACATCCAGTCCGAACCGATAAGATAGCCGTAGTAACCCAAGCCGCTCAGAGCCTTGCTTGCGGCTGAAGCAATAAGAACATGGCCTATGAGTTCGATTTCTATTGTTATAAGAAGGCATCTGACATCCCTTGCAATGATCCCCTTGTGAGCAAAAGATCTTATAAAACATACAAGAAGAAGTACCGCAAAAACCACCAGAACACCTATATATTGTTCTCTCATGTTCATCCTTCTTTATTTTGTGCAAATAAAAATACACCATATTACCGACATATACAGTAATACAGTGTAATTTTACCATAAACACCCTGTTTTTTGCAATAGCATATACGTTTTTTTTATCATATCCGGCCTATTTCAGCGCACCGCATTCTGCCAGATGCCCGTAATAATCCACGGTCTGCAGGTTTTTGCACATAGCTTTCTTTTTGGTAACTATTGCCTTTACATTTGCAACATAGTTAGCCGGAAGCGTTCCTGCATCGGCATTTGCAGTGAATTTTCCATTGACATAGATTCCCTTGTCTGTTTTCCAGTCATTTCCGTGGAAGAAAACAAGAGGCATGGCATCCGAGAACACGTCGCGGCCGGGATGGAGTCTTGAATCCCACTCGGTACCAAAAAGGTTCGAGAGCGTAGGAAGTATGTCAAGGCTTGAAGTAGGATCGTTTACAACAATCGGTTCCTCTTTTTCAAGACAGCCGCTCCATATTATCAGGCGGTTGTGGTCCCTCTGGAATATGTTCATATTCTTGTTGAGAGGGAGGCCGAAAAGTTCCCTGCACTGGGTCATGTTAAGGCCGTAAGGATAATGGTCCGAACCGATGCAGATGACCGTGTCGTCGGCAATGCCCTTGGCCTCAAGCTGTGCTACAAGGTAAGCCATCGCATCCTCGAATTCAAGCTGAGCTGCGATATAGCACTTTACAGTCTCCGAAAATGTCAGGCTCTGTACCCTGCTCCAGTTTTTCTTGGCAAATTTATGCCTTGGGTTATACTCGCTGTGACCGCTTATGGACATGTAGTAAATATTGAAATGCTCTTTATTTATGTACTGGGGAAGCGTTGCCTCCATCATATCTTTATCGCTCGAAATCCCCGATTTATCCTTAAGGAGCTTTTCCAGGCCGTTGCCCTTGGCAAGAAAGCCGTCGGAATAGCCGAGATTGATATGGGTCTTGTCGCGGTTATAGAAGGTGTACGATCCGTTATGGTACATCTTTCCATAGTAGCCGAGGCGGTTAAGCTGGCTTCCCATGGTAAAGTAATTGTTCCATGTCGAAGTCACAAGCATGGAATCCCCGCTGTTATAGGGCAGGACGCCAAGTATGTTCATTACCTCGCCGCCGGTCGTACCTGCTCCGCAGGTCTGGTAATAATCGGTAAAATTGATGCCTTTTGTGGCAAGCCGGTAAAGGGTCGGTGTCAGCTTCTCATCAATAACCTCTGCCGAGAAAGCCTCTGCCGATATCATTATCAGGTTTTTGCCGGCAAACAGACCCGTATATGAATTCTTGCTTGACGGGGTAAGGCTTGCGCAATAGGAATCAATTGTTTTATAGATTCCCGTATCCTGTGTGGCAAGCTCCTTGAAATTAATGCCAAGCATGTTCTTCTCGGGCATGATCGTAACAGGTGTCTGTGTGGGCCTCGGTGTAGGTGTATTCGTCGGTGCCTTGGTAACCGCCTTTGTGGGTGCCTTCGTCGGAGCTTTTGTAGGCGCCTTTGTAGGTTTCGGTGTCGGAGGCTTCGTAGGAACCGGGGTAAAGGTCGGTGTCGGCGTATCTGTCGGTGTGGGAGTCGGCGTAAATGTCGGCGTCGGGGTGGGTGTGTCCGTGGGCGCAGGTGTCGGAGTATCCGTAGGCGTGGATGTGGGTGTTACCCTGTCCGCGTCATCAAGGCTTGCGATCATATCTTTCGTATCCGAAGAATCAGCCGTATCGGGAGATGCCTCGTCGGCACTGGCTATCCTGTCCATATCCGTGCTTTCGCTGTTTACCTTGCCCTTTGCATGCATTAAAACAATTCCGCCTGCCGTAACGCCGGCAAGTAAAACTGCTGCTGCAACCGCAGCAATGATTTTCTTCTTTTTCCCTTCCATATCCTTTTCCTTTCCCAAGCTTTTCCCTTAATATATTCCCGCAATAGCCGACTCGGTATCGAAGGTATTGAGATTAAACAGGAAAAGCGCATCCGTAACACCATACTGCTCGGCTGCCTTTGCAACACCCGAACGATAATATCTGGTGTTCAGTATAATAACCTTTTCAAAGTGATTTACAAGGAAGGGCACAAAGCAGTTGGCATATGAATCCTTCACAACCAGAAGTACCCTGCCGTTATTTACATTCTTGTTTGTAACCTCGATCTTTAAATGGTTGTTGGTATCAAGGAAGTAGGAATATTTATCCTTCTTTGACAGCCACTCCTCAGAATAGAGGGATTTATGGTCATCCTTGCCGTCATCATATACAATTTCAAGGTTTTCCTCGCTCTGCTTGTAGGCTTTTACCTTATCATAGGGCTGGAACGGGGTCAGGGCCTTGGAATAAATGGTTCCGTAGAAGTGATCGCTTACCACCTTTATGTCAAAGGCATCCTTTTCCTGTGCGGTAAAGCCAAGCTCATCACAGTATTTCACATAGCAGGCATAGGCCGCATCCGTTGTCCAGTGATGGTCGGTCTTATAGTAAAGCTGGGTGCTTTCCTTGGTATCCTTAAGCGTGTCGAGAACATTGATGTTTCTCATCTTGCTCTGTGAATAAACCTGCTCCATCACCTCAAGCTGCTTGTTGTTCTCCTTTGCGCCGGCAGGCAGTACCTCGGGGTAGAGAGTGATGGCGGTAGGAACGAGCATCAGAGTGCAGTCCACGCCCATGTCACTGAGCTTTGTCTCTATGTTTGTAAATCTTTCAATATTTCTTTCGGTATTCCTGGGCTCCTCAAAAACCTCGATCAGCCAGTCATCATCACAGACATAAACTCCGTTATAGTCCGTTCTTCTTTCTACGATCTGGGTTGCGGCATAAACCTTCATGAAATCGGTCCTGAAGGCTACCTGGTCGCTGAAATACTCTTCAAGCTCGGTCTGGAAGTCAGACTTCACAACTTTTTTGAGCGTAAGCTCGGGTTTCTGCTTCAGTACCCTGTTTTCATCCTCGGAAAAATCCTTGTCCGGAAGCACAAGTGTCAGTATGCCGCAGGCTGCGAAAAACAGGATTGCGAAGGCTGCAAGCATAAGTTTTAAACGTTCTCTCATCTCACACCTCCTTAAAATCTGAAGTACAGGAAAGGATTATAGCTGTCGGCAACAAGCATCGCAATGCAGACCACCGTCAGAACGCAGCCTGCAAGCACTCCGCATACCGTAAGCACATCTCCTGCCTTTTTGTTTTTCTCACCATAGGCGCGAAGCTTCTGATAGACGGGCATTGAAAGCAGAGCGCAGAACAGTATGATCACGCCGTAGTTACGCAGCTGATAGAAGAAAGTACTGTCCGCAAAGCCTTTTGCACCGAAGCCAAGCACCTGGGTGGCATATTTTCCGAGCTTCTTTATGTCTTCAACCGCAAATATCATCCAGCCTAACATTACAATGATGAGCGACATGATATGGTCAAGCCACACGGGAAGCTTTTCGGGAAGTTTCGTAAGCTTTTCTATTATCAGTATTATTCCGTAGTAAAGACCCCAGAGCAGATAGTTCCATGAGGCACCGTGCCAGAAGCCCGTAAGTCCCCAGACTATCATCAGGTTTAAAAGCTGCCTCTTCATGCCCTTGCGGTTTCCGCCGAGGGGGATGTATACATAATCCCTGAACCATGTCGACAGGGTCATGTGCCAGCGTCTCCAGAAATCCGTGACGCTCTTACATATGTATGGATAATTGAAGTTTTCGGGGTAATTGAAGCCCATGATCTTTCCCATGCCTATTGCCATGTCGGAATAGCCCGAGAAGTCAAAGTAGATCTGGAAAGTGAAGGCAAGAAGACCGAGCCATGCAAAAGCAAAGGAACGGTCGGAAGCTGCAAGTGCCTTGTCCCAGAGGGATCCTATCTGGTTTGCAAGAAGCACTTTCTTGAAAAGGCCCATAAGAAATCTTGCGGTTCCGTCGCTTACCTTGTCAAGACTCATAGTCCTGTGGTTAAGCTCCCTTGCAACGTCCTCGTAACGGACGATGGGGCCCGCAACTAGCTGGGGGAACATCGAAACATAGCACATATAATCAAGGAAATTATGTTCAGCCTTCACATTCTTGCGGTAAACGTCTATCGAATAGCTCATGGTCTGGAAGGTAAAGAAGCTGATACCGAGAGGAAGCGCCAGCTTCGGATCCTTGATATGGGTGCCGAAAACAGAATTTATTGAAGTGATGAAAAGGGTGGCATATTTGAAAATACCCATCAGCCCCAGGTTTACGACTACCGAGATGATAAGGAAAATACGCTGCTTTCCCCTCTGTCCGTCAAACTTTTCAAGCATACGGCCGTTCATATAATCCACTACCGAAGAAAGAAGAAGGAGTGAAATATAAATAGGTTCGCCCCAGGCATAGAAAATAAGGCTGAAGATCAGTATAACGATGTTCTTCAGCTTACCCGGGCTGATAAAGTATATCAGCAGAAAAAGCGGAAAAAAGTAAAATAAAAAGGGTATTCCCGAAAAAACCACTTCATGAACCTCTCAAATTATAATTCGGGGGCTTTACAGACCCCCGAATGCTTATTATAACTTATTTTTCCGAATCTGTAAATGCTTTCTTTACTTCATCGGGATTTTTGCAGGCGATGTAGAGTACATATACGCCATCGTCTATTATTTTTGCCGATTCGGCAAGCTCCGTCTCTTCAGGCTTATACTGCTTGAACTGGGCAACCCTGGTCTTTTTGTGCTCCTCGAGAGCTTTTTTAAGGGCTGTTTTGTCCGCCTCATCATAAAGCCTTACGAGTGCTACCTCCTCGGCCGTACCCTCTGCCGCATAGGCAAAGAAATAACCCTGAACCTTGCTGTAGTCAAAAAGAGCAAGATATTCAAAGAGGCTTTCTGCACCTTCGCTGTCGCTATTAACAACACTCATTGCCGGAAGCCCGCTGTCGGCCTCAAGCATTTTTTCCTTAAGGGATTTTATTACAGCGGATATGTCTTCCTCAGGCTGTGCGGGAGTTACGGTAGCGAGCCCATCCTCATCCGAGGCTGCCGGGCTCTCAGACTTACTTTCCGATCCGCTCTCTTTTGTTTCAGAGCCGCAGGCCGCAAAGCAGCCCACACTTAAAGTCAGTGCAAGCATTAAACACAATATTTTTTTCTTCATACGCACCACCTGTCAGCCTACTCCGTTAGTCCAATTATAATCATCGTCATCGTCCCAGTCGTCTCTCTGCTCATGCTTTTTGAAGAAATCCGAAAACGCCTTGTTAAAGGCCTTGTCAGCCTCCTCTATTTCCTTTTCCGAGGGCTCGTCATCACCAAAATTATTATCGTCGTCCTCTTCTTCTACCTCTACCATAAACGAGAAGATATATTCCTTTTCACTGACGTAGATCACCCTGTAATTTACGAAGGTATTCATGCCAAGCTCGGATTCATCGACATAATTTGTAACGCTGTCAGAGACATAAGCGAGCAGTGCTGTGTTTACACCGGCTTTGTCTCCCTTTAAGCGCACATAAAAGCTTGCGGTCTCACCCTCCTCGATGATATTCCTCATCTTTTTTGAAGCATCCTCAAGGCTTTTAAAATCCTCTGCGTTCACATAGGCATAGCTATATTTAAAGCCCGTTGCTGCAGGAAAGAATTCAGTGTTCCAGTCTGACTCCATGGCAGCGTCATTAAGGTTGAAATGATTGTAGGTCTTGCTTTCGGCGTCCGAATAAAGATCTACATGATACCATTCACCGTCAAGCTTTATAAGGTCCCAGGAATGAACCCTGTCACTGTCATGGATAACCATGCAGTCATAGTCAAGCATGTTCATCATCAGTCTGAAAGTAGTCGCAAAGCCTACACATACGGCCTTTTTACCCGCAAGAACGCCGTAAGGATTGTCAACCGCACTTGCGGCTGTGGGTATAGCCACGGTCACGCCGTCATCATGTTTGATATTGTCCCTTATCCACTCATAAACGGCCAACTCCTTCTCATAGTCGCTCATGCCGTCCTTTATTATGCTCTTAAGAACCTTCTCGGCAAGCTTAAGGCAGGCCTTCTCATCATCGTTAAGAGCGGAATCATCACCTTTTTTATAGGCATCCGAAATTGCCTCGGTGGATTTTATCATATATCCGCCATGTATGGGCACGTCGTTTTCCTGAGCCAGATCACCGCCCATTTCAGCCTCTACAGTTTCTTTCAGGGCTTCCACATACTCCCTGATCTCATCCAGTTTTTTGTTCAGTTCATCATTTGCATTTTCATTCTGAGCCTGCTTATTGTCCTGCACGGCTGATTTCAGTACGCTTACTTCATCATTCAGTTTGTCGATCTTTTCACGGCTCTTATTCTCACCGCTCATGGATACTGCTAACAGCACCGATACGGTAACAAACATCAAAAGTATTACCACAATAAGAACAGTAAACTGTTTTTTCGAACTATTTTCTCTGTTTTCCATAAAAAAAGCCTCCTGCAGGTCCGGGGAAATGCATTCCGAAGCCTGCAGGAGTGATTATATTATCCTTTTGATTATTTTTCAAGCGAAAAGCTTTACGATATTTCGCTTTTTTATTAAGATTTCTTAAACCTTTATAGCCGAGAAGACCTCGCCTATCTTGTCCCTGATTATCAGGTTTGCACGGTAGTCCATCGGAGTTTCGTCGCGGTTGATAAGCACCAGCTTGTTCCCTCTGTAGTAGTCCACAAAGCCTGCAGCCGGGTAAACCGTAAGCGAGGTACCGCCGATGATAAGCATATCCGCTGCTGCGATCGCACGAACGGCAGCATCTATCGTCATACCGTTAAGTCCCTCCTCATAAAGCACGACATCGGGCTTTACGGTTCCATGGCAGCCCGGCTGGTTGCATTTCGGAACGCCGTCGTAGTTTACGACATAATCAAGGTCATAGGATGCTCCGCAGATCTCGCAGTAATTGCGGAGAACACTTCCGTGCAGCTCATAGACCGTTTCGCTTCCGGCCTTCTGGTGCAGTCCGTCAATGTTCTGTGTTACCACTGCCTTAAGCTTTCCCGCCTTCTCAAGTTCGGCAAGCTTAAGATGCGCAGCATTGGGCTCGGCATCCGGATAAAGCATCTTGTCCTTATAGAATCTGAAGAATTCCTCCGGGTTTCTTTTGTAGAAGCTGTGACTGATAATGGTCTCGGGCGGATATTTATATTTCTGGTTATAAAGACCGTCCGTGCTTCTGAAATCCGGAATCTTGCTTTCTGTTGAAACCCCTGCTCCGCCGAAAAACACTATGTTTTCCGACCCGTCTATCCATTCCTGAAGCTTTTGTATATTCTCGTTCATACCTTCCTCCTTTGCTCGGCAAACAATTATGCCCGGTTTTTAACAAGCTCAAGCATTTTCCTGAGCGCGAACTCTGTTGCGGCCTCTCTGACAGTGTTTCGGTCGCCTTCAAAACGCGCGGTAACCGTCGTTACCTTTTCGTCAAGGAAAAACCCGAAACAGACCGTTCCCACCGGTATTTCTTTGCTGCCTCCCGAGGGTCCGGCTACCCCTGTAGTAGAAATCGCAGCCTCGGCACCTGCGTTCCTTGCGGCACCGAGAGCCATGAGGGCGGCCACCTGCTCACTCACGACACCGAACTGCCGGATATATTCCGGCCTCACCGAAAGCAGCTTTGTCTTTGCCTCCTCCGAATAAGTAACAAGCGCCGAAGAGAGAACCCTTGAAGCATCCGGCACATCCACTATGCTTGCTGCGATCATTCCTCCGGTGCAGGATTCGGCACTTGTTATGTGCATATTTTTTTCCATGAGCTCTCTTACCAGCTCATACTGTGTCTGCGTATTCTCTTTTTTTGTTTTCATGACAACTCCATAAAGCAAAAGCCGCCGCACACCCTCGGTCTGCGGCAGCTTTCATGATCATAAAACTTCAGAACAGGCTTTTGATCTTGCCTACGATACCGCCGTCTCCGTCACCGTCTCCGTCTGCAGCAAGCTTAGCCTTTACGCCTGCAACAACCTTGTCCATTGCTCCGTCGGGGATATCCACACCTGCAAGGCCTTCAACAGTCTTTTCGGGATCGTCCTTGAAATTCTTTAAGGAAGCGGGATCGCCCTTGATCTTGTTTACGATATTTTCGATGATTTCTTTGATTTTGTCCATTTTTTGATTTCCTTTCTATGAATAACTGCCGGAAGCCCGGCTTGGTTTCTAGTAGTTCTCTGCCCTGACTTCGAAGAAGCTCTGAGGATGGTTGCATACGGGACATACCTCGGGTGCTTCGGTTCCGACAACGATATGACCGCAGTTACGGCATTCCCATACCATTACGCCGCTCTTTTTGAACACTTCCATTGCCTCGATGTTTGAAAGAAGCTTGCGGTATCTTTCCTCATGTTCCTTTTCGATTGCGGCAACTCCTCTGAACTGGGCTGCAAGCTCGGTAAAGCCCTCTTCCTCAGCCTCACGGGCCATTCTCTCATACATGTCGGTCCACTCATGGTTCTCACCCTCTGCTGCCGCAAGAAGATTTGCGGGAGTATCGCCGAGTTCTCCGAGTGCCTTAAACCACAGCTTTGCATGCTCCTTTTCATTCTCCGCAGTCTTAAGGAAAAGCGCTGCTATCTGCTCATAGCCGGCTTTTTTTGCCACCGATGCAAAATATGTGTACTTGTTTCTTGCCATGGACTCGCCCTGAAAGGCTTCCCACAGATTCTTCTCGGTCTTTGTGCCCGAATAAGGATTTTTACCCATAATAATACCTCCTGTTTGTGATATAAAACTGTAAATATTATAGCACAAAGGGGAGGTAAAAACAAGGATAAAAAGCATCAGTCACCGGGAGTTCTTAATCTCCGCCACCTGTGACAGGATTACTGCCGCAAACATGACCACGCAGCCTGTGATTTCCCTGCCGGAGAGCGTTTCATGGAGAAGAAGTGCTGCGGCAAGCACCGCGAAAACCGATTCCATGCACAGAATAAGTGAGGCGATAGTTGCTTCACAGTATTTCTGGCCGATGATCTGAAAGGTATAGGCAACGCCGCAGCTCATGATTCCGGCGTACATGATCGGCACGGCGGCTGTCTTTATCGCAGAAATGTCAGGATTTTCAAAAATGAACATGAGCACGCAGGTCACGGTTCCCGAAAGCAACAGCTGTATGGCCGAAAGCCTGATCCCATCGATTTTTTCAGCATTTCTTTCCAGCAGAAGTATATGTATCGCATAGAAGAAGGCGCATATAAGAGCCAGCAGGTCTCCCTTGTTGATGTCCTTAAGATCATCCGGATTTACACAGAGGAAATACAGCCCGACAAAACCCATGACCACCGAAAGCCAGGTAAGCGCCCGCACCTTTTTGCCGATGAAAAGCCCGAGTATCGGCACAAAAAACATGTAGAGTGCCGTCACGAACGCAATCTTTCCGGCCGTCGAATAGTAAAAAGCAAACTGCTGGAAATTGCAGGCAATAAAAAAGACTATGCTGATGGGAATTCCGGCAAGCCAGGTCCTTTTGTTGATCTCCCTCTTCTCCTTTTTCTCCTGGTCGCTCATTTTCTTAGCCGCAGTACGCTCCCTTACCACAATAAAAGGCAGCAGAAAAGCGGCACCAAGCAAAGTCCTGATGCCGTTGAAGGTAAAGGCTTCGATTTTTTCCATGCCGACGCTCTGGGCTACAAAGGATGAACCCCAGATCAGTGCCGTAAGCATCAGCATGATAACGCCCTTAGGGCTTGTTTTACTTTTTCCCATTCTTTTCTCTCTAATTCATGTATCGTTTGACCCTGTCGCAGCGCTTCATCACGGGCTTTAAACCGAACCATATGAATATGGCGGTAAAGGCTGCGGTCAGAAGATCGAGCGGGAAGCCTGTCATGTAGGCGGTCTTTATCATGTTTCCGTTGAAATCCGGCTCATACATGATGATCGAGGCAGGATTCATTATTCCGCCGAAGATAACTATTGTCATGAGAACTCCCACGGTGCACATCATCAAACGGTTGTCGCGCACTTTTTTGTTACGTCCGATAAGTCCGGAAAGGAAGCCGATAAGCGCAAACACCGACATCTGCCACGGGGTCCAGGGGCCCTGTCCGAAGAACATGTTGGACACAAGCATCGAGCTTGCCCCGACTATCATTCCGTCAAGCGGTCCGAAGGCCAGGCCCGCCATCATAACAAGTGCAATTACGGGCTTGATTGTCGGAAGCATATAAAAGATCACACGGCCGGTAACCGTCAGTGCGCACATCGACGCGATCACAACAATTTCAATTGCGCCGGGCTTTCTTGCTTCATAGATTATGTATGCCGGAAGCAGAAGCTCAAGCATTACAAGTAATGATACAAAATAATACTTGCGGTTGTCAAGCATTACCGAGCCGAAAAATACGGTCGCGGGCACGAGAAGAAATACCGTGACAAGCATAAGGAGTACAGGGAGTCTGATGCTTTTTGCTTTTGTCGCATGCCCCTCAGAGTTACCGCAGTTGGTTCTTGTAACGCCTGAAAGTATTCCATCCTTCTTTCCCGACCCCAGCATACGCCTTCCATCCGTCGTATAAAATTCATTTCCCGAGAAGAAATCGTCGCTGTCATCGCTTTTTATGATATCTCCGTTAAACAGAAGCAGGCAGCTGTCGGCATATTTAGCCGCAAACTCAAGGTCATGGCTCGCCATTATGACCGTAATGCCTTTTTCGCAAAGCCTGCCGAGCAGGGCTGCAAACTCAGTTTTGAAATGGTTTTCCATTCCCTTTGTCGGTTCGTCAAGAAGTATGATGTCAGGTCTTCCGACCAGTATTTTTGCAAGCGCTGCCTTTTGAAGCTCGCCGCCCGAAACGTCGTAAGGGTGCCTGTCAAGGATATGCTCTATCCCGCATTCTTTGCAGACCGCGTTAAGCTCCTCTTCCGAAAGCCTGTCCTTATTCATTTTGTTGAAGGCCATAAGCTCTTCACGTATGCAGTCCTTCATGAACATGAGCCTCGGATTCTGGGTAAGTAGCAGTATCCTGCTGCCTTTTTTAGCGGAAATGCTTCCGGTAAAATCCTTTTCCATTCCTGCGATAATGTTAAGCAGGGTGGTTTTTCCGCTGCCGTTTGCACCGAGAAGCGCTGTGATCGTGCCGGCATAAAACGCCAAACTCATTCTGTCGAGCACTTCTTTTCCTTTTTCATAGGCGAAGGAAATCTTCTTAAGCTCGAGCACCTTCTCACCCTTTTGATTCTTTTTCTCTGTCCGGTACTCTTTGGCAAGAAAACTTTCAAGACCCGCGTGGTCATAGTCCGCAAGCTTCCTACCCATATTAACAGACAAAGGGAGCTCCATGCCCATATCCTTTGCCGAAAGCTCATAGAAGGCTCTTACATAGACAGGCAGTGAAGCATAAAAATTATTTTTGCTCTCATAAAGATAGTCGCAGACCTCACTTACCTTTCCGTCCTTTTTTACCTGCATATCCTGAAGGAATACCATACGGTCGCAAAACGAAAGAAGACCTGAAAAACGGTGCTCCGCAATGATTATCGAGGTACCGAGCTCATTATGTATCTTTTCAAGTATCGAAATCAGTTTTTCGGCGGAAACCGGATCAAGCATGGCGGTAGGCTCGTCAAGAAGCAGCACCTCGGGCTCCATGCTCATGACGGATGCAAGGAGGACAAGCTGCGCCTCACCGCCTGAAAGTTCGGTGGTTTTCTTTGTAAAAATATCGTTAAGGCCGAAGAAGGAGCTCATTTCAGCCACGCGTCGTCTGATGAATTCGGAAGGATAGCCGAGGTTTTCCAGGCCGAAGGCAAGCTCATGCCATACCTTGTCGGTCACCATGCTCTCGCGTATGTTCTGGGAGACGTAGCCTGCAGAAAGTCCGAGCTCTTCTTTCATTTTCTTTAGAAGCGTGGTCTTTCCGCTGCCGCTTTCACCGCAGATGAGTATGAATTCGCCCTTGTTATATTTAATGCCAGGCTCAGACATATTCTTTTATCCTCCTTCCTGTCAGTCTGTTATCAAAAATTAACGGCAGGCACATTAAAAGCGCCAGAATGATATAACCAAGTATCGCCCCGGGCGACGAAATGTTTCCATAAATGTATGGGTAGAACCAGAATTTGAAGCTTCCTTCGGACAAGAGCACAAGGTACGCCGTAGTACCAATCAGTACTAAAACCGTAAAGACCGTATCCTCCGTCTCCCATCTGAAGATCGAGTACATCTTCCTTTTCGTGACTCCGTAGCCACGCATCCTCATGCTTTCGGACCTCGTCACCGAGCTTTCAAGCACCCAGGTCAGAAGCGCCCCGAACACCGCTACTCCGTTTTTTATTTTTATGACAAAGCCCTTCCGGTTGCCGGAAAGCATCCTCTGCATTTTCGAGATTTCCTTTGCCTTTGCGGTAAATTCCGGCACAAAGCGCAGGGCCATGGAAAGCATCAGCGACAGTCTCGGCGAGAGCCTGCCGAATATATAAAGAAGCTTATCGGTATCAAAGCAGTGGTTGAAGCATGAAAACCAGGTAAGCACCGAAATCAGTATCATTGCCGCATAAAGCCCGTAGAAGCAGGCCTCAAGTGTCAGCGGCTGGCCGTTTTTAAAACGGGCGATTATCGTCCTGCCCCTGTGATTGAAAAGAGGGTTGATCACAGCGGTAAGGAACGCAAGAATGAGCATCAATCTGAGGAAGCGTAGCATCCCCCTGATGCCTTTAAGCTTTGCAAGAGTTGCAAGTGAAAAGAGGAGGGATACGGCAAGCACCATCGGACTTCCGGAAAACATGGAAATGCAGATTACGGACACAAAAAAGACGAGCAGACAAAGGGGATGTCTGCCCGTAAGAAAACCGGGTTTGATTTTCGGAATATTTGCCATAAGTGCCCTCATACGTTATAAATCTCTGCCCATGTCACAGGTGTAGCACCACTCTATCACGTCTCCGTCCGAGACTGTTTTTGCCGAGCAGCCGAGCATCACATATTCACCGTTTACCGAGTACTGCCAGCCCGACAGATTTCCTCCGTCAAATTCATACAGGTCCGCAAGCCCCTCAATATATACGGTCTTGAAGGCCGGAACATAGGAATATTCCAGCGAAATGTCTTTTTCCAGGCAAACCCTTTTCAGCACATCAAAAACGCTGTCGCCCTCATTAAAATGCACCGTCTCACCCGAAAGGATCACGCCGTCCGAAGGTATCAACTTTCTAAGCTTCGGGTTCATGTCCTTAAGCTTCGGAAGAATTGTTTTGCAGTCGATTGATATCGTGCAGGTGTATTTGCCCTC